>DASTYE010000212.1:0-23789 GCA_035765135.1 Gemmatimonadaceae bacterium | reverse complement strand
ACGGTGGTATCTCAACCGGCGTACTGGATGAACCACGGCCGCAAGGCGAAGGCCGCTCCGTTCACGGAGCTTTTGCTGAACCATGGCGCCGATCCTAACGTGAGAGCATCATTGCGGAAGCAGCTCCATCCTGGATACGGGGCAGAGGAAGCGCTGCACGAGTACCGCGATGTCACACCGCTGTCCTGGGGGGAGCGATTTCACAACAAGCTCTTCGTGAACGATGCCGCGCTCCGTCTCATTGCCGAGCGCGGGGGGCGGGCATAACGAGTCTACTGGCGCGACGGGCCTGGGTTAACCGCAAAGGGCGCAAAGGGCCGCAAAGAACTGCCATGTTTTTCGCCGCGGCTGAACGCGGATCGCTCCTCGGCGCATGGGAGCTTCACGCGAGAGGAAGTTCCCAAAGATCTTTGTCAACAGCTACGCGGAATCAGATTTACGCGCGGGCGAAACTGCGTCATCTGCGTTCATCCGCGGCAAAAAAACAAGGCAGTCCTTTGCGGCCGTTTGCGCCCTTAGCGGTCAACAAGAAAAGGGGAGCACGCATGAACGGCTACAACTTCACCGAACGTGTCCGAAAAGTCCTGGAGCTGGCTCGCGAGGAAGCTGCACGCCTCAACCACGAGTACGTGGGTACGGAGCACATTCTGCTCGGCCTCATACGCGAGGGTCAGGGCCTGGCCTCGGCCGTCCTGCAAAGCCTCGGAGCAGATCCGGACGACATCGAGCAGCTGATCGAGCAGCATATCAAGAAGGGACCTCCCGCGCCGATCGCGCGCGACCTGCCTTACACTTCACGCGCGAAGAAAGTTCTCGAGCTCGCCATGGCCGAGGCGCGGGAGCTCAACCATAGCTACATCGGCACCGAGCATCTCCTGCTCGGCCTCCTGCGGGAGGAGCGGGGGATCGCCGCCCAGGTCTTGAACCACCTCGGCGTGACTCTCACAGCCGCGCGCGAAGAGTCTCTGCAGCTCCTCGGGTCCTCCGCTTCCGGTGCCGCGGTCACGACGCCTGCTCGCGACGACCGCGGCAAGGTGAGTCCTTCCGAGGGGCGGAAGCTCCCACCGCTCGGATTCCGTGTGCGTGTCGACTGCGAAGGCGGGTACTGGTTCGCCGAGCAGTTCGAGCGCGTGGAGGAAGCCATTACGTTCTTGCAGAAACTCCCGCCATCCCCACCGCGAGGCGGGGCATAGCCACCGATGTCGATCCTCGGAATCTTCGTCGCCGCTCCCTGGCTTGCGCTCATTGCCTCGGTTCTGTTCGGCGCGGCCTACTGGAAGACCCGCGTCGGAGGTGCGGCGGTGGCGGGCGCGCTCTGGCTTCTGTATTTCCTGTATGAGGAGGGGATGCGGCGGAGAATCCTCTGCTCGGGAGAGTGCAACATCCGCGTCGATCTTCTTCTCATCTACCCCGTGCTCCTCGGCATCTCCATCGCGGCGATCATCGTCGCCCGCAGGCGCTCCAGGAGCCACGGCGCACCGTCACCCTCGAACCACTGATGCCTAAGCCCAACCGAGGCGGGTGGAAAACCTGTTCCCGCGGTCACAAGTACCGGGGTGCAGCGCGGTGCCCTATTTGATGGAGGAAGCACAGGCGCACCGGCGGTGCGCGCCCCCAGGATCGACCTCCGAAAAAGCCTCCCGGCCGCTAATGGTGGCCGGCGCGGATTGGCGGCATAATTGAGGCCCAGGTCTCCCTCCACGGCCCCTCCAGCGTGAATCGATCGACATGACGGCACGCGACGGCTCCTCCGCGACGACGATCTTCGCCCCCATCTCTGGAGTGCTCGTGCCGCTCGAGGAGGTCCCGGACCCCGCGTTCGCGCAGCGCCTCGCGGGGGACGGCATCGCGATCGAGCCCCTCGACCAGCGTGTCGTCGCCCCCTGCGATGCGCGCGTCCTCCAGATACATCGCGCCGGACACGCGCTCACGCTCTCGGCCTTCGGGCTCGAGATCCTCATTCACGTCGGGCTCGACACCGTCAAGCTGAACGGCAAAGGATTCCAGGCGATCGCGAAGCCTGGCGACGATGTGAAGAAGGGCGACACGCTCATGACCTTCGACGCGGATTATGTCGCGACGCACGCGCTGAGTCTCATCTCTCCCGTGCTGATCACGAACATGGATCGCGTAACGTCGCTGCACGCGCGATCGGGGAAGGTCCGAGCCGGAGAGGACATGCTCCTCGAGATCATCACCGGCGCGCCGGCGACTTCTCGCGCCGTCGAGACGCCGGGCGAGACCATTCGCTCTGCCCCAATCGTCGTCGCCCATGAGACTGGGCTGCACGCGCGGCCGGCGGCGGTGGTCGCTGCCGTCGCCCGTCAGTTCACGTCCGACATCAGGCTGATCAAGGGAGACCGTGAAGCGAATGCGCGCAGCGTCGTGTCCATCATGGCGCTCGAGGTCGGCCGTGGTGAGACGGTGACCATCGCCGCGCGTGGCGATGACGCTCGGGAGGCGATCGCCGAGCTGTCGCGAGCCCTGGCGAGCGATCTGTCTCCCGCCGCGCATGCCACGCCGCCATCCGTACCTGCCGCCGCCGTCGCGCGCGCGACGGCGCCATCCCGGCCTGGCCTTTACGATGGCGTGCCCGCATCGCCCGGCGTCGCGATTGGAAAGGTCTTCCAGCTTCGCCACGATGACACCGTACTCGAGGAACGCGCCGCAGATCCGCACCAGGAGCGTCGCTCCCTCGATGCCGCGATCGCGGCGGCGCATCTCCAGCTGGAAGCGCTGCAGGAGAGAATGGCCGAGGAAGCGGACCCGGAGCAGGCGGCGATCTTCGGGGCGCATCAGGAGCTTCTCGAGGACCCCGATCTGCTCGATCGCGCGAGCGAGCTCATTCGCGAGGGCGGATCGGCGGCCTATGCCTGGCGCGAGGCATACACGCAGCAATCGCGGCGTCTGCTCGCGCTGAAGAACCCGCTCTTCGCGGCGCGAGCGACCGATCTGCGTGACGTCGGCCGGCGCGTGCTGCATCTGCTCGCCGGTCGCGACGACGCGCCGCACGACATTCCACCGGATTCAATCGTGGTGGCCGAGGATCTGGCGCCGTCGGATGCGGCCTCGCTCGATCGCACACGGCTGCGTGGCTTTTGCACGACGATGGGAAGCGCCACATCCCACGTGGCGATTCTCGCACGGGGTCTCGGGATTCCCGCGATAGCCGGCATCGATCCGCGCGTGCTCGACATTGCGCCCGGCACGCGCGTCGTGCTCGATGGCGACGCCGGCACGTTGCACGTGGGGCCGACCGCGGCGGAAGAGAAGCAGATCGGCGAGCGTCAGGCGACCGCGGCGCGCCGGCGCAACGAGGAGATGGCGGTCGCGGGAAAGCCGGCGGTGACGCGCGACGGCCACCGCCTGGAGGTGGTGGCGAACATTGGCAATGAGGAAGATGCGCGTCGGGTACCGGAGGTCGGCGGTGAAGGTGTCGGACTCCTGCGAACGGAGTTCATGTTCATGGAGCGCCGGTCGGCGCCTAACGAGGATGAGCAGGCACGCACCTACGAGGCGATCGCGCGCGCGCTCGGTCCCGACCGGATTCTGGTGATCAGGACGCTCGACGTCGGCGGCGACAAGCCGCTGCCGTACATGCCGATGGGGACGGAGGCCAACCCATTTCTCGGTGAGCGCGGCGTGCGGCTCTCGCTGAGTCGCCCCGAGATGTTCCGGGCGCAGATTCGCGCGATCCTCCGCGCGGCCAGTGCGGGGAAGGTCGCGATGATGTTTCCCATGATCTCGACGATCGCCGAATGGCGTGAGGCGAGAGCGTTGGTCGAGGAAGAGCGTGCGGCGCTGGGTGCCCCGAAGATCGACGTCGGCATCATGGTCGAGACGTCGTCGGCCGCGCTCCTCGCCGATCGCTTCGCGAAGGAGGCGGACTTCTTCTCCATCGGGACGAACGATCTCACGCAGTACACGCTGGCGATGGATCGGTCGAATCCGCGGCTCGCGTCGCAGGTGGATGCCCTGCATCCCGCCGTTCTACGGCTCATCGAGCGTACGGTCGCGGGAGCGAGGGCACACCGTCGGTGGGTCGGAGTCTGCGGAGCACTTGCCGGTGATCTGCAGGCGGTGCCGGTGCTGGTCGGCCTCGGCATTAACGAGCTGAGCGTGGACGTGCCGCTCGTTCCTGCGGTGAAGGCGCGCGTACGGTCGTTGACGTTGGCCGAGTGCGAGGAGACGGCTCGTCAGGCGCTCGAGGCGTCTGACGGGGGAGAGGTGCGCGCGCTGGTAACCCAGCGTCACCGCTGAGGGGGGACCGACATGAGCGTTGGACGCGCCGCGTTCGGATGGCTGCAGAAGATCGGCAAGTCGCTGATGCTGCCGGTCTCGGTGCTGCCCGTCGCCGGCATTCTGCTGGGTGTCGGCAGCGCGAAGTTCGCGTGGCTGCCGGCCACGGTGTCGAACGTCATGGCGCAGGCCGGTGGCGCTGTCTTCGGCAACCTGCCGCTGATTTTCGCGATCGGCGTCGCGCTGGGCCTAACGGGGAACGATGGAGTGTCGGCGCTGGCGGCGGTGGTGGGCTTCGCGGTGATGGTGGCGACGATGGGCGTGATGGCGCCGCTCGTCGGCTACGAGCCGCGTCAGATCATGGGGATCGCGTCGATCGAGACCGGTGTGTTCGGCGGAATTCTCATTGGCGCGGTTGCCGCGATCCTGTTCAACCGATTCTTCAAGCTGCAGCTGCCGCCGTATCTCGGCTTCTTCTCGGGGAAGCGGTCGGTGCCGATTCTCACCGCCTTCGCGGCAGTGCTCGTCGGGATCGTGCTGAGCTTCGTGTGGCCGCCGATCGGCCGGCAGATCGACGTGTTCTCGCATTGGGCGGCGACGAGCAGTCCGGAGATCGCGTTCGCGGTGTACGGCGTCGTCGAGCGGTCGCTGATTCCGTTCGGGCTGCATCACATCTGGAACGTGCCCTTCTTCTTCGAGGTCGGGCAGTACGTCGAGCCGGAGACGGGGAAGATCATCCGGGGCGAGATCTATCGATTCACCGCCGGTGATCCAACGGCGGGCAATCTCGCCGGCGGCTACCTGTTCAAGATGTGGGGATTGCCGGCGGCGGCGCTGGCGATCTGGAGGACGGCGCGCCCCGAGAACCGGAAGAAGGTCGGCGGCATCATGATCTCGGCGGCGCTGACGTCGTTTCTTACGGGGATCACCGAGCCGATCGAGTTCGCGTTCCTGTTCGTGGCGCCAGTTCTCTACGGTATTCACGCTGTGTTGGCCGGTGCCGCGTACTTCCTGTGCGTGGAGCTCGGCATTCGGCACAGCACGACGTTTTCGCATGGCTTGATCGACTACATCGTCCTGTATCCGAACTCGGAGCGTGGGTGGTGGTTCCTGTGGCTCGGGCCGCTCTGGGCGTTGATGTACTTCGGACTGTTCCGGACGCTGATCGTCAAGCGCGACCTGAAGACGCCGGGCCGCGAGCTGGAGGAGACCGGTGTCGAGGTGTCGGGGGGCCCGGGGGTCGCGGGAGATGGAATGGCGCCGCGACTCGTCGCGGCGTTCGGTGGAGCGGGGAACATCAAGAACCTCGACGCGTGCATCACCCGGTTGCGGGTGGACCTCCACGATGTGTCGCGCGCGAGCGCCGAGCAGCTGAAGGCGTTAGGCGCCGCCGGCGTGGTGCAGGTTGGAAGCGGCATGCAGGCGATCTTTGGGACGCGGTCGGAGAACCTCAAGACGGAGATGGATGAGTACATGAGGGCGGCGGGTGTCGTCGCGCCGGCGCCGGTGGTCTCCGCACCGCGACGTGAGCCCGTGCCTGCGGCGCGGAACGCCGACTTGACCGGGCTGGATCGCGCGCCGGTGGCGGCGATCGTCGAGGCGCTCGGCGGCTACAACAACATCGTTAGGGTGGAGGCGGTGGCCGTCACGCGCTTGCGCGTCCGGGTGCTCGATTCCGCGCGGATCAAGAGAGAGGACCTGGAGCGAGCTGTGCCTGGCGGGGTGCTGGTGGTCGCCGATCGTCTGCTGCATCTCGTCGTCGGGGTGAACGCCGAGCAGTACGCGGTGGCTATCGAGCGGCTGCGCAGCGTCGCGGTCGGGTGAGGCTGCAGGGATCGCGTTAGGGTTTGTAGCGAAGCACGGGAGTGAAGGAAGCTGGGAAAGTCAGCGAGGCCGGGCACGGTCATCGGCAGATGCGGGCGCGCTTCCGGGCTCGGCTTTTTGTCGTCGCTTTGGTTCTCGCCGACCAGATAATGCCAAAAGGTGGTCCGACATCCCGACGCAACAATCCGCCGATGCCAGAGAGTCCTGGCCATGGTGCACGAGCTTCACAAGCTCGGACATCAGCGTGTTCGAATCATGCCTGGAATGTCGGGAAGTGGCATGCACTGGCGATGTAACATCACGCCGGTGACCAACATCCTCCGTGCGCACGGCGCTATGGCTCGCGATTTCGCTCGTCAGTCGGCGAACTATAGCTCGAGCACGGGCGCGGACTATTTCGGTTGGAAGGATTCCAGGAAGGCCACGGCGCGGGATCTCGCCGAGAGATTCAGTGAGCGATTCCCAGATATCGTTAGCGCCGGCCAGGGACGCGATTGGGCGTATGCGGGCTGGTACGTCGAAATGTTGGGTCACGCGGAGCGGGGTCATCTACCCGTTGCATACGCAGACTGGTCCCATGAGCCTTACCCGCGATGGCTCCCGACGACGCAGGGGCTCGCTTCAGGACTTCCGATGCCACCTCCTGGGGAGGCAGAGTCGGAGACTGCGTGACGGCCTATGCAGTCCACGAAATTCATGCTGCAGCCGCGGGGAGGGACCCGCCGGCACGAGCGCTTTCTGAAGCCGGTCGACGCGAACGTTGAGTCCTCTGAGCTCATGGGCACCGAGGAGTACGAGGTCGCCCCGTTCGGCGAAGACGACGATCGACGGCGCGGACCGTCCGGCAGCGTAGAGCAGGGCGAACCCCACCTCGCGGTCCAGAAGGCGACCATCCGCGGTCTGAAAGCGATTGGTGCGCTGGGGACGAATCGACAGTTCCTCGAGGAGGGGACGCGGAATCCAGTTGTACTCACTGCCGGCGTCGACCATAACGCCGGTCACCTGGCGCCGTTGGTCGGGCACAGCCAGGCGGGCGACTTCGACGGTCGTCCGGAAGATCCCCATGTCATCAAAAGTCAAAACCCTACGAGCGGGGGACGCGCGCAGACTATGCGATCCCATCCACACTTACCCCTGATCGTCGCGGCATTCCTCGGCGCCGTCCTTCAGCCGACTGCACTCGCCGCCCAGCAGCTCGGCCCCGGCGCCCTCGATGCCCTCGTCCTCCCCCGCGGCAGCAGGATCGCCCACTACTCGAGCCTCGATCCCGCCGGCAAGAACGACGACTTCCGACGCATCGCCCCCGGCGAAACGCTGACGCTCGTCGACCACTCCGGCACCGGCATCGTCAGGCGGTGGTGGATCACCATCGCGCCACGCAACAACGTCGACCTTCAGCGGCAGCTCATCGTCCGCTGCTATTGGGACGACGAGACGACACCCTCGGTCGAGGTCCCGGTCTCCGACTTCTTCGGCGTCGGCTTCGGACAGTGGCGCGACTACATCTCGCTGCCGTCGAACATGACGAGCGGCGGATACAACATCTACTGGCCGATGCCTTTCCGGCGCCGTGCGCGCATCACCGTCGAGAATCGCTCGAAGGTCGTGGCTGAGCGCTTCTACTTCAACGTGGACGTCGAGGCGTACAACGCGCTCCCCGACAGCGTGCTCTACTTCCATGCGCAGTTCCGTCGCACCACCACCCAGACCGGGCAGCCCGTCACGCTGGTCGACGCGGCCGGCCGCGGACACTACGTCGGTACCGTCCTCTCGATGCAGCCGCGCCGCGGGCGTGGGATGTGGTATCTCGAGGGGAATGAGCGCGTCTTCATCGACGGCGAAACGACTCCCAGCGTCATCGGCACCGGCACCGAAGACTACTTCTCGTCAGGCTGGTACTTCGACACCGGTCCCTACTCGGCGCCCTTCCACGGCGCGACGATCAAGGACTCCGTAAGCGCCCGCGTGAGCGCCTATCGATGGCACATCCAGGATCCCATTCCGTTCACGAGGAGCCTGCGCTTCACCATCGAGCACGGCGGCACCAACGACACGCGCGACGTCGATTACACCTCGGTCGCGTTCTGGTATCAGTCGCATCCGCACGCGCCGTTTCCAGCGCTGCCCAACGACCTCATGCCGGTGGAACCGGCCGTCCCACGGCGCTTTCCCGGAATGATCGAGGGAGAGGGCCTGCTCGAGTCGGCGCGCGTGACCGCTGGCGAGCTGCGCGTGCAGGACATGGGCGGCTTCGAGCCGGATTCCACGCGCTGGAGTGGCGGTGCGCAGCTCTGGTGGGTGCTGTCGAGAGCGGGCGCACGGCTCACGCTTCCGCTGCGCGCGCCTGCCGCGGGCACCTACGAGCTGATTGGGTATTTCACTCGCGCGCAGGACTACGGCGACGTGCGCGTGAGTGTCAACGGACGTCTGCTCTCACCGATCGTTCGCGGCTACTCGCCGACGGTCGAGCCAACGGGGCCCATCTCCTTCGGGCGCATTCCGCTTCGTGCCGGCGCGAGCACCGTGACGTTGGAGATCGTCGGCAAGGATGCACGATCCCAGGGCTACTCCGACGGTTATCTCGTGGGGATCGATGGCTTCATGCTGAGACGGGCGCCATGATCGGTGCCCGTCGCTATGCGGCGGAGCGCGTCAGCGCCGCGGGGACAGGACCCGCGGGAACGAGCTGCCTGGCCTTGAGATCGATGCGGAGATTGAGCCCTTCGAGCGTGTGGGCCCCCAGCAGCACCATGTCGCCCGGCTCGGCGAACACCACTTCATCCGACGTGCGCGTTCCGCCGGCGTGAATGATCGCGTATCCCATCACCCGGTGAACCACACGCCCGTCGGCCGTTCTGAACCGTTGCGCGCGCTCGACGCCGACGCCAAGCCCTTCGAGAATGTCGCGCGGGATCCAGGGGTACTCGCTGCCGGTGTCGACCAGCGTCTCGGGAAGCTCCCGAACTTCGCCGCGACGCTGGTGGCTTTCCACACCGATCGTGGTCCTGAGAATTCCCACGTCATCCATCATACTGTTCCGCGTTTCAGCGAACATCAGCGTCCAATGCGCCTCTCAAGAGCCCCGAACGAGCGCACTTCACATCGGAGGACGGCGCTAGTTGCGCATGCGCCGCGCAATGACCCACGAGCCATCCCGCTCGCGTCGCAAGATGTCCAGATACCGCCCTCGATTCTCAGCCTCGGGTTCCCCCGCTTTGATGATCCCTCGCCATGTGAATGTCCCGCGAGCATAGGCCCATTCGCCAGCTATCACGATCTCGTCGAGCGTGAACCCCAGCTCATGCGTCACTTCGGCGGCGGCAAACGATTCCCAGCGCCGACGAAGCTGGTCGCGCCCCGCGACCGTCGGCTCGCGAGGCGCCATGAGCATCCCATCTTCAGCGAAACATTGCACCAGTGTTGCCACGTCTTCCGCGGCGAACGCTTGAGAATACCTCCTGTAGAGCTCTCTGATTGCGATGGTGTCCCTTTGCGCTGCGGCCGGTGCGCCTTGCGCGGCGAGTGGACCCACCGCCGCAAGCAGGGCGATCGAGAGGAGATACAGTCCGCGCATGGTAGCCTCCGGGGCGAATGGCCCACTTACGAGGATTAGTGTAGGCACAGACATGCGCGGATCGGACGCGATGACAATCGGGATGATACCGACGCCTTGTGCGGATTTCCTTCACGTTAGGCCAGGTTCATCTTGCGCAGCAACGCCTGGAATCGTGCGTGCGGCTGTAGCGACCTGAAAAGGAAGGAACCCTTGATGCCGTACACCCCGCCGGCCCGTTCCTCGTACGCTCGCTCGAGCCAGTCGATCGCCTCGTCGGGCTCGCTAAGACCCGTGTAGACGTAGGCCATGTGGTACGGCGACACGTACCGCTGTTTCGCGAGCTCCTCGAGCCGTCCGAGAATCTCACGCGCCTGCTGGACTTTCCCGGTCTCGGCGTACGCCTGTCCGAGCTGAGCAAGGAAAAGAGTGTTAGCGGGAGAGATAGCGACGGCGTGCTCGAGCTCCCGGAGCCCGTCATCGCATTTACCCAGCTTCACGTACGCCCACCCGAGAGTGGAGTGCCCCATCGGGAATCCCGGCTCCAGTTGAATGAGCCGCTGTGCTTCTTTCGCCGCGTCGTCGTAGCGGCCGGCTCGCAGGAGCGCCGACGCGAGATCCGACGAGGCGACAGTGGTGAGAGGATCGAGCTCCTGGGCGTGCTTCTGCGCGGCGATCGCTTCGTCGAACCGGCCGAGGGACGAGAGCAAGAGGCCGTAGCTGTCGTAGATCTCGGCGCTGCCAGGATTCAGCTCGATCGCACGCTGGTATTCGCGCTCCGCGCCGGTCCAGTCGTAGTCCGCGATGAACTTGAGAAACGCCAGAACGCCGTGTGCCTCACCGAGCCCGGCGTCGAGCGCAAGAGCACTCTCGACCGCCAGCCGAGCCTTGGCGTACGCCTCGCTGGATCGCAGAGTACCCGCGCCATGACCAAGCCCGAGAACCACATAGGTATGAGCGACACCGGCGTAGGCGCGCGCGTAATGCGGATCCTTCGCGATGGCACGCTCGAAGTACTCGAGCCCGCGTCGGATCCACTCTTCGGTGAACTTGTATTCACACTGGCGGCCTCTCAGGTACAGCTCGTACGCGTCGAGATCTCGCGTCGGAGGCTTGCCGATCCTGACCTCCTCCTCCGGTGACAGCTCAGCCTGGAGCGCATTGGCGATCTGGAGCGCCACGTCGCTTTGAATGCTGAAGATGTCGGTGAGCTCCCGGTCGTACGTATCGGTCCACACATGCTCATCGGTCCTTCCGTCAATGAGCTCCGCAACGATCCGCACCCGCTTGTCCGCCCGGCGCACGCTCCCCTCGAGCACGTAGGAGACACCGAGGTCGGCGGCGATCTCACGAAGGGATTTCGGTGACCTCTTGTACCGCATCGCCGACGCGCGCGAAATCACTCTCAGGCCAGCGATCTTCGAGAGTTGCGCGATGATGTCATCGGTGATGCCATCGCTGAAGTATTCGTTTTCCGGGTCAGAGGTCAGATTGTCGAACGGCAGGACCGCCACGAAACGGGATGTGGCGGCATGCTCCCTGCCCAACCCCCCGTGCTCGATGGAGACGCCCGTCGTCAGGGCCTCGGCGAATGCTGCGGCCGACGAGAAGCGGTCGGAAGGCGCAGGCGCCAATGCGCGCGCGACAGCATCCGCCACCTCGGCTGGGACGTCGGGACGGATGACCCGAAGCGCAGTGAACGAACCAACGAATCGCTTCGCGATTACCTCGTGCGCCGTCGCTCCGGTGAAGGGTGGTTCGCCGGCGAGCATCTCGTACAGCACACAGGCGAGCGAGTACAGATCGCTGCGTCCGTCAATGTCCCGCTCGCCGCTCGCCTGTTCCGGGCTGACGTACCCGGGCGTTCCCACCGCGTACCCGGTACGCGTCACTGAATCGCCCCACGCTGCGCTCACCGCGCGTGCGATGCCAAAGTCGGCGACGATCGCGTGGCCAGCCTCGAGGAGGATGTTCTCCGGTTTGATGTCGCGATGGATGACGCCGTGTCGGTGCGCAAAATCGAGCGCATCGGCGACGGCTCGCGCGATTTGTACTGCCTCCGTGACCGTGAGTCGCGGCGCGCGCTCGAGGCGGGCGCGAAGCGACTCGCCCTCGACATACGGCATCACGAAGTACGGCACGCCGTTTACTTCACCCGAGTCGTAAAGCGGCAGAATGTGCGGGTGTCGAAGGCGCGCGACGGTCTCGATCTCCTGTAGGAATCGCTGCGCTCCGATGCTGTCAGCGAGATCGGGCTGGAAGACTTTGAGCGCGACCGAACGATGGTGCCTCAGGTCGCACGCCAGGTAGACGATCGCGGCGCCCCCCCGCCCGAGCGCGCGCTCGATGGTATACCGACCGGACAGTGCAGTGGTGAGCTCCGCAGGCGCCAGTGCGCTCCCGCGATCAATCCGCATCTCCCACCTCGGACACTCTACTACCCGACCTTGCCCCGCCCGAGCGATTCGCGAGCTCGAGAAGACGCGACTGCCGTAGGCTCCGGCTCTCGTGAGCGCCGCGGGCCAGGGCTGGTCGATGATCCGCGCTACGGCGTCTTCGCCAGCGCGGTCACCCTGCCATCGGTGTTGTGCGCGAACCGAATGCCGTACACGCCATCGGTGGACTTCAGCAATCCGGCGCCGACGACCGCCGACTTGTCGTATGACGCGACCGTCGTCCCATTAATGGCGCACTCGACCTTATTGCCCTTCACCGACAGCGAGATCTGCTGCGTCACCGGCTGATTCTTCCCAGCCGCCTTGTTCACCGCCGCGTTCGCTTCACCGCGGCGTCCGTTCAGTTGGAACGGCTCGGGGCCGAATCCGCGAACAATGAAGTTGCCGTTGCCATACGCGGCACAATACAGATACGTCTGCTGATCGGTGCCCATGTCGTTGCCGCCGATGAACAAGCCATACGGGTGCGGATGGTCATTGACGTTCATGTACTCTGGCTCGTGGAACGTCGCGCTGATGGTGTAATCCCCGCTCGCGGTATTCGCCGGATTCCAGTAGGCGACCGCCGGACCGGTCGTCACGAGCAGCGTGTCGCCCTTCTGATCGAGCTTCGCGTTCTCGAGCTTCTGCCCGTCGGCCGCCGCACTCGCATCGATGCGACCGCTCCATCCCGAGGCCGCGATTCCACCGGCAGCGACCTGGCGAGTTTCTTCTCCCGCCATCGGCGCGGCGGAGTCGGTGGTGGCGCTGGAGTTATCTCTCTTGGCGCACCCTAACGTGACGAGCAGTGCGGCCGAGAGCGTGAGGACACGAGGTGAGTATCGCATCGTACGGGCCCTTGTTGAGTGATTCCCTTCATATGGAATAGACAGGCGTGCTTGGCAAGACTTCCTCTGTGAGAACTTCGTTAGTGCCGCGCGGACGGCCCCGGCGCGTCGCGCGATCGGGAGGTCTGGTCGTCCTCGAGCTACGGCGGCATAGTTGAGCGTGTCACAAACAGTCGCCGTCGCTTCGATCGCCGACATCCTGCCGGCCTACCGAAACACTCCGATCGAGTGGCTGCTGCGCTATCACAATCTTGCGGAGCCGCTCCCGGTTTCGAGCGGGCGGGCGCAGCTGCTCGTCGGGATGTGCATGGATGACCGGAAGGATCTCATCATCCCCAATGAGTTCGCGTACGTCATCCGAGCCGCGGGCGGCAATCTCCGCGACCACGCCTTCGATATCTCGTATGCGGTGGCCATTGGCGGCGTGACCACGATCGCGCTCCTGGGCCACACGAATTGCGGGATGGTCGGCGTGAGGAAGAAGCGGGAGGCGTTCATTCGTGGTCTCGTCGCGCGCGGCGGCTGGGATGAACGACACGCCGCTGGGCACTTCGATGAGTCCGTCGGCGTTTACGAGATCGACGACGCGGTCGAGTTCGTGCTCGAGGAGACTCGACGACTCAACAAGGTGTACCCAGCGGTGCTCGTTGCCCCTCTGATGTACCGTGTCGAGGACGACAAACTCTTGCAGGTCGTGTAGCGCTCACACTCGTAGCCTCACCCGAACCGTGGTGCGCCAATGAGAATCTACGTAATGATCACCGGCCTCATCTTTGGCCTCATCGTTCTCGCTCATGGCGCGCGAATGTATCTCGAACCCCATCTCGCGACGGATCCCGGATACATCGCGCTGACGCTCATGGCGACGCTGCTCACCGTGTGGGCGGCTCGCCTCGTCTGGCGCTCTCGATCGTCGCCTAACGGGTAGGGCTGGTAAAGCTCAGCGGCAGGACGATGCGAGCGCTGGAGCTCCCGAGCCGCCACGCGCGCGCCACACGCACGAGACAGCTCTCGGTCTCGCTCGCCCCAGCACCGGCCCAGCTGCGGCTCACCACCTCCGCGGTCGTCACCCGTCCGCCTTCGACCGTGATCGCCAGCCTCACGAGCCCGGCGAGCGCCGGGTTCCTCGACAACCCCTCGGCGTAATAACAGCGCTCCAGCTGTGGAACGTGTGCGCGCGCGCCTTGCCCCACTTCGGTCGCAGCGCCCGCCGACGGTGCGGCGACTGGACGCACTTCCGGAGGCGCGATCGTCAACGCGCTTCGCGAGACACCCTCGCCGGCGACCACCCCAAGGCCGGCTCCCGTCGGTGAGACGCCGCCTTCGCGCGACAGGCCCGGTGTGCGAGATCCAATGCCGGTCCCCAGTCCGACCTTACGGGTAGTGGGCTCGCCGGCGGCCGAGCTGCCGGACGACAGCTCGACGCCGCGAAGGATACGCCCCGCATCCACGAGCCCAGCGGTGCCGCCGAACGCGTCGCGAATGCTGCTCGCCCCGGGCGCGCCGCCGCGCGAGGATCGGCGCGTGGGCGACCCGCCGGAACCCGCGACTTCCTCGCGTGGCGTCGGGAAGTCCTCAGGCGGCGGGACGACGATGATGGGCTCGTCGGGACTCGCCACCGGCTCGTCCGCGCGAACGGGCGTCACCTGGACTACGAGCAACCAGGCGAGCGCGAACGCCGACGCCACGCCGTACGAGACGAAGAGGGCTCGCCCTTCTTCGGTCGCCAGCTCGAACCGAAGGGTTAGGTCGAGGGGGGACGAGGACATAGAGAACCTCACTCGAGAGGATATCCAGGGAGACGTGCAGGGTTCGTGTTCTTGCACACACAGCGAGGTGGTCGAGGTCGTCAACGTGATCGAGGTAACGTCCTCGTCGGCGAGGAAACCCTCGACAACCTCGACAACCTCGACAACCTTGACGACCTTGACGACCTCGGCCCTCGACGACCTCTGGCTTCGACCACGATGACCACCTCGCCGTAATGCACTTTGCAATCCTGGTGCTCGCCCTCGCCTTTGCCCCCGGCGCGCTGGCGCAACCTGTCGAGGAGCAGATCCGGGCCGAGGTGCGCCGGTACGTCGCCGCCATCAACAGAGGCGATGCCGCGGGTGTGGCGGCGCTGTATCTCGACGATCCGCGCACGTCCACCGCTGACGACGGGAGGATTCACCGCGGTTGGAAGAACATTGCCGGAATCCTCGGCGAGATACTGGCCAGGCCGGGCGCGGTGCAAATGGACGTTGACTCCGTCTTCGTGCGTCGGTTAGGCAATGACGCCGCGGTCGCGGTGGGCAATTATACGTGGTGGCAAACCTCACGTCGCGAGGCTCCGCCGGCGCGAGGCGCCATCACGCTCGTATACGCCCGGACAAGGCAGGGTTGGCGGGTCGTGCACGACCACACGAGCACACTGGAAAGGGAGCCTTTCGGGTCGGGTCGCCCCATTCACGACCCCGGGCCCTCCGCGCCTCGTCGCGAGACCATCCTCTCGTGCCTCGTCACCCGGATAACCGATGGCGATGGAATCGAGTGTCAAGGCACGGGTCGGGTGCGGCTCATCGGGATAGACACGCCCGAGCTGGACCAGGACCCTTACGGGAGACAGGCCGCCACCGCACTGGCCAGCTTTGTCCGCCTCGGGTCCACGGTGCGCCTCGAGCAGGACGTCGAGCCTCGCGACCGCTACGGTCGCCTCCTCGCGTACGTATGGGTGGACAGCACGCTGGTGAACTGGCGCATGGTTCGAGAAGGGTGGGCGGTACTCCTCACGTACCAGCCTAACGTGCAATACGTGGACTGGCTCATCGAAGCCGAGCGCAAGGCCCGCGAGGAGCGACGAGCACTCTGGGCAACGGGTGGCTTCGAGTGTCGCCCTGCCGATCACCGGCGACGACAGTGCGACTGATGCAAGGCATCGCAACTATCCGACACAGGAGAACGCAGCATGATCGAGCTCCGGGACGTCGAACGCGACACCACACTCGGCACGATTACCGCGGAACAGCTCCAGTTCCTCATCGATGCGCTCGAGGAGGAATCGACGGAGGACATCGATTACTACATCAGCGGTGACACGATCGACATGCTCGAGGAGGACGGCGCCGACGCACAACTCGTCGGACTCCTGCGGCGCGCGCTCGCCGGTCGCGAAGGGATGGACATTCGGTGGTCGCGCACCTGATGCCGGCGGCGTGAATCCCTGCACGACCCCCTCGCGTAGGAGAGCGGGTACCCGCCCGATCTCTCTTCCATTTCAATCGATGGCCACCATGCGCCCTTACGCGATTCGCATTGCCACGCTCGCGCTCTTCCTGCTCCTTCCGAACATCGGTACGGCGCAGCCGCAGGCCCGCGCCGCGCTCCGGCGCACCGTAGACTCACTCGTCGCCAACGCGCTCCGCGAAGGGCCGATCGCGGCGATGTCGGTCGCCGTCGTCCGCGGCAAGGATACGATCGTGATGAAGGGCTACGGCCTTGCCGACGTCGAGAACGACGTGGCGGCGACCGCACAGACCGTCTACCGGATTGGCTCCATCACCAAGCAATTCACCGCTGCCGCCGTCCTTCAGCTGATTGAGCAGAAGAAGATCTCACTCGACGACTCGCTCGGAAAACATCTTCCGACGGCCCCTGCTGGCTGGCGCGGCGTTCCCATTCGACAGCTGCTCAACCACACGTCGGGA
This sequence comes from Gemmatimonadaceae bacterium, assembly GCA_035765135.1. Taxonomy (GTDB): domain Bacteria; phylum Gemmatimonadota; class Gemmatimonadetes; order Gemmatimonadales; family Gemmatimonadaceae; genus JAICNG01. The sequence continues at coordinate 7,204 of DASTYE010000212.1, read as the reverse complement.
ATTCCGAGCTACACGAGCGCCGGCCCGCGCTGGATGAGCCGGATGCGACTCGACCTGCCTCACGATTCGCTGCTCGCCATCGTTGCGGGGGATACGATGGACTTCGCGCCCGGCAGTCAGTGGCGCTACAACAACACCGGCTACTACCTGCTCGGGATGCTCATCGAGCGGGTCACGGGGCGCTCGTATGCCGACGTCGTGCGCGAGCAGCTCGCGCAACCGCTCGGCCTGCGCGCGACGATGTACTGCGAGCTGCGTCCGATCATCAAGCATCGGGCACAGGGCTACCAGGTTGGCGCGGGCGACAAGCTCGCGAACGCCGATCCGCTGAGCATGACGCAGCCCTTCTCCGCGGGGGCGCTGTGCTCGACGGTTGGCGATCTGGTCGCGTGGCAGCGCGCACTCGCGGCCGGACGCGTCGTGAAGCCCGAATCGTATGCCGTAATGACGACGCCCGAGGGGGCAGCGGCCGGCTCGCGATATGGCTTCGGGCTGGTGAGCGACACAATGGGCGGGCGGACGCGCATTCAGCACGGCGGCGGGATCAACGGCTTCAACTCGATGGCAATGTACTTCCCGGCCGAGACGCTCTCCGTCGTCGTACTCGCCAATACCAACGGTCCCTGGGCCGATCGCGTCGCGGCGAACATCGCGCGTGCGGCGCTCCGGGTCCCGCTCGTTGCGCCACCTCCACGTCTCGTGGATCTTCCCACGACCGGGGAGCTGCGGGCGCGCATCGCGGGAACGTATCGCCTCACGTTCCCGGGCGGACGCACACTGGAGCTACGCGTCTTCGAGCGCGACGGCAAAGTCATGGCCCAGGGAACGGACCAGCCGGAGATCGCCTTGCGCTATCAGGGCGACGATACCTTCGGAGCATCGTTCGACCCGTCGTTGCGAATCGTCTTCGCTCCGGGAACGCCAGCGCCGAAGATCACGTTGCGACAGGGAGGCGGGTCCTTCGAAGGCCCGCGTGTCCCCTAGCGAAAACGACCATGCCCAACCACTGGCTGCTCAAGACCGAACCATCCACCTACAGTTGGGACGACCTGGAGCGCGAGAAGAGGGCCGTCTGGGACGGCGTCAGCAATCCGTTCGCTCTCCGGAACATGGCCGCCATGACGCCCGGTGACGATGCGCTCATCTACCACACCGGCGATGAGAAGGCGGTCGTGGGGCTGGCGCGGGTGACGAAGGCGGCGTACGCCGATCCCAAGGCCAAGGACCCGAAGCTGCTGGTCGTCGACCTGGAGCCCGTTAGGCGCGTTGCCCGGCGGACCACGCTCGCCGAAATCAAGGCCGACCCGCTGTTCAAGGACTCTCCGCTCGTGAGGCAGGGGCGATTGTCGGTGGTGCGGCTCGACGAGCAGCAGTTCCGGAAGCTGACGGGGCCTTAGCGACGCTTCGTCTTCTTCCGGGCCGCCTTCTTCGAGACTGACTTCTTCTTCGCCGCCGGCGCCTTTTTGGCGGTGGCCCTGGACTTCGGCTTCGCTGCCGCCTTTGCCTTCGGGCGCGGCGCCGCCTTACGAGTCGCCTTCGCGGCGGGCGCGGTCGCCTGCGGCACACCGGGCCCGGTCTGGTGCACGGCGAAGCCAACGCCTTGCGCATCGCCGAAGACGGCGATCATTCCGCCGGTCTCCCCGGGCACGATCATCGGCGGCTGCTGCACGAACCCGCCGGATTTCGTGACGATGTCCGCCGCCTTCTTCACGTCGGGCACGTTGACGTACAACAACCAAAACGGCTGCATCGACGCCATGGTCGCGGGTCGGTTGTACATCCCGCCATACCGCTTTCCCTTCATGCCATACATGAGGTAGGGCCCCACCGGACTCTGCAGCTCGCCCTCCTTCTGCCAACCGAACAGCTGGCGGTAGAACTCCAAGGCCTTCTTGTAGTCGGTGGTCATGAGCTCGTGCCACGAGAAGCGACCGACGACCGGGGTCCCGTCCCACGCCTGAGATGACTTGTTCGACCGGTATATGCCGAAGGTCGCGCCCTGCGGATCCTCGAGGACTGCGAAGCGTCCGGTCCCCGGAATTTCCTGCGGCCCGTGCTTCACCTTGCCGCCGAGGAACTGTGCCTTTCGCGCGATTTCATCGACGCTGTCTACGTCGACGTACGGCATCCAGTTCGGCGGAATGCCCTTGCGGCGCTGCTCCTCTCCGAGGCGGAAGATGCCGGCGAACGGAACGCCGCGGGTCGTCCACATCGTGTAGTCGTTGTCGAACTGCTGCGTTCCCCACCCCGTGATTTGCGGATAGAACTTCTTGGCTGCATCGACATCCGGCGTCGTCAGCTCATACCAGACGAATTGACCGTGCATGGTTCGGCGGGAGAAGGAATGGGTTGGCCACAAAGAAAAACGCGCTCCTAAGAGAGCGCGTTTCCATCGTGTCGTCCAGTCGGTTCAGGTCGGCGTGCCATCACCCGTGGCCGGGGTGGTTGCCGCCGTGTTCGCGGGACGTCCACGGTTGTGCCAGCTCGTGGCAGGCTGGGCGCGCCGAACGAGCATGTTTTCGTAATAGGCGACGATGCGAGACCTTACCGATGCCTCCGTGTCACCCGGGGCCGCCTGAAACGGGGCATAACGCTGGGGATCGCCCGAAACCTCGAACCACCACCAGGCTTCCTTCCGGCCCGCGGTCGGGCCCTCAACTCGGCACTGGTACTTTCGGTCGCCTTCCGCGAAACTGAACATTCTAACCATGAACGCTCCACCGGGGTGAGCCGAAATCTACCATCGCGCGCAGCTAATTGCGCTCCCCGAGGTCATAAATCTCCGTAATGAACGATCACCCCCGGTCCTCCCGCCAGCGCTATCGGCGCTTCGTCGAGCATTACAGGCTCGGCCAGCTCGATGCCGTCACCGAGGCGGGACACGACGGCAAGCCTCGCGCCGATGCGGCGAAGCCCGCCGAGGAGCCGCTGCCGAGGCGGTGGAAGTGGCTGGGTCGCGCGACGCGGCGGCAATACCTGCGTGACTACCTGAAGTGGCTGCGGCCCCACCGGGGGGCGGTCGCCGTCGTCTTCCTGCTCGCCCTCATGCGCGCCGGGCTCGAGATGATCGAGCCGCTCTTCATGCGGTACATCGTCGATCGCGTGCTGCTCGACACGACGCTCGACACCGCGTCGCGACTCGGCCGCCTCAACCTGGCCGGCGCGGCGTTCCTCACGGTGATCATCGTTTCGACGCTGATCAACGTCACCAAGGACTACCGGCAGCGGATCCTGAACGTGAAGGTGATGCTGTCGCTGCGGCGCGCGCTCTTCCAGCGGTTCCTTCACCTGCCGCTGCCGAAGCTGTGGGACATGAAGACGGGCGGCATCCTCTCGCGCCTCACGGGCGACATCGACACCACGACCGGCCTGCTCCAGATGGCGGTGGTGTCACCCAGCATCTCGATGGTGAGGCTCATCATCGCGATGGCCATCCTCATGACGCTGAACTGGCGTCTCGCGCTGACGGCGCTGGCCATCATTCCGGGCGTGATGCTGATCAGCTTCATCTTCGCGCGGCGGGTGCGCCCGATCTATCGTGCGGTCCGGAAGGACGTCGAGCTGATCGACGGACACGTCGGCGAGACGTTTTCCGGGATTCGTGTCGTTCGCGCCTTCCGCGGCGAAGTGCGAGAGCTCCTCGACTACATCCGTGGACGCCACACGGTGCTGCGCAAGGAGCTGTTCGCGCACCGTCGCGAGCTCTGGCTCTGGTCCACGTGGGGGCTGCTCATGAGCGCCGTCAACGTGATCATCGTCTGGTACGGCGGCTACCTGGCGATCGGCGGGGGTGCATCGGTCGGCGACATCATGGCCTTCCAGTGGTACACGTTCCTCCTCCTCGGCCCCGTCTGGAACATCGTCAACTCGTTCTCGGAGCTGCAGCGCTCGCTGGCGGCAATGGAGCGGGTGTTCGAGGTGTTAGGCATGGAGGGAGACAAGCCGGATCGGCCGGACGCGCGCGACGCCCCGCGGGTCGTGCACGAGATCCGCTTCGAGAACGTGGAGTTCGAGTATCGCCCGGGGCAGCCGGTGGTTCGCGACTTCAACGTCGTCGTGCCCGGCGGCTCCGTGATCGCCCTCGTCGGTCGCAGCGGTGCGGGGAAGACGACGGTCACCGACCTCGTCGCGCGCTTCCACGACCCGACGCGCGGGCGCATCCTCGTCAACGGGTCCGACATCCGCGAGTACCGGCTGAAGACGTATCGCGACCTGCTGGCGATCGTGCAGCAGGATGTCTTCCTCTTCGACGGCTCGGTCGCCGACAACATTGCCTACGCGCGTCACAAGGCCGGCATGGAGGACATCGAGGACGCGGCGCGCCGCGCGAACGCGCACGAGTTCATCGTCAGGCTGCCGGAGCAGTACGACACGTTCATCGGTGAGCGTGGCGTAAAGCTCTCGGGCGGCCAGCAGCAGCGGCTGGCGATCGCCCGGGCCATCCTGGCCAAGCCGCAGATCTTGATCCTCGACGAGGCGACCAGCAACCTGGATACGGAGAGCGAGCAGCTGATTCAGGCGTCGATGGCGACGCTGCTCGCCGGCCGGACGACGTTCGTGATCGCGCACCGGCTGTCTACCGTTCGTCGCGCCGATCTGATTCTCCTGATGGAAGACGGCCGCGTCATCGAGCGCGGGACGCACGAGTCCCTGATGCAGGCACGCGGAGAGTATTACGCCATGGTTCGGCGGCAGATGGAGCATGGCGAGGAGCACGTCGGCGAGTTGATGCACTAACGGCCTGAGTGCCGCCAACTGGAGGAGGTCCCATGCGTCGCACGATGATGTCGCTGGGTGCTACACTCGTCGTTCTCTCGATCGCGATGCCGATGAATCTCGGCGCGCAGGACGCTCCGAAGCGTACCGCCGAGCAGATCAAGGCGTCCCTCGACGCGCACAAAGGGGACTTCGACTACCTCCTCGGCGACTGGGAGTTCACCGCCTCGAGCAAGGAGTATCCCGAGTTTCGCGGATACTGGAGCGCCACGCGCCTCGACGAGGGCCAGATCCTCGATGAATTCCGCATCGTTGGCGACAGTGGAGAGACGTATTACGCGACGACGACGGTCCGCAACTACAACGCCCTCCTCGACCGATGGGAGCTCGTTGGCGTCGATGCAGGGAGCGGTCTCCAGGACATTGGTACCGCGCGTCGTGTTGGCCAGGAGATACACATCGAGCAGCGGTTCGGCTATCTGAGCGGCGATCCTTCGACGTGGAGAATTCGCTACTACAACATTGGGCCGAACAGCTTTTCCTGGGCGGCCGATCGGTCTACCGACAACGGGAAAACGTGGGTCGCGAACTATCAGAAAATCGAGGCACGCCGGATTGGGCCGCCACGATCGATGGGCCAGCTCGCGCCGGCGCGCAAACGTTAGGCGCCCGCTTTCGGCACCGAGTTGACGTCGGGTGCCGGCGCTGCTAGCGTCACTCTCTCAGCACACACGGTCACGCATATGCTTCTTCGCTACGCTCGCCTCGCTCTCCCAGCCGCGCTCCTCATGAGCACGCTTCCGTTCGGCGCTTCCGACGCGCAGCAACCGCCGGCGCAAACGCCCCCCACGGCGGCGCCCCGTCCGCGTCAAACCGCGAAACCGCCACTGCACGCCCGACACTGGATGGCGATCACCGGCAAGCCGCTGGCGGCCACCGCCGGCGCGATGATGTTCCAGAAGGGCGGAAACGCGGTGGACGCCGCGTGCGCGATGCTCGCTTCGGTCACCACGATGTGGGACGTTCTCTCCTGGGGCGGAGAGACGCAGGCATTGATCTATCACCCCAAGCTCAAGAAGGTGATCGGTATCAACGCCCTGGGCGTCGCTCCCACAGGAGCGACGGCGGCGTTCTACAAATCGAAGGGCTATCGGTATCCGCCGGAGTTCGGCCCACTCGCCGCTGTCACCCCCGGCACGCCGGGTGGCTTGCTCGTTATGCTCGCCGAGTACGGGACGATGTCACTGGCCGAGGTGTTGGCGCCGGCGATTCAGCTGGCCGACGGCTATCCCATCGAGGCGCAGGCAGCGAACTCCATCGAGCGTGCCAAGGCACAGCTCAAGCAGTGGAAATATTCCCGTGAGGTGATGCTCCCGCACCTGGGTCAATCCCGCGAGGCGCCGGAGCCAGGAGAAATCTTCGTCCAGCGTGACCTCGCCGCGACCCTGCGCAAGCTCGTCGAGGCCGAGGCGAAAGCACTCGCGGCTGGGAAGAGCCGGAAGGAGGCGATCATGGCGGCCTACGATCGCTTCTACAGGGGCGATATCGCGCAGGAGCTGGTGCGCGGCGTCAGGGAGGAGGGCGGGCTCTTCACAATGGAAGACCTCGCGAACTGGCAGGTGCGCATCGAGGAGCCGGTGAAGACGTCGTACAAGGGGATCGACGTCTACAAGCTCCAGTTCTGGCAGCAGGGGCCGGCGATGCTTCAGGCGCTCAATATTCTCGAGAACGCTGACCTGAAGCCGATGGGATACAACTCACCGCGCTACATCCACACGCTCTACCAGGCGATGAGCCTCGCCTTCGCCGACCGCGATTTCTACTACGGCGATCCGTACTTCCCGCCGGAGGAACCCGCGCGCGGCCTCCTGTCGAAGGAATACGCGAAGGCTCGTTATGCGCAGATCAACTGGGAGCGCAACGACCCAAACGTGAAGCCGGGCGACCCGTATCCGTACCAGGGCGGAACGAACCCATTCCGCCAGATGCTCGCCCAGTGGAAGGTCCCTGCACCAGCGGACAGCACCCGTCGCAGCGGCCAGCAGGATCAGGTGGCGCCGACGACGCAGACGCCTGACGACGATGGCGAGGCGCTGTTCGAATCGGACTTCTATCGCGGGACGACGTCGATCGAGGCGGCGGATACCTCCGGCTGGGTGGTCTCGATCACGCCGAGTGGCGGGTGGATTCCGGCGGTGATCGCGGGGCGTACCGGCGTCGGTCTGAGCCAGCGCGGGCAGAGCTTCGTCACCGACCCGGCCGACGGACCGTTCAACGTCATCGAGCCGCGAAAGCGTCCGCGCGTGACGCTGACGCCGACGCTCGCGCTGCGCGATGGCGAGCCGTTCCTGGCTTTCGCGGTGCAGGGCGGTGACTCGCAGGACCAGAACCTCCTGCAGTTCTTCCTCAACGTCGTCGAGTGGGAAATGACGCCGCAGCAGGCGGCGGAGGCGGCCAACATCAACAGCTCGCAAATGCGCTCGAGCTT
>DASTYE010000211.1:0-3021 GCA_035765135.1 Gemmatimonadaceae bacterium | reverse complement strand
CCGCTGTTGGCGAGCTTCTCGAAGTTGGCGACGGTGTTCGGCGCGTCCTTGTCGTACAGCTCCGCGGTGATGGTGCCGCGGTTGGTCTCGATGGTTGCTGTCTTCGGCATCTCTCTCTCGTTGGCTTGGGAACCGCAGATGGCCGCAGAAAGCCGCAGAGAGCTGCGAACTGCGGCCGCAGATGAACGCAAATTAACGCAGAAACTTCAGCGATGCTGGATGGCTCTCGGCGAGATGAAGTGCCAAAAGTACTTTGTTGACACCTATGGAAGAACAGGTTTCCGACGCTGAACCAATCTGCGTCCTCTGCGTTCATCTGCGGCCAACCAACCCTACCGCCGCCGAGGAGCCGACTGCGGCCTTCTGCGGCCATCTGCGGTTCCCTGGCCGCTGGCGGCTGGAACCACGAGCGACGACGGACAGAGATCCCACAACGGACACGACTCGCACAGCGGCCGCCGCGCGACGCAGATCGAACGGCCGTGAAAGATCAGCAGATGGGAGAACTGCGTCCACTTCTCGCGCGGAACGACCTTCACCAAATCCTGCTCGATCTTCACCGCGTCGGTCTCGCGCGTGAGGCCGAGCCGAAACGCCACGCGCGTGACGTGCGTGTCCACGACGACGCCCTCGTTCATGCCGAACGCGTTGCCGAGGATGACGTTCGCCGTCTTGCGCCCGACGCCGGGGAGCTTCGTCAGCTCGTCCATCGTGCTCGGGATCGTACCGCGATGCCTGTCCACGACCGCGCGCGCCATGCCGAGCAAGCTCTTCGACTTGTTCCTGAAGAACCCCGTGCTCTTGATGCGGTTCTCGAGATCCTCCTGCTCGGCCTCGGCCAATGACGCCGCATCGGGGAACCGCGCGAACAGGTCGGGCGTCACCATGTTGACACGGGCATCGGTGCACTGCGCGCTCAGGATTGTCGCGACGAGCAGCTCGTAGGGATTGCGGTGGTCGAGCGAGCACTTGGCGTCGGGATACGTCTCCTCGAGCCGCCGGATGCACTCCAGCGCGACGTCGCGGCCGACTTGCTTCGGCTTCTTGGGCAGTGCCTTACGAGTGACGAACGGCGGCCTGGGAGGAGCCGCGGCCGTGCGAGGCGTCATGCGCGCGCTCGCCTCGCGCGTGCGCGGTCGATGATGGCGCCGGCGTCCCAGGTGTTGAGGACGTCCGACGCCTCGAGCCAGCCCTTCCGCGCGATGCCGACGCCGAGCTCCGTGTAGTCGAGCCCGGCGGTGGAATGCGCGTCGGGGCCGATCGCGATGGCGACGCCTCGCTCCTTCGCCGCCTGACACACTTGCCAGTCGATGTCGAGCCGATGCGGATCGGCGTTCAGCTCCATCGCCACGCCCAGCTCGGCGGCCTTGTCGAGCACCGCATCCATGTCCAGAGCGTAGGGCTCGCGTGTCAGCAGCAATCGACCGGTCGGGTGACCGAGGATGGTGACGTGCGGATTGTCGAGCGCCTTGAGCACGCGCTCCGTCATCGCCGCGCGATCCATTCCGAAGCGCGAATGAACGGACGCGATGACGAAATCGAATCGCTCGAGGATCTCGTCATCGTAGTCCACCCGCCCATCGGCGAGAATGTCCGCCTCGATCCCCTTGAGCACCTTGATTCCGTCGAGCGTTTCGTTGACACGGTCGATCTCATCGTGCTGCGCGAGCAGCGCATCGCGGGAGACGCCGCTCGCGTAGAACGCCGACTCCGAGTGATCGGAGATCCCAATGTAGCTCCACCCGCGCGCCTTCGCCGCTGCCGCCATCTCGGCGATCGTCGCCTTCCCGTCGGAATACTGCGAGTGGCAGTGCAGGACTCCCTTGAGGTCGGCGTAGGCGACGAGGGACGGCAGCGCGCGTCGTGAGGCAGCGTCGATCTCGCCTCGTCCTTCGCGCAGCTCCGGCTCGATGTATGGAAGATCGAGCGCATCGTAGAGCGCGACTTCGTCCGCGATCGGGATCACGTGTCCGCCGGCGTCGCGAAGCTCGTCTTCCACCAAGGTGAGGCCTCGCTGCTCCGCGCGAGTGCGAACCTCGGTCGTATGCGACTCGCTGCCGGTCGCCCGCCAGAGCGCGACTCCGAAGCGTTCGGGCTCCACGCAGTGAAGATCGAGAAGCGTCCCGTCCACGTAGCGAATCGAGATCGAGCGTCCACCCGCTCCATTCACATCGCGCACGCCGCCGGCGTGGGCGAACGAGCTGGCGACCGTCGCCGGTGTGGTGCGGCAGGCGGCGACGATGTCGATGTCGCGCACCGTCTCGCGACGCCGGCGGATGGCGCCCGCGATCAGCGCGCGCGCGACGTCGGGATGCCCCTCGACCATCGCCAGCAGGCGGCGCGCTTCGGTGAGCGCGTGCGGATAGAGGACGAACGCCGTCGTCGACCGCAGGTACGCGATGCCTTTGAGGATCTTGTCGGCGGTCTTGGGTCCAAAGCCCTTGAGCTTCGCGAGCCGTCCCTCGCGCGCCGCGGCCTCGAGCTCCTCGACGGACGCGATGCCGAGGCCCTCATGGAGCGCGTGGATCTTCCCGATGCCGAGTCCGGGGACGCGGAGCATCTCGAGCAGGCCCTCAGGTGTTTGCTCCCGGAGCTGCTCGAAGTAGCGCGACTCACCCGTCTCACAGAGGTCGCCGAGGACGCCGAGTGTGGCCGGGCCGAGCCCCTTGAGCTTGGCGAGGGATCCGTCGCGCCACATGGGGCAGAGGTCGTCGGTGACGACCTCCAGGACTGCGGAGGCGGCCGAGCGATACGCCCGCGACTTGAACGGGTTCTCGCCCGACAGCTCGAGGAGCTCGCTGATCTGCGTCAGGACGTGGGCGGCGGTCCGAGGGTCCATGGGCGCAATATAGCCGGGGTTGACTTCGGTGTTTCTTCGGACTACTCTCGGAGCCCGGCTAGAGGAGGCGAGCATGCCCAAGTCAGACCTGCCGATTGGCGGCGAGTACGCTCCGGTCGCCGATCGCATTGTGCTGTTCTACGAGCGGTATCCCGAGGGACGCATCGTCACGCAGCTGACGA
>DASTYE010000210.1:0-53461 GCA_035765135.1 Gemmatimonadaceae bacterium | reverse complement strand
TGCTCCGCGTTGACGCGAACGCGGCGTGGACGCCGAAGCAGGCCCTTCGCATGATGGATGCGCTCGTCAGGCACGGCGTCGAGTTCGTGGAGCAGCCGCTGCCGGCCCACGACCTCGACGGGCTGCGCTTCGTCCGCGAGCGATCGCCGCTGCCGATCATCGCCGACGAGTCGTGCGTGACGAGCGCCGACATTCCGCGCCTCGTCGGCGCGGTCGATGGCATCAACATCAAGCTGGGCAAGTGCGGTGGGCTGCGCGAAGCGCTTCGGATGATCGCGGCGGCCCGCACGCACGGCATGCTCGTCATGTGCGGATGCATGATCGAGACGAGCCTGGGGATCACCGCGGCCGCGCACTTCGCGCCGCTGCTCGACTACGCCGATCTCGACGGGGCTGCCCTCGTCGCGAACGATCCGTTCATCGGTGTTTCGATCGCGGGCGGCCGGATCGCGCTCCGCGACGCACCGGGGTTGGGCGTCACGAAAGCATGACCGCGCCTCGCTTCGTCGAGGTCGCGCTCCCGCTCCCCGTTTTTCAGACGTTCACGTACGCGGTCGATCGCGAGCCGACGAATCCCATCGTCCCGGGCGCTCGCGTCATCGTGCCCGTTCGAACGCGACGTGCCGTCGGGATCTGCGTCGCGACCCCCGGCGAGACGTCGGTCGAGCGACCGCGCGCGATTCTCGATGTGCCGGACGCCGAGCCGGTGTTCTCCGAGCGGATGCTCTCGCTCTGTCGCTGGATGGCGGAGTACTACGTCGTCCCGATCGGTGTCATCTTTCGCGCGGCGATGCCGTCGCTGCTCGCCGGCGCCATGCGTCCCACGCCCGAGCAGCGGACGGAACGCATCGCGGTGATCGCGAAACGACTCCCGTCGCTCGAGCTGCGTGACAAGACATTCGGCCGGGCCGCGAAGCAGCGTGCTCTCTACGAGCTGCTCGAGTCCCTCGGTGGACGCAGCCCCGTCGCGCATTTGCTCGAGAACCTCGGCGCATCGCGCAGCGTGCTCGACCAGGTCGTGGAGAAGGGCCTCATCACGCTCGAGGAATCGGTCGTGCAGCGCGACCCATTCGCGCTGCGACGCCCCATCGCGCACGAGCAGCACGTTCCATCGCCGCCGCAGCGGGCCGCGATCGATGCCCTCGTGAAGGGGAAGGCGGGAGACGTGTTCCTGCTCCACGGCGTCACGGGGAGCGGCAAGACGCTCGTCTACATCGAGCTGCTTCGCGAGATCGTGGACCGCCGGAAACAGACCGCCATCGTGCTCGTCCCAGAGATCGCGCTCACGCCGCAGACTGTCGATCGCTTTCGTGCGGTCTTTGGCGATCGCGTGGCCGTGCTTCACTCCGCGCTGAGCGAAGGAGAGCGGTACGACGCGTGGCTCGCGCTCAAGCGCGGGGAGCGACGCATCGCCGTCGGCGCGCGTTCGGCGATCTTTGCACCGCTCGACAACCTCGGCGCCGTCATCGTGGATGAGGAGCACGAGGGCAGCTACAAGAACGGTGAGACCCCTCGCTATCACGCCCGCGAAGTGTCGATCGTGCGCGCGCGGGAAGAAGGGGCGGTCGTCGTGCTCGGGAGCGCGACACCCAGCCTCGAGAGCTGGCACAACAGCCAGACGGCGAAGTATCGACTGCTCACCCTCCCCGAGCGCGTTGGAGCGGGACGTATGCCCACCGTCGATGTCGTCGACTTGCGGGCGAAGAGTGCGCAGGGTGCGCAGGCGGCTGGCGGTTTCAGCGCGGTGATCGCGGAGCGGCTCGAGGGCGCACTCCAGGAGCGTCTGATGCGGGAGGAGCAGAGCATCCTCCTCCTCAACCGGCGCGGCTACGCGTCCTTCGTGCAGTGTGGTGACTGTGGGTACGTGACGTCGTGTCCCAACTGCAGCATCACGCTGACGTATCATCGCACGCCGGAACGACTCGTCTGTCACTATTGTCTGTATCAGACCCCGCTCATCACCCGGTGCGAGCGATGCGGCGGAGCGACGGTACGGCAGCGCGGACTCGGGACGCAACAGGTCGAGCGGTTGCTCGGTGAGCGATGGCCGGCGGCACGCATCGCGCGCATGGACGTGGACACGACGAGCGGCAAATGGGCGCACGCCGACATCCTCGATCGCGTGGGACGCGGCGAAGTCGACATTTTGCTCGGGACACAGATGATCGCGAAGGGGCTCGACTTTCCGAACGTCACCCTCGTCGGCGTCGTCGACGCGGACGTCGGCATCAACCTTCCGGATTTCCGCGCGTCCGAGCGGAGCTTTCAACTGTTGAGCCAGGTCGCGGGCAGGGCGGGGCGAGGCCCGAAGGGCGGGCTCGTGATCATTCAAACACGAGTGCCGACTCATCATGCCGTGCGCTGCGCGATCACGCACGATTACGGCGCCTTCGTGGCGGAAGAGCTTCCGGCGCGCCGCAGTCCACCGTACCCTCCGCACACGCGAATCGCGAACGTCATCCTGAGTGGTCTCGCCGAGGAGCCGACGGCGAACGTCGCCATCGCGGCGGCGGATTGGTTGCGCGAGCTGATTCGCAGCGCACCGGATCTACCGGTTTCGGTGGTGGGCGCGGCCCCCTGTCCGATCGACCGCATCAAGCGGCGGTGGCGGTGGCATTTCCTGCTGAAGTCGGAGCACCCCGGCTCGTTGACACGGGTCGCGCGGTATTTTCTGGAGCGCTTCGAGGTCCCGACAGCCTACGACATGCGAGCCGTCATCGACCGAGACCCGGTCTCATTGCTCTAGACATTCGACTTCGGATCTCATGACACGACCGTACATCCTCGGCGAGTCCACCTTCCGGACGATCTCATCCACGCGATACGAGGTTGCGATCCTCCCCTGGGGAGCGACCGAGGCGCACAACTATCACCTCCCGTACGGGACGGACAACATCCAGTGCGACGTGCTAGCGGCTGCGGCGGCAGGTCTCGCGTGGGAGCGAGGGGCGAAAGTCGTCGTCCTGCCAACCGTGCCGTTCGGCGTGAACACGGCGCAGCTCGACATACCGCTCACCGTCAACATGAATCCGTCGACGCAGAGCGCCGTGCTGCGCGATGTGGTCGATTCGCTCGCCGCTCATGTTCGAAAGCTGGTCGTCCTCAACGGGCACGGCGGGAACGATTTCCGGCAGATGATTCGCGAGCTGTCGCCGCGGACTCAGCTCTACCTCTGCGCCATCGAATGGTGGAAGATCGTCGATCCGGACGGGTTCTTCGAGAAATCGGGCGACCATGCCGGCGAGCTCGAGACGAGCGTGATGATGCACGTCGCGCCGTCTCTGGTTCGTCCGTTGGCCGAGGCGGGCTCGGGGACCGCGAAGAAACCGCGACCCAAGGGGATGCGCGAAGGCTGGGCGTGGGCGCCCCGCGCGTGGACGCGAGTCACCTCCGACACCGGCATTGGCGACCCTTCGCGGGCGACCGCCGAGAAGGGCGCGCGATACACGAGCGCGGTCGTCGAGCGGATCGCGGAGTTTCTCGTGGAGCTGGCCGCGGCGGATCCGGAGGATATCTACGAGTAGCGGTTGTATCCCCCGAGGTCGCAAGGACATCTTTCGGTTTGCGGTTCCCGCTTCTGCCTGACACACCGAGCACTTTGAGCTGACGTGTCGTTCTCGCATCCTGACTTCACCGCGCCGCGCTTTGCGCAGGCTCCGAACGCCCGGTTCGTTCCGGCGCCATCGGACGGCGTGCTGCCCGAGGGCTTCTTCTCCACGACGAACCTGCCAACGTACGTGAAGCTCGACGGGGCGTGGCGCATGCCGCGCGAGCCGCGCATGGACGCTGCGCTCGTTCGCGACGCGAAGGGCGAGGTGTGGGTGCGCGAAGGCCGACGAGTGCGGCAGGGCGACCCGGTGGCCGTCGGAGCGAAGGAGGACGGCAGCGAAGGCATCTACGTGCACTCCGGCGCCTTCCTCGGCGATTCCGACGAGGGTGAGTTCAAGTTCATGACGAGCGAGGTGTCGCGCGAGAAGCCGATCGACTACTCGCTGATGGCGCGCATCCTCGTCGATGAGCGCGACCGCGGCGGATACCCGGTGTGGGTCACCGGGCCGGCACTGGTGCATTCGCGCGCGCGCGCGGATATGACGTGGTTCATCGCGAACGGGTTCGTCGGCGCGCTCCTCGCGGGCAACGCTGTCGCGGTGCACGACATTGAAGCCGCGATCTTCGGAACGACCCTCGGGATGACCGGAAGCGGCGAGGCGACGTCGGGCGGTCACGGGTTGCACATGCGTGCGATCAACAAGGTGCGGGCCGCCGGGTCGATCGCCGCGGCGGTAACGCAGGGGATCATCAAGGACGGCATCATGCACGCCTGCGTCGTGCACAACGTGCCGTTCGTGTTGACGGGCTCGATTCGCGATGACGGCCCGCTTCCCGACGTGATCACCGACAATCTCGAGGCGCAGGATGCGATGCGCGCGCACGCGATCCGCGCGACGATGGCGATCCTGATCGCGACCGCGCTCCACGCGATCGCCACTGGCAACATGCTCCCGGCCTTCGTGACCGAGCGCGATGGCTCGCTGCGCGAGCTGGCGACGATCTGCGTCGATTCGTCGGAGTTCGTCGTCAGCAAGCTGAAGGATCGCGGCACCCATCAGGCGTTCGCGGTCGTGACCAATGCGCAGGACTTCATGCACATCCTGCGGCTCTATGTCGAGCGCGAGATCGCGGCTCGTCAGGCGCTCAGGCAGAGCACGCCACAGACGGCGGCACGATGAGCGACGAAACGAGGCGGCGATTTCTGCTCGCGATCGGCGAGCGGGTGCCGCCCGAGCGGGTGGAGGAGGTACGACTCTTCCGCCCGATCCGTCAGGGTGGGCAGGAGACTGGCGCCGCGGTCGTGGCCGTCGAGCCGGAGCCTCCGGCTGACGGTTCCGATGCCGGCAATGGGTTCGCGCGCCACATCGTGTACTCGGCGCGCTACCGCCTCGTGCTCAAGGGGCCGGAGCGCGGTCGCTGGGAAGCGAGCGTCACGGCGGAGGCGGACGCGCCGATCGCGACGGTCGAAGCCGTGGTTCGCGGCGTGCTGCGTCGTTCGGGAGAAGACGAGCACCCCGAGCGCCTCACGGGAGAGATGTTTCGGGAGGCCCTGGTCGAAGTGCGCTGGACGAGCCGACCGAGGACCGACCATTGAGGAAGCGCTGGTCCGCGTTCAGGCGCGAATAGCCTCGTTGCGTCCTTCCTCGATCCTCGATGCTCCATCCGCATTCTGCCGCACCCATCGCGTCATGACGACGCGATGGATATCCCGCGCATCCTCGATCCGTTCGCTCGAGACATTCACCTCCGGCGGCGTCACGAGAAACGGCCACACCTGATCGCCGCCCGCGGAGCCGTGCGCGCCGATCTGATCATCGAACGAGACGATGTCGTAGCCATCGTACGCGCCGAAGATGACGATGTCGCCAGCATTGGGCTGCCTGACGAGCGAGGCGATGGCGCGAAGGACGCATGGCTCCACCCCGTAGCGCTCCAGGGGATTCGCGCCCTCGAGAATCTCGAGCTGCTCGCCGGTGATCAACCCGCGCCCCGACCGGCTCTCGACATGCACGCCATCGTTCAGCCGGGTGCACAGGATCCCGATTCCTGGATGCACCAGGAGCGAAGTGTAGAGGTGCGTTCGCCGCCGGTCCCGGGCGATGTGCGGAAGCGACAGCGGGTCCAGCGCGTCGGCGAAGTACACGTGCGCAAGCGAGGAGCTGAACGTCACGACGACGTCGTGGCGCTCACTCATCCAGTACTTCTCCGGCCACACGAGCTCCCGCACGCCGTACCGGCTGCGCAGCCAGTCGCGAACGCGACGAAGTACGCGCCCGGTCCGGACGTGCCGCGCGTCGGTCGCGGCTGCCGCCTCGTCGACGATCTGGGCGGCGACGTCGACGTACTCGCCCGGCGGCGCCACGCTCATGAGACTGGAGAGCGGCGTGATCCCCGCCTGCCGCGCATCGCCCTCGAGGATGCGCTGCACGGTCGTGCCCAGCGACTCGCCAAAGCGCACGCGATAGCTCGAGGCGGGCGTCATCCCGTGATCCGACAGAATGACGAGGTCGTAAGGTCTCGAGCTGACCGCGCGGATCATGCGCCAGATCTCCCCGATGCGTGCATCGGTGCGCCGCAAATCGGCGAGCGAGACGCGGCTCGACGGGCCGAAGTGATGGCCCATCTCATCGTACTGCATGAACGTGCTGTAGATGATCGGAATGCCCAGATAGATGTCGAGCATGATCGCCATCGTCTGGAGCTCTCGCACGACGACGTTCGTGAACACGCGCAGGAAGGGGAATATCCCTTCCGCGTGCGTCGCCTTGCCCGCGAGCTCGTGTCGCAGCCGCTCGTACTCCTCTCGCAGCCATTCGCCGATCGACTGCACTCCCATGCGCAGCACGCGAACGGGGTGCACGAGGATCAACACCGCCATCCGGAAGCCGCCCAGCCGCCGGAAGATCGAGGAGCGCTCTCGCGTGGCGATGGTAAAGGCGACGGTCTCGGCGTCGCCATCGAGCAGGTTCACGTAGCTCGACCCGCCCGCGAGCGCCCCCGGCGCGTGAATGCGATCCCGGATATATTGCACGCCTTCGGGAGCGTTGCAGGTGATGATGCGGCGCGCGCGGCGATCGTAGAATCGAAACGCGGGGATCTCGTCGTTCTCGCCGTGAAAGATTCCCGCCTGGCAGTAGGGGGTCGCCGACGGGAGGCCCGAGAACCAGCGGCGCAGGTGAAAGCCTTCGTCATTCAGGAGGCGGGCGATCGTCGGGCAGTAGCCGAGCTCGAGCGCCCGCCGCAGGTCGGAGTACGCGAGCGCGTCGATCTGTAACGCGACGAGCCCGCGCCGGTCGTCGCGTGGTCGGCGCTCTCGTCGGAAGGCGCTGAACTTGAGCGAGTAATACCACCGGAGCACCGGGCCCATTCGCTTGCGGCGCCGGCGCTCCACCCTGGGAGTCCGTATGGAAGGTTCAGCCTCGTTGGGCATCGTCATCGCGTTTACCGCCGGGTTACTCAGCTTCCTGTCGCCCTGCGTCCTGCCACTCGTCCCGAGCTACGTCACCTTCATCACCGGGCTGACGCTCGATGAAGTGCAGAAGGCGCGCCGCCTCGCACTCGTTCATTCGCTCCTCTTCATCCTCGGCTTCACGATCATCTTCCTCGCCCTCGGCGCTACGGCGACCGTGCTCGGGCGTGCGCTGCTCGTCTACCGTGACTGGATCAGCCGCGTTGGCGGTGAGCTGATCATCATCTTCGGGCTGTATCTGCTCGGTGTCTTCAACCTCATGGCGTTCGCCCGGGAGCGTCGTGTGCACCTCGCCGACAAGCCCCTCGGCTACCTCGGTACGGTGCTGGTCGGGATCGCGTTCGGCGCCGGGTGGACGCCCTGCATTGGCCCGATTCTCGGATCGATCCTGATCTACACGTCGAGCGAAGCCGACCTCGCCCGCGGTCTTGGACTGCTCACCGCGTACTCGCTCGGGCTCGCCGTGCCGTTTCTGGCCGCCTCCCTGGCAATCAACCACTTCCTCTCGTTCTTCACGAAAGTGCGGACTCACATGATGTGGATCAGCCGGGCCGGCGGGGTCCTGCTGATTCTCGTCGGCGTGCTGCTGCTCACCGACTATTTCTCCGTGCTGGCCGGCTACCTCCAGCGTCTGACCCCCGACGCGATTCGCAATCGCATCTGATCGATTCGCGTCGGTGATTGGCACCGGAATGGTACCCGCGCGAACACAGGTCTGCGGCGCGCCGCCGCTTGACTGCCGACATCACTCCGGTATATACGTTGCGACTACGGACGACGTAGTCCGGTGCATCGTGGTTTTGCACGACGGGGAGCCACGAGACACTCCATCCTGTCCCAAGTTGACGCCCGACCACACGCTCATCGACGCGACGACGCGTACGATTCAAATCGCGCTTCAGGCGCAATCCGGCGAGACCGATCCACGGCTCCGCGATGAGATCCAGCGACTCTGCGCGGACGGACGGCGCCTGGGCGCTCGGCCGGAGGAGCTGATCGTCCTCTTCAAGAAGGTGTGGACGTCTCTCCCCCAGGCGCACGGCCAGCCGCGGGACGGCGGCAACTCCGCGCTCGACCGCGTGATTACCATGTGCATCGAAGAGTACTATCGCGGCGACTCACGCCGGTGATTGCGGCGCGGCGAGCCACGACCTAACGAGCGTTCCCAGCGAGCGCACGTCCACCGGCTTCACCAGCACATCCACACACCCGGCGCGCCGACACCGCTCGCGAACCTCTGGCTCGTCGCGTCCGGTGAGCGCGGCCACGACGGGAACGAACCCGCCATCGGCCCGCAGGCGGGTCAGCAGTGTCAGCCCATCGCCATCGGGAAGCCGAAGGTCGAGGAGGACGACATCGGGCTGATCGCTCCTGCACACCTCGTACGCCTCCCCGACCCGGCTGGCGGTGCTGACTCGAAAGCCGGCATCCTCGAGCAGAATGCGCAACGCGCTCGTGACGAGCGCGTTGTCCTCGACGACGAGGATGTGGGTGGGGCCGGGTCCTACTCCCGGTTCTCGCTTCGGCAGGGCAGGGTGAAGTAGAACCGGCTGCCCTGGCCGAGCGTGCTCTCGACCCAGATGCGGCCGTCGTGAAGCTCGACGAACTTTCGGGCGATGGCGAGCCCGAGGCCGGTGCCGTGGTGCGCACGTGACGGAGACGCATCGACCTGCGCGAACTCGCGGAACACGAGCTCGTGGTGCTCCGGCGCAATGCCGATCCCGGTGTCGCCCACCTCGATGAGGATCGTCGGCTGCGACTCGCTGACCGCCCGCGACGCCCGCACCCACACGCGGCCGCCCGACGCGGTGAAGTCAATGGCGTTGCCGAGGAGGTTGCTGATGACGTGGGCGATCTTGTCTCGATCGGCCCGCACGGGGGGCAGATTCGGCTCGACGTCGACCGAGAGCATCAACGAGCGCTTGGCCGCCAACGGTCGGTTGAGCGTCGTCACCTGCTCGATCAGCGCATCGATCGCGAACTCCGTGTGGGAGGTCGTGAGCTGGTTGGCGGCGCTGCGCGCGTATGTGAGGATGTCCGCCACCATGTCGAGCAGCTGCCGTCCCCCGTTGATCATCCCGATCACGCTCTCGCGCTGACGCGGATTCAGCTCGCCGAGAATTCCGTCGCGGAGGATTTCGGCGTGGGTGATGATCGCGGTGAGGGGCGTGCGCAGATCGTGCGAGATGTTCGCGAGGAACTGCGTCTTCATCGCATCCTCGTTTCGCAGCTCCGCGATCTGCCTCGTGAGCTGCAGGTGCTGCTCCTCGAAGTGGGCGAGACGTTCCTCGAGCGAGCGAGTATCGAGCTTCGGTTGATCGGCGAGCGACGATTTCATCTCGGGTTACGTTACTGTGAAACCGCACCAGGTGCCAGCACATCCGGCTCCCGCTCGATCGAATCCTCGAGCAATTGACGGTTGAGCAGCGACCAATAACGACCTCCGGCCGCGAGCAGCCCGGCATGATGCCCCTGCTCGACGACACGCCCCTCGTCGAGGACGATGATCCAGCTCGCCTCCCGAATGGCGCTGATCCGGTGCGACGCGATGATCGCGGTCCGCCCGCCTAGAGCGTCACGCAATCCGTGAAGAATCTCCGCTTCGGTGTGGGAGTCCACCGCCGAGAGCGCATCATCCAGCAGCACGATGGCGGGCCGTCTGGCGAGCGCGCGGGCGAGCGCCGCGCGCTGCTTCTGGCCGCCGGAGAGATTGATACCACGCTCGCCCAGCAGGGTTTCATATCCGCCGGGAAATTCCGCGATCGTGCGGTCGAGCTGCGCGATGCCGGCCGCCCACTCGACGGCGCCGTCGTCCGCCGCCCCGTAGGCGAGATTGGACCGGATGGTGTCGCTGAACAGGAAGGTATCCTGGGGGACGTAACCGACCTCAGCCCTCAGCGCCTCGATCGACAGCTCCCGACTCGGGACGCCATCGATCAATATCGTCCCCTCCTGCGGATCGTGGAGGCGCGGGATGAGGTCGATGAGCGCGCTCTTCCCGCTGCCCGTCGCGCCGACGACGCCGAGCGTGGCCCCCGAAGGAACGGAAAAGCTGACGTCGCGAAGCACCCAGCGTGGCGACTCGCCCTCCTTCACCGGATAGTGGAAGCCGACGTTGCGAAACTCGATCGCGCGGCCGGCGTGCGCGGGCGGGAGGACGCGCGGCTCGCCGGGCTCGACAACGGCCGAGCGCGACCGGAGGATCTCGTTCAGGCGGGTCATCGACGCGGCCCCTCGCTGGAAGAGATTCGTGACCCACCCCAGAGCGATCAGTGGCCATGTCAGCATCCCGAGGTAAAACCCGAACGCCACGAGGGAACCGACGGTGATCTCCCCGCGAAGCACGAGCCGGCCGCCATAGCCGAGCACGATGACGGCCCCCAGTCCCGCGAGCAGTCCGAACCCGGGGTTGAGCAGGCCCCACAGGTGCACGAGACGCATGTTGCGTCGCACGTACTCCTCGTTGAGCTCGCTCCACCTCGCGATTTCGGGAGTCTCCTGTCGATAGGCGCGCACGATGCGCGCACCGGCGATGTTCTCCTGGGCACGGGTCGTCATGCTCGAGAAGTGTTCCTGGACCGCCTCGAAACGGTGATGGATGGCGGCACCGCCCTTCGCCATGATCACCGGCAGCAGCGCCACCGGGAGCAGGGCGATCAGCGTGAACCAGGGATCGATGCGGAGCATGAAGATGAGCGCGAACGCACCGCCGGCCACCGTGTTCACGAGGTACATGACGGCCGGGCCGACGGCCATCCGGACGGCGCCAAGGTCGTTCGTCAGGCGCGCCATGATGTCGCCGGTGCGCATCGAGGAAAAGAACGCGGCGTCGAGCGACTCGAGGTGCCTGAAGAGCGCGTTCCGCAGATCGTACTCGATCCATCGGGAGACGCCATTCAGCAGCTCACGCATTCCGTAGCGCGCGCTGCCGGCGACGAGCGCCGTCGACACCATGCCCGCGGCGATGAGGTAGATCCGGTCGTGGGGGACTCCGGAGCGCATTCCGTCGATGGCGCTGCGGAGCAGCCAGGGGATGACGCCCGCAAGCCCCGAGGAAAAGACGACGAGAAAAAGACCGCTGGCGAAGCGGCGCCGGTATGGGCGATAATACGGCAACAGTTGCCAGAGGACCTTCATGGCTGGCACATCCCTTGCCCTGATGTATCTGTTGCGCGTGGGAAATCAGCAGGCGTAGAAGACACGCAACGGCAGAAATTCCAAGCGTTTAGACAACGCAGTACGACCCTAGAGGGAGGCAATATGTCGAAATATACCCGGTGGGCTGTCACCCCGCTGGCGCTCGCAGCCGTTCTTTCGATCGGCGCGTGCCGCGATAGTGACGACGATTTGGCCGGTGATACCGCCGCGCTGAATCGCGACCTCGAGCTCGCGAACCAGGACACCGCGCAGCCGCAGCTCACCGATGTGCCATCGACATCGACGAGCGGCGGCACGGTGACCCGCCCGCGGACAACGACGCCCAGCCGTCCGCGCACGTCGCAGCCAACCCCGTCACAGCCGACCACGACGAGAAGCGGCAATACCGTGACCCGGGCGCCGAGCGGCACCGAAGGGCGCGTTGCGGCCATCGCCGCCGGAACGACGATCTCGCTGACGTCGGGCGCGCGCGTCTGCACGAACACGCACAAGCCGGGTGACCGGTTCACCGCCACCGTCAGCAACGCTGTCCAGGGCTCGAACGGTGCAGTCATTCCCGCTGGTGCAACGGCCGTCGTCCAGGTGACCTCGGTCGAGCGCTCGGAGAACGTGAATGACCCGGCCCGCCTCGGGCTGGTGGTGCAGTCGGTTCGCTTCGGCGGGAAGACCTATCCCATCGACGCGTCCATCACCAACGTCGCGACGGAGACTCAGCGCGAGTCCACCAAGGGCGACGATGCGAAGAAGGTGATCGGCGGCGCGATCGCCGGTGCAGTGATTGGCCAGATTCTCGGCAAGGACACCAAGTCGACGGTGATCGGCGCGGCGACTGGTGCCGCGGCTGGAACCGCCATCGCCATGGGCACGGGCGACTACGCGGGCTGCATCCCGAACGGTGGGAACATCACGATCAAGCTGAACTCGGCCGCGCAGATTCAGACGGACTAAGCGCGCGAACGAGGAACGAAGACGAAGGACCGAGGAATTCGATTGGATGACAACCTGGCCAATTGAGTTCCTCGGTCCTCGTTCATCATTCCCCGTTCGAGCTAGTACCCCGACGCGCCGCCGGTCGTTCGTGGATCGTAGGCGCCGTACCAGCCGCCGGCGGGCGCCCGCATGATCGCCTTCACCAATCCGGTCGCGCGTCCCTCGGCCACCGCGTGGCCCATGGCGCGGAGTGAGTCGACGACCGCGGGCGCCAGACCATTCGTCTCGTAACGGAGCGTGTCGGGCCAGGCCTGGTGGTGAATCCGGGGCGCAGCCAGCGCGTCGGCGAGCGTCATTCCGTGATCGACCACGTTTACGATCACCTGCAGCGTGCTCGAGATGATGCGCGGGCCTCCGCGTCCCCCAAGGACGAGCGCGACGCGCCCGGCGCTGTCGAGCACGATCGTCGGCGACATCGCGCTGAGCATGCGTTTTCCGGGCGCGATCGCGTTGGTCTCCCCCTGCACGAGCCCGAACAGATTCGGCTCCCCGGGACGGGTGGCGAAGTCATCCATCTCGTTGTTCATGAAGAAGCCGGCCCCGGGGATGAACACGCCGGAGCCATAGAGCTCGTTGATGGTCGTGGTCGTCGCCACCGCGTTGCCGGCCGCATCGACGACCGAGTAGTGCGTCGTGTGCGTTGCCTCGCGAGCCGTGCTGTCGAACGCTCCGGTCTGCGAGGCCCGCGTGGAGTCGATCGTAGTCGCGAGCTCGCGCGCGTACGCGTCGCTCGTCAGGCGGCGCACCGGTACGTCGACGAAATCGGGGTCGCCGAGCTTCGTATTGCGGTCGATGAACGCGCGACGAAACGCTTCGGTGAGCAGATGCGTGTACTTCGTGCTTCCAAACGGCGGAAGCGCGGGAACGGTCTCGAGGATGTTCAGCGTCTCGAGCATCGTGACGCCACCTGACGAGGACGGCGGCATCGTAATCAGTCGATAGCTGCGATAGGTGCCCTCGAGCGCGCCGCGCCACACCGGACGGTACTGCCGAAGGTCCTCCTCGGTGATGATCCCGCCGCCGCGACGCATCTCCTCGACCATGAGCCGTGCCGTCTCGCCCTCGTAGAACCCCGGTGCTCCCTGCGCGGCAATACGACGCAGCGTGTTGGCGAGGTCCGGCTGAACCAGCCGGCTTCCGCGCGCGAGTGGGGAGCCGTTAGGCACGAACACGGATCCCCCGGCGTACCCCGCAATCAGCTCGCGTGCGTTCTCGATAGATCGTGCAAGCGCCGAGTCGACGACGAACCCCGAATCAGCGAGGCGAATGGCCGGCGCGATCACGTCGGCGAGCGGCAACGCCCCGTATTTCGAGTGCGCCTCGACCATGCCGGCGACCGCGCCTGGCACGCCCGAAGCGAGATGCCCGACGAGGCTCGCTCTCGGGAGGCTGTCGGTCAGCCTGGCGTACATGTCGCGCGTCGCGGCCATCGGGGCGCGCTCGCGGTAGTCGAGCGCCGCGGTGCGCCCATCGGCCATTCGAATCACCATGTACCCGCCGCCGCCAAGGTTTCCGGCTTCGGGATAGGTCACGGCGAGCGCGAAGCCCACGGCGACCGCGGCGTCGACGGCATTCCCGCCGCGTCGCAGAACCTCCACGCCAACGAGACTCGCGATCGAGTCGTTGCTCGAGACCATGGCGTTGGCCGCGTACGCCGCCCCACGTCCCGGGCTGAACCGCCACGCCGGTGGAAAGGGCGCGTTGTCGCGCGCGAATGGCGGCCGGCAGGTCGCGACCGCGCCGACGGCGAACGTGAGTATGGTCAGGCGTCGGAGAATCATCGAATCAAACCACATGCGCGTACGTCCCGTGTTACCTGTGAAGAATTCGATGGCCGCTCAATGTGATCAGCCGCCAAGCCTGATACGGAGTCCTACCCGTGTGGACCGATGTTGTGTCGTTCGCGAGGAGGATGCGGGCAGCCCCTCGCGCTGGTGGAACGTGTAGCCGAAATCCTGCACGAGAGCGATTTGTGCCCGACTCGAAAAACCAAACCCGAATCCGTATCCCAGCGCGAAGGTGAGATCGCGATCTCCGTTCACCGGGCCCAGCTTTTCCCCAGTGCCGTCCGCGCGGAAGTTCCGGAACTCGCGCACGCCGGCGGACACCTCGATCACCTGATGCAGTCCGATCTCTCCGCCCGCGTGAAAGAGCGCCTCGAGCGATAGAATGTCCCCTTCGGCCTCGCGGGTGGACGCGTCCGCTCGGCTGCGAACCTCGAGCGGCAGGCGCGTGAAGCTCCCGACGATGCCGAGCGTGGTCCCGCGGCCGATTCCGTATTCCAGGGAGCCACGCCACCCGAGGCCATCGGAGAAGATCCAGTCCGTGTCAGTCCGCCCATCCGCAACGTTACCCGGATCGACGTAACCGGCCCCGATCGACGTCGCGAACACGGCACGGCGTGCGCGCGGCAACTGGAGAACCTGCGCGGTCGCTTCGGCGGCGATACCGCTGCCGGCGGCGACGACGGCCAGGAGATGAACGAATGATACGCGCACTGGTCGCAGGATTGAGTGACTGGTTAAGATAGAGACGCCTACGCGGGATGCGGAATGCGCACATCGAGCGCATTTTTCGTCTGCCCAAACGGCAGCCGCGCGCTACCCGACTCCTTCGACCCACACCGGGCTTGACGCTGTCCTTTCTCGACTCGCGTCTCACTGAGCGACGCAATCCACGCACCGCGAACATCGATCTCGCGAGTGCCGCGGAGATCGTCGATCTCATGAACGCCGAGGACCGGAGCGTTCCCGAGGCGGTCGCGACGCAGCGTGGCGAGATCGCGCGGGCGATCGAGCTGGCCGAACAGTCCTTCCGCGCCGAGGGGCGTCTCTTCTACATCGGCGCAGGGACCTCCGGACGCCTGGGAGTGCTCGATGCCAGCGAATGTCCACCGACATTCGGCACCGATCCGGAGATGGTCCAGGGCATCATCGCCGGCGGCCTTCCCGCACTCACGAAGTCGCAGGAGGGCGCCGAGGACATCGCGTCAGATGGAGCATCAGCGATGGACGAGCGGGAGGTAGGCCCGAACGACTTCGTCGTCGGGATTGCCGCCTCGGGCACGACTCCGTACGTCCGCGGTGCGCTCGAGCGTGCCATCGCGCGCGGTGCGCGGACGGCGATCCTGGCATGTTCGCCCCCGCCGGCGGATCTCGTGGAGAAGGTCGATCTCGCGATCCTCCCCATCACCGGACCGGAGGTCGTGACGGGATCCACGCGTCTCAAGGCGGGGACGGCCACGAAGCTGGTGCTGAACATGATCACCACCGGCGCGATGATTCGCCTGGGCAAGACGTACGGCAACCTCATGGTCGATTTGCGCGCCATGAGCCAGAAGCTCGTCGATCGCGGCGAGCGCATCCTGATGGAGGTCTGCGGCGTGGAGCGGGAGGAGGCTCGCCGGCTCATCCACGCCGCGCACGGGAGCGTGAAAACGGCGATCGTTATGCAGAAGCTGTCGACGACGCGAGAAGACGCCGAGCGCCGGCTCGCGTCGTCCGGGGGCGTTGTCCGTCGCGTCGTTCCGGGAGCGCCACCGCCACCGCTCACGTGAGCGCCGCGCCTCGCGTCGCGCCCGCGCGGGTTCGCGCGCGTATCGAGGAGACCCCGCTGGCGCCCGCCGTTGTCGTCGGGCTCATGTCCGGCACCTCCCTCGATGGTATCGCCGCTGCCGTCGCCCGGTTCGTTCCGGGTGTCGATCACATCACGGCGGAGCTGCTCGCGTTTCGCTCTATCCCGTACACCCCTGCGCAGCGCGAGCGCCTGCTACGCGCGCTCGAGGGAGCGAATCCCGCCGAATATTGCCGGCTGAACTTCGACCTCGGAGCGTGGCTCGCCGACGCCGCTATCGCGGTGCTCGCCGATGCCGGCGTCGCGCGGCAGGAGGTCCGCGCCATCGCGTCGCACGGGCAAACGGTGTGGCACGAGCCCGGCCATTCGACATGGCAATTCGGTGAGCCCGCCGTCATCGCGGAACGCACCGGCATCGGGGTCGTGAGCGATTTCAGGGTGCGCGATGTCGCGGCGGGAGGACAGGGCGCACCACTCGTGCCGATTGCCGACGCGCTGCTCTTTCACGACGGCGATCGCTGGCGCGCGCTGCAAAACCTCGGCGGCATTGGCAACGTCACCGTCGTGCCGCCAGGCGGCGATCTCACCGGTGTGCGCGCGTTCGATACCGGGCCCGGTGTTGGAGTGATCGATGGCGTGACTCGCATGCTGGTGCCGGAGCTTCCGTACGACGTCGACGGCATGCTCGCCAGGCGCGGACGTCCCTGTGAGGAAGTCGTGTGTCGGTTGCTGGATGAACCGTACTTTAGCGCGCCACCGCCGAAGAGCACGGGGCGGGAGCTGTTCACGCGCGCGTACATGCAGAGGCTGATCGAGATGTGCCGCGCGTCGTGTGGCGCATCGACGGAAGACGTCATCGCCACCGCCGTCCACCTGACCGCGCGAAGCATCGCCGATGCGTATCGCCGGTTTCTCCCGGAACCGATCTCCGAGGTCGTCCTGTCCGGTGGCGGCGCAAAGAACCCAACGCTCGTCGATGCGATCCGCTCTCTCGTCGCCCCGATCCAGGTGGCGCGTTTCGACGACGTGTTCTTCGATGGGGAGGCGAAGGAAGCGGTGGCGTTCGCGCTCATGGGCTATTTGTTCGTCGAAGGTCGCACCGGCAACGTTCCCGGCGCGACCGGCGCGCGGGGGCGGCGCCTGCTCGGCAAGTGGAGTCCCGCGTGAGCGAGCTCGCGCAGCTGCTGCTCCCGGCGTTGCGCTGGGATACGACGGTGGGGTGGGAAAAGGAGCGCCCGCTCATCGAGAAGGGGCTGCAGCTCGGGGTCGGCGGTTTCATCCTGTTCGGCGGGGTCGAGGATGCCGTCCGGTCGCTCACCAAGGAGCTGCGCCAGCGGTCGCGTGTGCCGCTGCTGGTCGGCGCGGACCTCGAGCGTGGGGCGGGGCAGCAGATTGCGGGCGCCACCGGACTGCCGCCCCTGGCCGCTATCGCCTCGCTCGGCGACACTGACGCCGTGCGCCGTGCCGCGCGTCTCACCGCTCGCGAGGCGCGCACGATGGGCATCAACTGGGACTACGCGCCCGTCTGCGATCTCGACATCGAGCCGACCAACCCGATCATCGGAACGCGCTCGTTAGGGAGCAACCCGCGCCTCGTGGCGAAGCTCGCGAGCGAATGGATCGACGCCTGTCAGTCCGAGGGCGTGCTCGCCTGTGCCAAGCACTTTCCGGGACATGGGCGCACGACGGTCGACTCGCACATGAAGATGCCGACCGTCAATGCCTCGCGGATGGACCTGATCGACAACGACCTCCTTCCGTTCCGGTCGGCGATCGAGGCCGGCGTGGCCTCCATCATGACGGCGCATGTCGCGTTTCCCGCGCTCGATCCGAGCGGCCTGCCGGCGACCTTGTCGCGTGAGATGCTCCTCTGGCTCCTCCGTCAGCAGATGAAGTTCGAGGGGCTGATCGTGACCGACGCGTTCATCATGGAGGGCGTGCTCGACGGCCGCTCCGAGGGCGAGGCGGCCATCCGCGCGCTCGATGCGGGGTGCGACGTACTGTTGTACCCCAAGGATCTCGTGGGCGTCGCGCAGGCACTCGACAAGGCGCTGGAGACGGGCGTGCTCGATCGCGATCGCATCCGCCTGTCGCTCCGGCGGCGACAGAAGTGGGCACAGTGGGCCTCACCGCCCAACGAGTATCGGCGCGCGTCGGCGGCCGATGTCGAGTGGGGCGCGCGCATCGCCGACCGCGTGGTGCACGTCGTGCGCGGCAGCCCGCCGCGCATAACGTCGCCGATCGACGCCATCGTGATCGATGACGACCTGGGGGGGCCCTATCCCGCGCCATCACGCGATCCGTTGCTGCAGGGGCTAGCCATGGGCGGTGCCGACGTCAGGCGCGTCGAGAAGCCGAGCGGGGACGGACGGGCCTCGGTCGTCGTCGCGCTCTTCGGCGACATCCGAAGCTGGAAGGGACGTCCGGGCTACTCGCCCGAGGCTCGTAAGGCGGTGGACAAGATCGTGGACAAAGCCCCCGACGCCGTCGTGATGCAGTTTTCCCATCCGCGCGTCGCCGCCGAGCTGAAGAAGCCGGCGCACATCGCCTGCGCCTGGGGCGGTGACGCCGTCATGCAGCAGGCGGCGGCGCGTTGGCTTCTTAGGGCGCGGTGACCGTTATCCTGCATCAAGAACCCAGGGGTTCATCAGGATGACACGGATTGTACGGAAGAGGCCGAATTCGCTCCTGCGGCATTGAACCCTCCCCGCGCGACAACAAAAAAGCTTGCTTTGGACCTGCGCGTGGAGAGTTGATCGGCGCCAGGAGCGATCAGGCCGTTACAGTCCGATCCGTGTCATCCGTGATGAACCCCTGGGTTCTTGATGCACGGGTAAGAACGTCAGCGCGGGACGGCATTGCGCACCCAGGGGAGAAGGCCAAACGCCGGCAACGCCAACAGGAACGTGAGCAGAAAGTACGTTCCATAGCCCACGTTCTGGGTGATCGCGCCGGAGATCGCGCCGGCGAGGATGCCGCCGACACGGAAGAGCGCCGAGAGTAGCGCATACTGCGTCGCCGCGTAGCGTTTCGAGCAGAGCGACATCAGGAACGAGAGAAACGCCGCTGTTCCGAGTCCGGCGGTGAACTGCTCGATGAAGATCGTCCCATAGAGTATGCGCTCGGTCGCCGCCATCTGGGCGGCTGCCCAGTAGCCGAGGTTGGACAGGGCCTGCACCAGACCGAGACTCCAAAGCGCGGTGAAGATTCCCCAGCGCGTGGTCAGTACCCCGCCAACGAGAGCCCCAAGGATGGCCGCGATGATGCCTACCGTGCTCGCCGCCCCGATGCTCTCCGTGGAGAACCCTCGATCGACCCAGAACGGCTTCGTCATCGGGATGAGCGAGGTGTCGCCAAGCTTGAACGTCAGCACGAATACCAGCACGGCCACCGCGGACGGGAGCAGGAGCAGCTCGCGTATGGGGTCGATCAAATCGCGCACGCCACCCGCGCTGCGCTCGCGCGGCGTATGGCTCTGTGGCACCGTGAAAGACACCGCGGCGAGCAGGAGCATCGCCGCCGCCGCGATCACGAAGATCACCGGCCAGCCGAGACGTCCCGCGGCCGCCAGCATCACCCCGCCGGCGACGAGCATGGCGACTCGATAGGCGGTGACACGCACGCCATTCGCCGCGCCATACTCGCGCGTGTCGAGCAGCCGAATGGTGTAGGCATCGACCACAATGTCCTGCGTCGCCGAGAGGGTGGCCATGGCGACGAGCACCACCCAGAGCAGTGGCATGGCGCGGGCGGGATCCGCGAGGAGCAGCGCGAGCATCGTCCCCGCGAGGCCGATCTGCACGCCGAGCAGCCAGCGCTTGTACGTGCCAATGCGATCGACGAGCGGTGCCCAGAGAAACTTGAACGTCCAGGGCAGCGCGATGATGCTCAGCAACCCGATCTCGGTGAGGCTTACGCCGCGTTGCCGGTAATAGACAGGGAGGAGCTCGGTCGCTATGCCAAAGGGAAAGCCCGACGCGAAGTAGAACGCGGCCACCCAGAGGAGCTTGGTGCGCAGCGAGACGGGCGCGCCCCGCTCCGCATCCGTCATTCCTCGTTCAGGCGGGCGCTGTCCGCGGGCGTCGCCGTCGGCGCCGGGTCTTCGCTCACCGCGCCACGGACGCGAACGTAGAGGAATGCCAGCAGCGCGATGACGAGCACGCCGGCGAGCGCGAGGAGCAGAAACTGGTTCCACCGTCCGGAGCGGAATCCCGACTGCGCGGCCGCCGGATCGGGGGCTCCAGGCTCCGCGACCGCGACGCTGCGCATCTTGCCGGTGATGCGTTGGACGGGCGAGAGCGGCGTCGCCGGTGTCGCATTCTGCAGCTCGAACACCGAATGGCCGACGATGTCGCCTTCAGTGGGTGGTGCGAGCCCCTCACCCTCGAAGTGCGCGATCACGACCGTGATGTTGTCGGGACCTCCGTTCTCGTTCGCGCGATCGATGAGCGCCTGTCCCGCGGTGGCGAGATCGCTCTCTTGTGCGACGACACGTGCGATCTCGTCCTTGCGGACCTGCCCGGACAGGCCATCGGTGCACAGCACCAGCCGATCGCCGCGGCGCACGTGCTGGTGAGTGAGGTCGATCTTCACCGTGGGCTCCGGGCCGAGCGCCTGGAGGATGATGTTGCGCCGTTCGCTGTGTTCGGCTTCTTCCGGCGTCAGCTCGCCTGCCTCGATGAGCCGCTGCATCAGCGACTGATCCTTGGTGATCTGTTGCGCGACGCCACCGCGCACGATGTACGCGCGCGAGTCACCCACCTGCACGAGATAGAGGCGATCACCGAGGAGTCCCGCGATCGTCGCGGTGGTTCCGAGTCCGCGATGATCGGGGTTCTTCATCGCGTATTCGTAAATACGCGTGTTGGCGACGTCGCACGCCTTCTTCAGCGCGTGGGCGAACGTGTCAGGATCCCGGGTGGGAGCGCTCACCCACGTGCGACGGAGCTCCTGGAGCACGACATCGACCGCCATGCCGCTCGCGATCTCGCCGGCAGCGGCACCGCCAAGTCCATCGGCCACCATGAACAGCACTCCGCGCGGCCCGAGCGTGTAAGACACGGCCTCGGCCTGGTCGGCCACGGTCCCCGAGGTGAGGTCCGCGACGAGAAACGCATCCTCGTTGTGCTCGCGTGTGCGGCCGACATCGGTGCGGCCAAGGACGTGAGCGGTGATGTTGCCGCGCGGATCGGTACTCGCGGGAGGAGTTGGCGTCGTCACGAAGTGGGGGAGTTGGTCGAGCCCGGCTGGCGGTACAGAATAGACTGCCTCCAACGGTAGGTTGTCACGTGCCCGGCCGGCGGCGCGCCACGTCCCGGTCTGCTGCCCGCGGCAATATAGAAATGCCGGTGAGACGCGGCAAACTGCGGCCTGTCTCCCACGGGCAACGCGCGTCGGTTACCTTGACGTCATGTCGTACCACCCGATCGCGCGACGCCTTGCCGGTGTCGCGCTTCTCGTAGCGCTGGGCGCGTGCGCTTCGGGTCGCGTCAGCCCCGCGTCCGACGCGCGCGAGACGCCACCCACGCTCCCACCGGTGCCGCTCGTCGAGGGACCGTTGCGGATTCACGTCCAGTACCCTGCCGCCGGCTCGCTGGTCGAAGCCCGCGATTCGAGCTTCATCTTCGGCAACGTCGGCAATGGGCGGGCGACGCTTTCGATCAACGGTGTGGCGGTACCTGTGCTCCCCAACGGAAGCTTCCTCGCGTTTCTTCCACTTCCTGGGTCCGATTCGGCTCGCTTCGATCTCATTGCTTCGCTCGCCGGTGATACTGCGCGCGTCACACACCCAGTTCGGCTTCCGCCGCCACGCCCAGTGCTCGCGCTCGATGGACCGCTCGCCGTCGACACGGGCAGCCTTATGCCGCGCCCCGGACTCATGCTTCGCCCCGATGAACGCGTCCGGGTGAGCGTTCGCGCTCCCGCGAACGCGTCGGTATGGATCGCGCTCGACAGCATGGCCCCCAGTCGCGTCGTCCTTGTCAACGCCGCGACACTGCCGGGCGCTCGCGCGGACGGCCGCGACACGAGTGTGCTTCTCCGCGATTCGATCAGGATCCGGCTTGGCTCAGCCGAAAGCTGGGCGACCGACGTGCCCGCGCGCGCACTGACGTCGCCGCGGCAGGTCATGGTCGCGCGTGGCTCGGACACAGTGCGCCTTCCGATCCCGGCGATCGCCCTCTCCGACACCATCCCACGCCTCGTGATTCTCGGCGCCGATCCGGCGCCGATGAGCGACACCGATCGCGTGATCTTCGCGCGTCCCCAACCAGACGCCACCTACAAGTGGTTTCTCCTTCCCGGAACGCGGGTGGAGCTGACAGGGCGCAACGCCGATTTCGCGCGAGTGCGTCTCGACGCAGGGGTCGAAGCGTGGGTCCTCGGCACCGACGCGCGCTTGCTCCAGGCCGGTACCGCGCTGCCTCGCCGCGTCGCCGGCAATGCGCGCGTTGTGCCAGGCGCCGAGTGGTCCGACTTCGTCGTGCCGATGAGCGAGAGACCACCACATCTGGTGACTCAGAGTGGACGGAGCATGGTGTTGACGCTCCACGGGACGTCGAGCAGCAGCGATGTGACGCGGTTCGTCGCCAACGATTCGCTCATCCGCATGGTGACGTGGGATCAGGAGACGACCGATCGGCTTCGCTTCACGCTGCATCTCGCGCACCTGCCCTTCGGGTACCTGACCTTCTGGGACGAGACGAGCAGCGCCTTGGTCGTGAGGGTCCGGCGACCGCCGCCCATCCGTGACTCGGGCTCGCCGCTTCGCGGGCTCACGATCGCCGTCGATCCCGGGCATCCGCCGGCGGGGGCGACCGGACCCACGGGGTTCTACGAAGGGGATGCGGTGCTGGCGGTGGGCGAACGGGTGCGCGCGCTGCTCGAGCGCCGCGGTGCGAACGTCGTCATGACGCGAACGACACCGGACCCCGTCGCGCTCACCGATCGGCCGATCATGGCGCGCCGCGCCAATGCGCACGCGCTGGTGTCGATCCACCTCAATGCGCTCCCCGATGGGGTCAATCCGTTTCTCGCGCACGGGACGGAGACGTACTTCCTGCACCCGCAGGCGGAACCGCTCGCGCGCGCGATTCAGGCGCGCATGGTCGCGCGCATGGGTCTCCGGAACAAGGGCGTGTACTCGCGCACGCTCGCGCTCGCTCGTCCCACGTGGATGCCGTCGATCCTCGCCGAAGGCGCGTACATCATGATCCCCGAGCAGGAAGCGGCGTTGCGAACGCCGGCGTATCAGGAGGCCTATGCGCGCGCACTGGTCGACGGTGTCGAGGACTTCTTCCGCGGGATGAGCCGGTGACGGGAGACAGAACGCGGAACGCGGAAGTCCGATCGGGCGTATCCGGCCTCCGCTCCGCTGCGATTGCCGCGATCCTGCTCTGCGTTTCGTCGGCGCTCGCCCATGCGCAGGTCGTGCCTCACGACTCGTGGCGCACGATCGAGACCGAGCACTTTCGCGTTCATTTCACGCCGCCGCTGCGCGCTGCCGCTCAGCGCGCTGCATCGCAGGCAGAGACGGCGTGGCAACGCCTCGCGCTCGAGCTGCGGCCGCCGCGCGGCGTGATCGATCTCGTGGTGGCGGACAACGTCGATTTCACGAACGGAAGCGCGACGCCCTTTCCCACGAATCGGATCCTCATTTACGCCAGTCCGCCGACGTCCACGCGCTCGCTTCGGTTCTACGATGACTGGAGCGAGCTCGTGATCACGCATGAGCTGGTGCACATCTTTCATCTCGACCGATCGGGCGGGTGGTGGCGGGTGGCGCGCGCGCTGTTCGGGCGCGCCCCGATGTTCATGCCGAACTTCTACACGCCGGCGTGGGTCACCGAGGGCCTCGCGACGTATTACGAGTCGCGCCTGACGAGCGCCGGACGTGTTCGCGGTACCCACCACGAGATGATCGCGCGGGCTAGCGCGCTCGCCAACGATGTCCCCCCACCTCCGGAGTGGAGCGCCGCGACGGCGCGGTATCCCTGGGGCGAAGTCCCCTACGCGTTCGGCTCGCTCTTCTTCGATTATCTCGCGCGCACGCGGGGGGCAGACAAGGTCCCGTTGTTCGTCGAGCGCACGTCCCGCTTCCCGATTCCGTTCCTGCTCGGTCGCGCCTCACGCGCGTCGTTCGGCCTTTCCTTCGGTGAGGCATTTCGGGAATGGCGAGACACGCTCGCACGATCGGTCGCCGGTGCGGCGCCGGCACCGATCCCTGGATGGCGCGAGCTGACGCGCGAAGGCCGCGTTCTCCTGTCCCCGCGATGGTCGAGCGACAGCACGCTCGTCTTCTCGGCGGTTCCGGGGAAAGAGGTACCGGCCGTGTACTCGGTGGACGTAAGCGGAGATGTCGATCGCCTCGCTCGGCGGAACGGCTCGGACGTCAACGTGCCGTTGCCCGACGGACGACTGCTCTTCGCGCAGCTCGAGTTCACCAGCCCATGGCATGTCCGCAGCGATCTCTGGATCGAGCGGAACGGACGGGCGCGACGCCTCACGAGCGACGCGCGCCTGGGCGAGCCGGACGCGCGACGCCGCGATGGGGCGATCGTGGCCGTACAGGGCGCGCCGGCGACCAACCGTCTGGTGCGCGTGACGCTCGATGGCGCGGTCTCGCCGCTCACGAGCGTGCATGCGGATACCCAGTGGGCGGAGCCGCGGTGGTCGCCTCGCGGCGATCGCATCGCTGCCGTGCGATGGACCTACGGCGGGTTTGGCGACGTCGTCGTGCTGGATACCGTGGGGGCCGTCGTTGCCCGAGTGACGAACGATCGGGCGGTGGACGCCTCCCCTTCGTGGAGCCGCGACGGGCGGTGGCTCTTCTTCTCATCCGATCGCACCGGTGTCACGCAGATCTACGCCGTTCCTGCCGACTCGCTCTCCGCTGACGACAACGTGAACGCGGGACTCGTGAGGCGTATCAGCGATGCCGCGACCGGGCTGTTCGAGCCTGAGCCGTCGCCGAATGGGGATCGCCTTGCGGCGGTGCATTACCGCGACGACGGCTTTCATCTGGGAATCGCTCCTTTCGACACGACCGGGATCGACCGCCCCGCGGTGTCGGAGCGCTTCGCGGGCGGCGCTGCACGACGGCCTGACATCGTTGAACGCCCCGAGCGGCGCTACTCGCCGTGGCGCACGCTTCTCCCCCGCTACTGGCTTCCGACGATCGGTCAGAGCTCTCGTGGCGCAACGTCGGTCGGCGGCTTCACCAGCGCGTCGGACATCGTGGGCCGGCACGCCTGGGGCGCGGAGGTCGAGTGGTCGCCCCAGGACGAAGAGATTTCCGGCGCGGCCCACTGGGTATGGCGCGGGCTCGGCCTGCCCGTCGTGGGCGTGAGCGCCACGCAATCGTGGGACGCATTCACCGTCGTCGATCAGAACGATGTCCCCGTCGGGGATCTCCTCGAGCGGTCTCGCGATGTATCGCTGGGCCTGACGCTCGAGCGTCCCCGCGTTCGCACGTACTCTTCGCTCACGGTCGGAGGAGACTACGAGTGGCTCCGCTACACGACCGATCCCGCCCCACTCGTTGACGGCCTGAACTTCACGCGCGGACGGACCCCCTCCTTTCGCGCGGCGTTCGCATCCGCGGGTTTCTCGAACGCGCGGCATCCCCCGCTCGCGATCTCCCTCGAGGATGGGATTCAGCTCGGAGGGTTCGCACGGCAGCGATGGATCGCTAGTGAATCGCGTCCCTGGTCGAAGGAGGCCATCGGCGTCCTTTCAATGTTCAAGTCCGTCGACCTTCCCGGGTACGCTCACCACGTCCTCGCGGCGCGAGTGGCGGCGGGATGGTCCGACGGCCTCGCGCCCGAGGTGTTTTCGGTTGGGGGCGAGAGCGGTGCGTCGGTGGAAATTCTGCCCGGCGTCCGCACCGGGACGCGACGGACTTTCGGCGTCCGCGGCTGGTCACCTGCCTCACGAGAGGGGACGCGCGCACTGTCCACCACGGCGGAGTGGCGCTTCCCGATCACGCTCGCGACGCGGGGCGCTGGCCCGCTCTTCCTCGACAGGCTCTCGGGCGCGC
This sequence comes from Gemmatimonadaceae bacterium, assembly GCA_035765135.1. GTDB lineage: Bacteria > Gemmatimonadota > Gemmatimonadetes > Gemmatimonadales > Gemmatimonadaceae > JAICNG01. The sequence goes on along the minus strand of DASTYE010000210.1, from coordinate 27,683 downwards.
TGTTCGCCGATGCGGGCGCGGGATGGGATCCTCGTCCCGTCGCCTGGATAGCATCGGTTGGCGCCGAGCTCGCGCTCGACATCGCCTGGTTGTACGACGACGCCTATCGCTTCCGCCTCGGCGCCGCGCGTCCGGTCGCAGGTGTGGGGCGGGGGAGAGGGTCTATCTACGCGTTGTTGGGAAGCTCGTTCTGAGCTGAAAACGGATACCCATGAAAGTCCACTCTACCGCCTATATCCACCCCTCCGCGGTCGTGACCGGCGACGTCGTCCTCGGTGCACGCGTCTCGGTGTGGCCGACGGCCGTCATCCGCGGCGACACGGACCGCATCGTCATCGGTGACGAGACGAACGTGCAGGATGGAACCATCGTCCACGTCGACCACGGCGTGCCGACGACCATCGGCAAGCGTGTCGGGATCGGCCACCGCGCGATCGTGCACGGTGCGACGATCGAGGACGATGTGCTGATCGCGATGGGGGCGATCCTCCTCAACAACGTGTACGTCGCCACCGGATCGATCGTCGGCGCCGGGGCCGTCTGTCCCGAGGGGATGCGGATTCCCGCGAACTCACTCGTCCTCGGCGTGCCGGCCAAGGTCATCCGACAGACGACAGAGGCCGAGCGTGACCGAATTCGCATAACGGTCGAGAGCTACCTGGCGCTCCAGGAGCAGTACCGAAAGGCGACGTGAAGACTCTGTAAACGCGGCTCCCCACCCGCGCCCGGCCGCCTCGGACCGACGGGTCCGCAAACCCCCTATCGCATTGCGGTGTCGCAGTTGATGACCGCTCGAGCGGTAGAGACTCCCCCAAGGCGAGGTTCGTATGACCCGTCGTGCCGGCGCGGCCGCCCACTGGGCAGGGTGCGGCATCGTCGCCATCGTCTGCGCGCTTCTCGCGGCGCGCCCCTGCCTAACGCAACCGATCACTCCGCGGTACACCCTCACGCCCGACCAATGGCGCGAGGATCTCACGGCGATGATGCGCGCGCTCGCCCGACGGCACCCGGGTCTCTATCGCACCACCCGCCCCGCAAGCTTCGATAGCGCGACCAAGGCTCTCGACGCGAGGATTCCGAGTCTCGCGCGTCACGAGATCATCCTCGAGATGGCGCGCATCATCGCGCTCGCCGGCGACGGCCACACCACCATCGCGCCGACGCGCGACCCGGCGATTGGATTTCGAGCGCTCCCAATTGCCCTCTACCTTTTTCGTGACGGGCTGTACGTTCGGCGCGCTCATCGCATTCACGCCGATCTGGCCGGGGCGCGTGTGCAGCGGATCGGAGGCGCATCCATCGACGAGGCCTTCCGCCGCGTTCGGCCGTACATAGCGCACGACAACGAGATGGGTGTGCGACATCTCGCGCCAGAATATCTGACGATGGCGGAGGTGCTTCACGCCGTGAAGCTCGCGCCCGGCACCGACAGCGTTCTCTTCGAGCTGGAGGTAAATGGGACGCCCCGCGAGGTGTGGCTTCGCCCGGTCGGTCCCATCGACGTCACGACCGGAGATGCCGACGCGAGCTGGTTTCGTAAAGCGGACTGGGTGGAATCGCGAGATGCAGCGGGCGGCAACGAGCCGCTCTGGGTAAGTAGAGATGCGGAGCATGTTCCCTGGTGGTTCGTGGCGGATCCCGGATCACGCGCTGTGTACGTGCAGATCAACCAGCTCCGAAACGGCCCGAGCGAGACGTTCGCGGACTTCACCGGCCGGCTCTTCGCCGCCATCGACAGCCTGCAGCCGGAGCGCCTCGTGCTCGACCTGCGACTCAGCCGCGGCGGTGATGCGGCGCTCTTTCGGCCGCTCGTGCAGGGCGTGCTTCGCCGGCCTAACGTGAACGCACGTGGCAAGCTGCTCGTCCTCGTTGGACGCGCCACCTGGGCGGCGGCGGATCTCCTCGTGGACGAGCTGCGCAAGTACGGCGAGGTGACAGTGATCGGCGAGCCGTCAGCATCGAGCGGGAGGTACCAGGGGGTCTCCACCGTGCGGCTCCCGAATAGCCTCATCACGGTGCGCATCGGGAGCGTGTATTGGCATGCGACGCCGTCGGAGAATCCGAGCTCGTGGACGGTGCCTGATATCGGAATCGTGCCGACCGCCGCTCAGTTCTTCCGGAACGAGGACCCGGTTCTCTCGGCGGCGCTTTCTCACGTGCCCGGCCCCTCGCTGGCCGAACAGATTCGCCAGGCGATCACCAGCGGCGACACCGCTGCCGCGCGGATGCGACTCGAGGCGTTCCGGAGCGACAGCTCGAACCAGTTTGTCGATGCCCGACTGTCACTCGACAGCGCGGCCATGCACTTCCTCGAGCGACGGGAATACGACCGCGCGATCGCGATCCTCGAGCTCGCGGTGATGGAGTTCCCGGATGCACCACGGGCGTATGCGAGCTTGAGCGCGGCGTATCTGGCGAAGGCGCGAGCGCAGAAACCGCCCACCGTAGCGGAAGGGGCTGAGCCGGAGCCGTAGTCGCTCGGGCTCCGCGAGGCATTCTGCGGCCCGGGCGCACGAAGCGCCCGGGCCAGTGTCCACGCGCCCGCAGGTTGGCGATTGGCCTGGCCGGTGGACCCCGACTTGCACGTCGTGTTTCCAGGCAAGGGCGACGTGGCGGTCTCGACCCTCGATGTGGCGCTGCGGCAGTCCCCGGGTTGTCACGCGGCGTCTCCGGAGCCGCAGCTGCCAACGCAATCTCTTGCGGGAAAGACACATGGAATGCGTGGCACCGCGCCGCGCGTCCGCCAGACCGGTAGGACGTAGGTCACATCGCTCGATGGTTACGTCGTGCCGGCTTCTCGTGGAAAACGCGGAACAACAGGCCAATTCGTGATGTTGATACTGTAACAGCTTGTCCGGTTGATGGTTACGAGCGGCTTGCGCGGAAACACGAACCCCGGTATCCTCCGCGCCCACGCAGTTTCCCGCGCGGGATCGCTGGCCCACGATCCCCCTCTCCGCGTAGCTTGAAGGACGCTCACCTGGGAGTGCAGTCCATGACTCTGACGTCGAAGCCACCCATCCCCGCCGGCGCGCTCAGCCCGAACGCGCGCACGGTCCTGCAGAAACGCTATCTCATCAAGGATGAGCGGGGGAAGCCCGTCGAGTCGCCGGAAGAGCTGTTCTGGCGCGTGGCGACGGTGGTGGCCGAGGCGGATCGCCGGTACGGCGCGAGCGACGGCGCGGTGGAGACGGTCGCGGAAGAGTTCTACCGCCTCATGACCGAGCGTCGCTTCGAGCCGAACTCGCCCACGCTGATGAACGCGGGCCGCCCGTTAGGCCAGCTCTCGGCATGCTTCGTTCTCCCGGTGAGCGATGCGCTCTCCAACGGGCACGATGGGATCTACGATACGCTCAAGGCGATGGCGCTCATCCATCAGTCGGGCGGCGGCACCGGCTTCTCGTTCTCGCGGCTGCGCCCCAAGGGGAGCATGGTGCGCTCGACGACCGGCGTCGCGAGCGGACCGGTGTCGTTCATGAAGCTGTACGACGCGTCCACCGAGGCCGTGAAGCAGGGCGGCACGCGTCGCGGCGCGAACATGGGCATTCTGCGCGTCGACCATCCCGACATTCTCGAGTTCATCACCTGCAAGGAGGACCTCACGCAGGTGACGAACTTCAACATCTCGGTCGCGGTCACCGACGCGTTCATGCGCGCGGTGAAGGACCGCACCGACTACGCGCTGATCGATCCTCACAGCGGGAAGGAAGTCGGGCGGCTCGACGCCAACGCGGTGTGGAACCGGATGATCGAGGGAGCCTGGCGCACCGGGGAGCCGGGCGTGTTCTTCGTCGACGAGGCGAACCGCTACAACCCGGTGCCGTCGTTAGGCTCGTACGAGGCGACGAACCCCTGCGGCGAGCAGCCGCTGCTGGCGTACGACGTCTGCAACCTCGGCTCGATCAACGTCGGCCACTACGTGCGCGACGGCCGGATGGACTGGGACGCGTTCAAGCGCGACATCCATCTGAGCACGCACTTCCTCGACAACATCATCGACGTCAACAAGTATCCGCTCGTCGAGATCGACACGCTCGCCAAGCGCATTCGCCGCATTGGGCTCGGCGTCATGGGATTCGCCGATGCGCTCGTCAGGCTCGGCATCCCCTATGACAGCGAAGAGGGGGTCGAGTTCGGTCGGACGGTGATGGAGTTCGTCGACGTCGAGGCGAAGCGCGAGAGCGAGCGGCTGGCGGTCGAGCGCGGCCCGTTCGCCGAGTGGGCGCGGTCGATCTGGGGGCCCGAGGAGACGGCGGCGAAGGACGCGCGCGGCCAGCGCATCCGCCCGATGAAGATGCTCCGCAACTGCAACGTGACCACGGTCGCGCCGACCGGCACGATCTCGATCATCGCCGGCTGCTCGTCAGGGCTGGAGCCGCTGTTCGCCGTCGCGTTCATGCGCAATCAGGCCGGCGTCCAGATGCCTGACGTGAACGAGGACTTCGTCGCCATCGCGAAGCACGAGGGGTGGTACTCGGACGAGCTGATGGAGCGCATCGCGAAGCAGGGAACGATCAAGTTCCCCGAGGTTCCGGCGAAGTGGCAGCGCGTCTTCGTGACCGCCAACGAGATCGCGCCGGAGTGGCACATCCGCATGCAGGCGGCCTTCCAGCGGCATTGCGACTCCGCCATCTCCAAGACGACGAACTTCGCGCACACCGCCAACGTCGATGACGTGCGGACGATCTACGAGCTCGCCTTCGAGCTGCGCTGCAAGGGCGTGACCGTGTACCGCGACGGCTCGCGCGACAACCAGGTGCTGTCCACCGGCGCGACCGAGCAGGCGAAACAGGTCCGCGATCAGACGGTGGCCGACAAGCGCCGCATTGGTGAGCTCGAGGGCACGACGACCGAGCTGCACCATGAGATCGAGCGTCTTCGCCGGGCGCTGTTCGAGGCGGAGGCGGAGAATCTCCAGCGGCGCGCGAAGCGCTCGCGTCCCGACAAGCTGCGCGGGACCACCATCCGGAAGGAAACGCCGCTCGGCACGATGTTCGTGAACATTACCGAGGATGACCGCGGGCAACCGTTCGAGGTTTTCATTACGTTAGGCAAGGCCGGCGGCGCGGCGATGGCCGATGCCGAAGCGATGGGACGCCTGATCTCGCTCGCGTTGCGGTCCGGGATCCCGCTCATGGAGGTGCACCGTCAGCTCCGCGGGATCTCGTCGGACAGGGCCGTGGGGCTGGGGCCGAGCAAGGTGCTCTCGGTGCCTGACGCGATCGGCATTGCGCTCGAGGAGTGGTGGCGCGACAAGATCCAGGGCGTGCAGCAGGAGCTCTTGCCCCCCGGGCCTCGCGACACGGGCGTGCCGGCTCTCGAGGTGGTCGTGAAACCGGTGTCAGAGGGATCGACGGGGTCGGCGGGGTCAGGGGGTTCGCCGGAGCAGGTGCAGCTCGGCTTCGACATGAGCGGGTACACGCAGTCCTTCATGGGAACGTGCCCCGACTGCGGGTCACAGCTGGAGTTCGCCGAGGGGTGCGTGAAGTGCCACGTGTGTGGGTTCTCGGAGTGCGGTTAGGCTGGAGACACCCCCCGGAAAGGCAGAACGGCCCGCGCGAGCGGGCCGTTCTTTCTTTTGGATCTTGACGCGATTCGCGAACGGGAGGTCCGCGATAAGGAGCAGTTCAGGCCCTGTGTTCCGTTCGCGTCAGGCATGGGCAAGCATCGCGGGCCTGCACGCCCTGCACGACAGCGGCCAGCGTCCTTTCCCCTCTTCCCGGAGCCGCCTATGAACAAACGCATCGTACTCGTGTGGGGCGCGATCGGCTTCCCCTGGCTGACCCCTGAGGCGCAAGTCAGCGAGCAGGCTCCCACGCTGCAAGCGTTCCGGACCGATCGGGAACTCATAGGGTTCCTGACTGAGCTTGCCGGAGAGCGCGAGCGGCGGATGGATCTTCGCGTCAAACCCGCTCCACCTCCAGCGGACTGCGGAGAGATCGATGTCGTGGCCAGGAGCAGGAGCCTCGATGCCAACGGGCCGCGGTCGGCGCTGATACACGGAGAGGTCGTCGATCCCACGGGCGACCCCGTCGAAGGCGCGACCGTCAGCATTGACTCGCTCGAGGTGCGGAGTGAAACGCAAAGCGACGGCAGCTTCAAGCTTGTCGTTCCTCGTAACCGCATAACGCGGCGTCGAGGATGGACGCTCACCGCGCGCCGACTGGGCTACGTCCCCCGCGCGCGGTCGGTCATGATACGCCCCGGTGATTCGATTCAGGTCGCCGTTACGATGTGCAACCAGCCAGTGGCCCTGCTCGCCATGGTGGTAACGGGAGCGGCAAGTCTTGGCACCACCGCCGCATCGGTGACCAACACGCAACATGCCGGCGTCGACGAGGGAGGCATCGTCAAGGCGCACGGAGATCATCTCGTCATCCTCCGCCGGGGGCAGCTCTTCACCGTTCGACTGGGGAACGAGCTTCGCCCTGTTTCGGTCGTCGACGCGTACGCTCCAGGAAGTGATCCGCGGGGGGTGTGGTATGACGAGATGCTCATCGCCGGCGACAAGGTGATCGTCGTCGGCTACAGCTATGCCAGTCGTGGCACGGAGATTGGCATCTTCAGCATCGACGACGCGGGTGGGCTTCGCCATCGATCGACGTATCACGTTCGATCCAACGACTACTACTCGTCACGGAACTACGCGTCCCGTCTCCTTGGGTCGAAGCTGATCTTCTACACCCCGGAATATCTGCCGCCTGATTCGAAAGACCCAAAGACCTTTCTGCCGGCTGTGCGACGGTGGCACAAGGGCGCCAGCGACCGCGAGTTTCGCCGAATCGTCTCGTCCGCGCACGTCTTTCGTCCGGCCGTCGAGCTAGATCCGTTCGATGTAGCGTTGCACACCGTGATTGTCTGCGATCTGGCGACGGACGAGCTGCAATGCGACGCGAACTCGGTGTTCGGACCGTCCGGTCGGGTGTTTTACGTTTCGCCGACCGCCGTGTACACATGGCTCAGCGCGTGGCGCTCGGCGCACGCCTCGCCGATACTCTATCGCCTTCCGCTAAACGGGTCGCCGCCCACCGCCGTCGAGGTGGCTGGAAGTCCTGTTGATCAGTTCTCGTTCCTCGAGAGTGACGACGGACACCTGAACGTGCTCGTGCGGGAAAACGCGCGCGGAGATGCGATGTGGCAAGCCGAGCGCACGGGTGGCGATGTCGCCTTGCTCCGATTCCCGCTGACCGCGTTCGGTGACGGGAGCCGCAGCATCTCGCCGTTCCGTTATCGCCAAATTCCCAGGCCCGTGGGCGTCGTCGTCGTAAATCGCTTTGTCGGCGATCACCTCCTCTACGGAACCGGAAATAGGTGGGGACGACCCTCGAAGCGGGAATCGATCCTGTATGTGGTCCCCTTCCGGGAAGGAGAGGTCACCCGCATTGCGCTGCCGCACGGTACCGATCGAATCGAGGCAATGGGTGAGGCTGCCGTAGTGATCGGTACCGACGGCAGCGATCTGCATTTCACGGGCATCGGCCTGAGCGACAGTCCGGCCGTCGCACTGCGTCACACGATTCCCAGTGCGGCGCAGGGCGAGCTGCGCAGTCACGGGTTCTTTTACAGGTCCGATGGTCCGGGTATCGGTGTTCTCGGTCTGCCGATTCGGGCAGGCGGCAGCCCCGGGTACACGCACCTCTGGAAGTCGTCGGCCGCGATCGCCTTCATCCTCAACCTCGGAGATCGCTTCGCCGAGCTCGGAACGCTGGACGCGCAGACGAACCCAGGATCGCTCGAAGCGTGTGTCGCGTCCTGCGTGGACTGGTACGGGAACGCGCGGCCCGTCTTCATTCGCGGACGCATCCTGGCACTGCTCGGGTACGAGCTCGTTGAAGGCAGGATCGACGGGCAGCGAATGCGGGAGATCGGGCGCGTCAGCTTCGCTCCACCGCTCGTTAGGGCTGTGCGACGTTGATTCTCGGTCGCGAACCGTGACAGATGGCCCGCACGTGCGGGCCGTCTGTTCACCGGGCGATCACGTCGACATCCTCCACGGTCTTCACATCGGCAGCCAGTAGCTGACCTTCACCGCGAAGAAGCTGTCGCCCGTCGTGCGGAACGCATCCCACAAATCGCGCGGCCCCACCGGCTGAAAGGCGCGATCCGCCTCCTGATCCTGCTGCCACACGACATAGAGCGTGCTTCCCGGGCGCCACTCCCAACGGAGCACGACATTGCTTCGCAGCGATCGAATGTTGAAGTCCTCGTTCTCGAGATCGAACGTATCGGCTCCCGCGATCACCGTGTGCGAGCCATCGCCGTTTCGCTCGATCGTGGTCCCGTTCGTTCCGTACTCCAGAAGGTCGCGTGACTTCGGCGCGAGCAATTCGCCGAAGCCGTGATACCGCCCGCTCGACGCGAACGGCTCCACGTACGTTTCCAGTGTGAGGTTGGGTGTGAAGGTGTAGTTCACTCGCACGGGCGCGGCGACCTCGCTGCGATCCACGTGCGCGAAGATGTTGCGACTGCCGAATGTCTCCGGTCGCCCGTTAGCTTGCGTTGTCACGTATTGTCGCGGCTCTTCGCCGCGCCCCCATCGCGGATCGACGCTGATCTCCCACTGCGTACCGGGATGGAAGGTGAAGTCGCCCTCGATCTGGCGAACCCATCCTCCAAACTCGGCTCCCTCGACCTCGGCCTCGACTCCCCAGCGCGTACGCGCGCCCTCTCGATTCTGAACCTCGAACGCCATTCGCCATCCGCGGCCAGTGCCCATCAGCGGACCGCCTCTCGTCAGGTCGTCGGAAAGCGCACGGGGCTGATACGAGAGCTCACTGTTGAGCCGGAGGTAGTTGGCGAGCGTGGTGCGGAATTCGAGCTCGAGGTCCGTTTGCTGGCGGATGCCCTCGAAGTTCCATTCGCTCCGCGCCGAGACGTCGGCCGAGTACGATCGGTACCAGCCGTGCGGACGTGTCTCGCGGTACGTCAGGTCCGCCGCGAAAAAGCGGTCATCGACGCTGCCGTACGCACCAATGTCGTTTGGCTCGAGCCCCGGGGTTTCCTGCCAGTAGTCCACGTCCCATAGCCAGTGCGCACCGGCCACCTTGCTGTGGCTGATGCCGAGGATCGTGCCCCCTAACGTTCTGCGGCGCGGATCGACTTCCACGTGCGATGCGTCGGGGCGCTGCCAGTACCGCCGCGACGACCGCTGCAGCCTGAGGATTGCGCCCGAATCACCGCGGACGTGCGCGAACCCCGCAAACCCGGAGATGTCGTAAGCGCCACCGGCCCATCGCAGTCGGCCTTCGACGATTCCGGAGAACGCATCGCCCGTCACGACACTCGCGAGTGGCGAGCCCGGCTCGAGATAGCGGTGCACCGAGGTCAGCACGCCGCCGAGCGTTGACGCATTGCGGCCGAACTGCTGCTGCGCCGCGACGACGACGTACCCCGTCGTCGGGGCGACGACGTCCTCCCCGAAAGTGGTGGTCGCCGTATCGAACGTGCGGACCGTCTCCCGGCCGGTGACGGCCGCGAGTGCCGCCACCGACAGTCGGGAGGGCGTCCGTCCCGTCAGCTTCGCCGCACTGAGGATCGAGGTGTGGTCGAGTGGCTCGACGTAATCGGCTTCGACGCGCCCGGGCGGCGACGCGCCGATGCGGCGAGAGTAGAAGAAGTCGCGCCCTTCGAGCAGCTCCGATCCTTCCGTGAAGAAAGGGCGGCGCTCGTCGAAGAACGTCTCGAACGCGCTGAGGTTCACCTCCGCGGGGTCGGCCTCCACCTGCCCGAAGTCCGGATTCAGCGTGAGATCGAGGGTGAAGCTCGGGCCGAGGCCGACCTTCACGTCGGCGCCGACGCGAGCGTTCATATCGTATTCCTCGGCGAACGGGTCGCGAGGATCGACATCGCCGGTCAGCCGTGAATCCACCGCGGCGTACGGCACGAGCTCGATCCGGCGGGACGGACGAACGTCGCGGATTCCGACGAGCGTTCCCATGCGGGACGCCCATCCAGTCTCATCGCGCCTGACGAGCGCCCAGTAGCTGCGCTCGTTCCTGGCCGGGACACTGCGCACGACATTCACGCCCCATGTCTGGACTGCCGCGACCGAGAAGCGGAGCTGCGAGAACGGAATGCGCATCTCCGCCGTCCACCCGAGCGAATCGAGACGCGCCTGGGCTTGCCAGACCGGGTCGAAATCCTCGTCCTGTCGATCCTCGTCGTCGCCCGGATGGTAGTAGTCGATCCGGACCGAGGCGGGAGTGACGGCGAAGGTGTACGCCGTGCGTCGATCGTGGTGAGTGTCGAGCGAGACGATGAGCTGCTCGGAGCTCCCCTCGCGATCGTGACGGGTCACCAACGCTCTGATCGTGGCGGGCGAGGTACTGTACATTCGCGCGCCGATCCAGAGTGCGTCATCGTCGTACGCGAAGCGGACCTCCGTGCGCTCCGCGGCCGGCGCTCCCTCAACGGGATCGCGCTGGACCAGCCCGGTGACCGACGAGGTCGTCCGCCAGACATCCTCCGTGAGGCGGCCGTCGAGCCGTGGCGAAGCGCCGGAGAGCCGGATGGCCTCGACGCTCTGCGCGCCCGCCAGGGCGGGCGCGCAGGTGAGGATGCTGAACGCCAGCGCCCGCAACCAAACGCCGCGCCCGCCGTAGCGGGAGCCTAACGGCAACGCCCGAGGCCGATCAGCTCCACGGCGGCGCGATGCCGTTGGAGCGCGCGTAGGCGATCAGCTGGCCGAGATGCTCGTGCACGTGCGTCGTCGTCAGAATCCACGCCTGCTGCTTCGTCACGTTCATACCGAACAGGGCGACGCTCTGCGCCAGGCCGGCCATCGGCGTGTCCGAGAGCGCCTTCTTCAGATGCGCGAACGACCTCTCCAGCTCAGCGATGGCCGCCGCCTTGTTCATCGTCCGCTTCTCGTAGGCGAGCGCGGTGTTGTAGTCATCTCCCTTGATGCCCGTCGCTGGATCAGCAGGAGTTCCGAGGGCGGCGGGCAGCAGATAGTTGTCCGCGGTGACGTGCAGGAGGACCTCGCTGATCGAGCGGACGCCGGCGCCGGGCCGCCAGCCATATTTCTCTTCGGGAATCGCGCGTGCGAGGTCGAGCATCTTCTTCTCGACCTGCTCGATGTCGGCGCGAAGATCGGCGGTCAACGACGGATGGGAGCCGTGTTGGTCGTGCTGCGCCTGCGCCGACGTCGCGAAAAGGGCCATCATCGCTACAGTGGGAACCACAAAACGTACCGAGCGCATACGTATCGCCTCGAGAGAGGGCTTGGTCTGAGGAGCCATCATGATACGCAGGGGGCCCGGAAAACGTGAAGGGGCAGCCCGGAATCGCCAAGCGATTCCGGGCCGCCCCTCTCGAACAATCTCCGGTTCAGTACGTCTGCAGCTCTCCCAACTCGCGCTCGATGCCGAACATCGGGCTGTACACGAACTCCGGATTCGCATCGTCCGTGCTGCCGCCCCACAGGACGCCGAGGAGCGTGACGTTGGATCCGCCGTTGCGCCGGAACACCGGCGAGCCGCTGTCGCCCCCATCGACGACTGCCGCAACCATCTCCTGGCACCGCCGAATGTGGGTGGTCCCGAGTGCGATCACGTCCACGCAGGTGGCGGTCGTCGTGCCGAACGTCCACCCCGTGGTGCGTCCGACCTTGTTCGCCACCTCTCCAACGACGCCTCTCGGTTGCTCGCGCTTGATCGTGAAGAACCCATCGATCGTGAGCTCGACGTCGGTGAGGGAGGTGCTCGGTCGTACGGTGCGCGCGATGCGTCCGAGCCGGGCTTCCAGCGCCGCGGCGGGGATGTACCGGGCGCGTGATGCATCGCTCCACCGGCACTGGAACGCGGGGGACAGCGGACAATCGAGCGAGATGGACCAGTGTGGATCGTCCGCCTCCACCGCGATCAGGTTCTCGGGATTGACCATCCGGTCGCGGTCAGTGTCCTGGAGCGGGTGGTAGTAGTCGGTCGGAGTCTCCGAACCGCCCTCGACCTGACTGCAGTGCGAGTTCGTGATGAACGAGGATTCGCCGTTGATGATCGCATTGAACCCAAGCGTGCAGAGGAGGCTCACCCCGACGACGCCGGCCGCGTTCAGGAAGTTGATCTGCAGGCCTCCCTGAAGTGGACTCACGTCATCGCGGAGCGTGGCCACCGTCCGAATCGGTGCCCGCTGCTGGACGACGACGGCATCGCTCGGGACGCCGAGTCGCGCGAACGCGTCGCTGACGGCGGCCGCCGCGGCCGCGCTCGCCACGCCGATGCGGATGCGGTTGGCCGCCTCATCGACGTCTCCGAGGACGATCCCGGACACTCCGAAGACCTCGGGCAGCGCGCGCCGATACCAGGCGTCGAGCTGCGCGTATCCGAACGAGCCCTGGCGGACGCGCAGGTCAGCAGCGGTGAATCCGCGGTCCGCGAGAAATCCGGCGAGCGCCGCCTCGGCGTCCGCTCGGCGCGCGGGATCGGTGAGATAAACGGTTGGTGCTCCGGTCTCATCGAGGAAGTAGCCACCGAACCCTTGCACGACCTCGGCGACGGCCATCTGCTCGGGCGTCGCATCCTGGGCGATGGCGAACCCGCTCAGGGAGGGCGACCTAACGGTGGGTGCACTCGGCGGAGGAACGTCGGCGCAGGCGGATGCGAGTAGCGCAACGGCACACACGACAGCGGAAAACGCCAGCGTCCGAGGGCCTTTCATGTCGACCTCCGTAGCGGTCACGTCACGGTGAATGTGAGGCACGTTTTACCGGCAGGCCGCCGCGCAACGCAAAATGAAGGCCGGGAGAAATGACGAGTGTCATCTTTCCGGCACCGGCCGCCGCCTCGCAATTCGCCGCTCCTACCTCCCGCGTGACTCCGTGCGCGATTCGATCGACGTCTTCGCCTCCCCCGCCAGTCGCGCGGCCAACTCCCGAAGCTCGGCCTGACGAGCCCGCACGGTCCTCTTGAAGACGGACCGCGATCCGACGTACGCCGTGGCCGCGATCGCCAGCGCCGCCGGGATCGCCACTTCGGCCGCACCCTGCGTCGCCCCCATGATGACGCCTAACGCCGCGCCACCGAAGCCGCCGCCGAACCCACCGACGCCACCGCCGAACACGCTCCCCATGAGCTGCCGCAGACTCTCCGCGACGCGGATCGTCGTGCGGCCGCCCCGCGCCTGCACCGCCACATGAACCCGGCGCTTGGGGTCGGAGGTGCTCCACGTGAAGGACCGTCCCATCGTTCCCGCCACGCCAACGTCCGACAACGTCCGGCGAATGGTCTCGGCCAGCACCGCGAAGTCGTTCTCGGAGATCTCGCCATCGACGGTCACCTCGTACTCGATCGACGACGGCGCGCCCGCCCACGGAGAGGCGGGTTTGACGTTGAGATCCCGGATCTCCATCGGAAGCGCTGGCGGGGCGCGCCGCACTGCGGGTGACGGCGCGGCGGCGCGTCCCGCGAACCCCCGCTCCGCGAGCGCACGATCGACGTACTCCGTGGAGATGCCGGCCTCGCGGGCGGCATCGCGCACGACATCGAGCCGATACGACGACGAGGGTGAGAGCGGCTGACGCTCGGCCTCACGCTTCGGAGGCGCGATAGGGGTGGCGGTTCCGGTCGCCTGCGCCTGGAGATTCGCTGCACGATCCCAGACGTCGCGCGCCTCACGGTCAGAGAGCAGAAGGGCCGTGGCTGCCCTCGCGGGCTGCGATCGCACCGGCAGCGGCGCTGCGCCGGCCTCGTTCAGTGCCGTGCGGAGGTCGGCCGCCGACTGGAAACGGTCGCCAGGCTCCTTTGCGAGACAGCGGTCGACGATGTCGGCAAGCGCCTGCGGAACCGAAGGCGCGACGTCGCGAAGGCGCGGTGGTGGTTTCGTGACGTGAGCAACCAGAACCGCCGATGCGGTCTCGCTCTGGAAGGGAAAGCGCGCCGTCAGAGCGTGAAAGGCGACGACGCCGAGCGAATACACGTCGCTACGCGCGTCGACGGACTCGCCCACGATCTGCTCCGGACTCATGTACTGGGCCGTCCCGAGGAGCAGGCCCGTCGCGGTGAGCGGGGCCGCCTCGATCACTCGCGCGATGCCGAAGTCCGTCACCATCGCACGACCGGTCCGATGCTCGATGAGGATGTTCTCGGCCTTCACATCCCGGTGGATGATTCCGTGACGATGGGCTTCGTGAAGCGCGTCGGCGACGTCGTGCAGCACACCCACGACCTCATCGGGCGGGAGGGGACCCCGCTGCGCTACGCGCTGCGCGAGGGAGTCCCCGTCCACGAAGCCCATGACGAAGAAGACCCGGCCGTCGATCTCGTCGGCTCGGTGAACCGGCACGATGTTCGGATGCGACAGGCGAGCGGCCGTGCGCGCCTCGCGAAGAAATCGCTCGCGCACCCGCTCGTCATCGGCGAGATGCAACGGGAGCGCCTTGATCGCCACGAGGCGATCGAGCTTCAGATCGCGGGCGAGAAAGACGACGCCCATCCCGCCGCGACCGAGCTCACGCTCCAGGACGTACTGATTCCGGAGCGCGCCCTCGAGATCGAGCATTTCGCGCGAGCCTGCGGCCATGGCATCCCCGTATTGGCGACCGCAGGAATCTACGTGAAACCGCCCGGGGATGTTACGAGTGAACGCCGTGGCGACGTGGAATTGCGCGGGCGCGCCGAAGCGATAGCTTCCCCACCGGCGCCCGCTCCTTTGCGGCGGACTGCGCCGTGCCTAACCACTGTCCGGAGACCCATGGGCGGAGCAGAGGCAGCGGCTCATCACGCGATACAGGTCAACGCCCTCAAGGCGTCGGGAGTCATCGTCCGGCTCGACGTCGCGGAGTGGATGAAGATTCTGGAGCGCACGGAGCGTCCCCTGGTGGTGATCGGACGAGGGGGCGTCTTCAAGAAGCACAACCAGTATCTCACGTCCTACCGAGGCCTCGCGTTCTTCACGACATCACCGGACACGATCGTGCTCCCACCCCGGTGCGAGGTCGTTCGGGCGACAAAGATCTCCATCCCCGACGTGTAGGCGCAGAAGCGACCGGCGCGCGCCCATCGCGAGGATGTGGCGCGCGCCGTCGAAACGTTGGGTGTGGTGGGTCAGTCGCGTCCGCGTCGCTTTCGGGTGGCGGCGGCTTTCTTTGCCGCGCGGCTGCGCTCCGCGTGGGACATACTGCCGCGGCTGGTGTCAGGCTTCCCGCGTCCGGACCCGCCAGGCTTGTTCCCGCCTCCGGTCTGCTTATTGACGGTTGCCCATGCGCGACGCTCCGCCTCGTCCTCACTCACTCCCTTTTCCTTGTAGCCTTCCTCGATGTGTTCGGCCATTCGCTCCTGCTTGTCCGTGTACTTGGACTTGTCGCCGCGTGGCATCTCCTACTCCTGAAGGGGTACGATCGCGCCTGGCGCAAAACCCAGTCCACGTGTTCACCGCAACGCGGTCATCCGCCCGCTCGGCCAGCGACTGAGATCGGAGCGCGAACCTGATCACCTGCACAATCGTTCGACACAGCTCGTTAGGTCACCCGTGACTCTCTTACGCGGTCCTGACATCCGCGCTTCGTTCCTGACGTGCCTGCACCTTGGGGGCGCCAGTGCCATAGGCTATCGTTCGATGCAATGATCACGCGACGTCGCTTCCTCCTCCTCCTGCCGGCGCTGATCGCCAGCCAGAGTATGGGGCGTAATGTGCTCGCTCAGCGCCCGAGAATCCGGCCTGCTGGCTTTCCGCACCCGGAGCCGAGGGCGGGAGTCACGGCGGAGCTCGTGTTGCCCGAGTCTGATCTTCCCGATCGCCGGCGCGTGCGTGAGGCGTACGCCGCGGCGCGCACGCATCCGGAGCTGTTCGACGGTGTCTACTGCGCCTGCCGCTGCGACAAGAGCATGGAGCATCGATCCCTGCTGAGCTGCTTCGAAAGTCGGCAGCCGATCGGCTGCATGGCGTGCCGCGATGAGGCTGAGGTCGTGGCCCGCCTGGCACGCGATGGCAGGACCCTCGAGGAGATCCGGCGAGCCGTGGACGAGGAGTTCGCGGACTAGGCTCGTCTGGCCCACAGGAGATAGACGGGGACGCCGGCGAGCAGCACGAGCACACCGATTCCCGCCGATGTCGGAAAACGCACGACGGTATTGATCGCGACGATCCAGAACGCGGCGACGAAGAGGATCGTCGTCCATGGATGGCCCGGAGTGCGGAAACGCCCCGCGGGGGCGCCGCGCAGCGGCTCACGGCGACGAAACACGATCAGCGCGACGCCCGTGAGGCCGAAGAAGATGGCGTCGATCGCCACCACGTAAAGGAGAATTTGCTCGTAGTGCCCTGACAGGGCGACGATCGCTGCCCACACGCCCTGCAGCGCGATCGCGTACACCGGTGCTCGAGATCGCGGGTGAAGCCAGCCCACCCGCGCGAAGAACACGCGGTCGCGCGCCATGGCGAAGTACACGCGCGGCGCGGTGAGCATGCCCTGACTGAGATATCCGATCGTCGAGATGGCGATGCCTAACGCGATGAACCTGGCGCCTCGCTCGCCGACCGCGCGACGCATGACCTCGGAGGCCGGCGTCGTGGTCGAGGCGAGCCCGGACGGGGTGAGCACGAGAACGTACACGAGGTTCGCGGCCAGGTAGAGCACGACGACGCCAATGATTCCAAGGAGCATCGCCCGCGGCAGCGCTCGCTGCGTATCTCGCATTTCCTCGGAGACGAAGCTCGCCGTCTGCCATCCGCCGTACGCGAACAGCACGGGAACCATCGCCGCCCCGATGCCGCCCAGGCCTTCGCTCGGTGGAGGTGTCGGTGCATCGGCGGAAGCTCCGCCGACCGCGGCCCAGCCAATCGTGACGAGCGCGCCGATCGCGACGATCTTGAGGACCATGAACGTGTTCTGCACGTTTGCGCCGGCGCGAACTCCGAAGCAGTTGATCACCGTGAGCACCGCCAGCGCGAGGACGGCAATGGTGGTCGCGGACATCGCGATGCCGGTGAGGTCCCGAACGTAGAGACCAAAGGTGACCGCGACCGCCGCCATTCCCCCGGCCTGCACGACGAGCAGCAGCGTCCACCCGAAGAGGAAGGCGACGATCGGATGAAACGCATCACGGAGGTACGCGTACACCCCGCCGACCTCAGGGCGCAGCGCGGCCAGCTCAGCGTAGACGAAGGCGCCGGCGAGCGCGATCGCGCCGCCGGCGACCCAGACACCGAGGATCAGGCCGGGCGTGTGAGCGTGTCGCGCGACGACGTAGGGACTGATGAAGATCCCCGCGCCGATGATGCCGTTCATCACGATCATGGTGGCGTCGAAGACGCCGAGGCGGCGCGCGAGCTCGGTCACGCCGCCATTCTACCAATCGAGGGCGCTCACCGCCAATCGAGGTAGGTGTATCGTGCACGACTTCTTTCTGGCTGCGGCGATCGCGGAGGCACGAGCCGGACTTTCGGAAGGCGGGATCCCAATTGGCTCGGTGCTCGTCATCGATGGCGAGATCGTTGGCCGCGGACACAATCGGCGCGTGCAGAAGGGAAGCGCCATCCTTCACGCGGAGATGGACTGCCTGGAGAACGCGGGTCGTCTCGGCGCCACCGACTATCAACGTGCGACGCTCTACTCGACGCTCTCGCCGTGCGACATGTGCAGCGGCGCCGCGTTGCTCTATCGCATTCCGCGAATCGTGATCGGGGAGAACCGAACCTTTCGCGGTCCCGAGGAGTATCTCCGGTCGCGTGGCGCCCTGCTCGAAATCCTCGACGATCCTCAGTGCGTCGGGCTGATGCGCGATTTCATCGCGGCTCGACCGGATCTGTGGGCGGAGGACATTGGCGTGTAGGCGCGTCCAGCCTCCCTTACAGCTCCAACTCCCACGTCTGCCCCACGAGCGGTACCCCGAAGTCGTCGTGCGGCGCTTCCTTTACGAGTCGAAAGCCGGCCTTCTCGTAGATGTGGCGTGCCGCCTCGAGTACGCTGTTCGTCCAGAGGATTACCTTGCGATAGCCAGCGCGGCGCGCGAAGCCGATACACTCGTCGACGAGGCGGCGACCGAGGCCGAGACCGCGTGCCGAGGGCTCCACGAGAAGTAGCCGGAGCTGTGCCGTCGTCTTCGAGCGTTTGACGAGGAACACGTAGCCGACAATCTCGCCCTCTTGCTCGGCGATCCAGCACCGTTCCCGCTTGGGATCGAAGTTCTTGATGAATGACGCGACGACCTCGGCGGCAAGCGCCTCGGACCGCTCGTCCCATCCATACTCCTGGGCGTACAGGACACCGTGCCGATACACCACCCAGCCCATGTCTCCTGGTTGATGCGTCCGCAGCCGGTAGGGCGCGACCGTTCGTGGAGGGGCATTGAGCACCTCCTCGATCGCCTGCATGGCGTTCAACAGCTTTCGTTGCGCGGCGACGGGGATGTTGGCGAGTAGGGCCGCGACCTCCTGGCTCGACCGTTTGTCGAGCGTAGCGAACGCCTCGCGCCCTCGATCCGTCAAGTTGAGGTGATTGACGCGTCCATCGGCCTCGGACGCCGTGCGGGTGACGAGTCCGCGCTTCTCGAAATTGCCAAGGATCCGGCTGAGATACCCGGGGTCGAGGCTGAGCGCGTCGCAGAGCGCGGTGGCCGTGACGTCGGGCCGTTGCGCGAGCTCGAAGAGCACGCGCCCTTCACTCAACGAGAACGAGCTTCCGAGGAAGCCCTCGTTGAGCACACCAATGCGGCGCGTGTAGAAGCGGTTGAAGTGCCGCACGGCGGCGATGCGGCGGGCGAGCTGGGCGACGGCCATGGAGCGCCCCTGGCACTGGTTATTTGCCAATATCAATAAACTAGTTGCCTTCGTCAAGTATATTTTCCGCCGGACGACTCGATGCCGGGGTGCGCTCGCTTGCCTGACGCCAGCGCGCATCGCATGTTCCTTCAATGAAGTATCCTGAAGTCCGCAACTACGTTGGCGGCACTTTCGTGGCCCCCGACCGTCCGCTGCTCGACGTCTTCGATCCGAGCAACGGCACGGTTATCTCGCGCGTCCCGCTCTCCGCGGCCGAGGAGGTCGACGCGGCCGTTCGCTCGGCGAAGGCGGCGTTCCCGGGATGGGCCGCGACCCCGATCAAGGAGCGCGTCCAGGTCTTCTACCGGTACAAGGCGCTGCTCGAGCGCAACCTCGACGAGCTTGCCGCGCTCGTGACCGAGGAGAACGGGAAGATCGACAGCGAGGCGCGCGCCGAAGTCCTCAAGTCCGCCGAGCTGACAGAGTTTGCGTGCTCACTCCCGCAAATCGCGCCAGGCGAGGTCCTGGAGGTCAGCAAGGGAGTCGAGTGTCGCATCGAGCGCTTCCCGCTCGGCGTCGTCGCCGGCATCACGCCGTTCAACTTTCCGAACATGGTGCCGAACTGGTCGATCCCCAACGCGATCGCGCTCGGCAACTGTTTCATCCTCAAGCCGTCGGAGCTGGTTCCGCTCAGCGCGGCGCGCATCGCCGAGCTGCTGAAGGAAGCCGGTCTCCCCGATGGGGTGTTCCAGATCGTCAATGGCGGCCGGGACGCCGTCGAGGCGATCTGCGATCACCCCGACATTGCCGCGGTGAGCTTCGTTGGATCCACGAAAACGGCGAAGATCGTCTATCGCCGCGCGACGGCGAGCCTGAAGCGGTGTCTCGCGTTAGGCGGGGCGAAGAATCACCTCATCGTGCTTCCCGATGCCGATCCTGAGATGGCGGCCTCGAACATCGTCGCCTCGATGTCGGGGTGCGCTGGCCAGCGCTGCATGGCGGCGTCGGTGATGGTCGCGGTCGCCAAGACCGACCACATCGTCGAGCGCATGAAGGCGATCGCCAGTCGCATGGTGCCCGGCAAGGACCTCGGGCCGGTGATCTCCGCCGACGCGAAGCGACGGATCGAGACCTACATCGCCGAAGCCGAGCTGGCCGGCGCGAAGGTCATCGTCGATGGGCGCAAGACGTCCGTCCCCGGGCGGGAAGGTGGCTACTACCTCGGTCCCACGATCATCGATTACGTCGCGCCGGGAATGCGGATCGCGCAGGAGGAGGTGTTCGGCCCGGTGTTGGTGATCATCCGGGCGCCAGACGTGGACAAGGCGCTCGCCATCGAGAACGCGTCGCGCTACGGGAATGCAGCCGCCGTTTTCACGGAAAGTGGCGGCATGGCCCGATACGTCATGGAGCGCGCGAGCGCGGGGATGGTCGGCGTGAACGTGGGTGTGCCGGTGCCTCGCGAGCCGTTCTCGTTCGGTGGCTGGAACGAATCGAAGTTCGGCGTGGGTGACATCACCGGACGTGGCTCGATCGAGTTCTGGACGCAGTCGAAGAAGATGACGACGAAGTGGAATCGGGAGGCGGGGGTCAATTGGATGTCATGAGGCGGGGCCAAGGGCCAAGGGCCAGGGGCCAAGGGGAGGGTCAAGGATCACGGAGTTACCGTTGACCCTTCACCCTCCCCCTGGCCCCTGGCCCTTGGCCCTTGGCCCGTCGTAAACGGAGGAGCTATGTCGGCGCAGCGATCCATCAGGTTCACGGGGATTCAATTCGAGAACCCGTTCCTGCTTTCCTCGGCCCCGCCCACGGAGTCGGAGAACAACATCCTCCGCGCCTTCGAGGCGGGGTGGGGTGGCGTCGTTACCAAGACGATCGGGCTGCATCCCGTCGTAAACGTCGTCGGGGCAAAAGCGAAGTTCATGCGGACGACGCCTGACGATGCCTACGTCTCGATGAAAAAGCGCCCGGGTGCGGCGCTGCACTCCTCGTGGAACTGGGAGCTCATCTCGGACAAGACGCTCGACTGGTGGCTTCCGCGCATGCGCCGCATCAAGTCGGAATTCCCGAATCGCGTGCTGATCGCGTCGATCATGGCCGGGTCGGGGAGCGACAAGGAGCTTCGCAACTGGCAGACGCTTGCGCAGGCGTCTCAGGACAGTGGCGCGGACGGCCTCGAGCTCAACTTCTCCTGTCCTCACATGGACCGGAAAGACATGGGCTCCAACATCGGAAAGGATGAAGGACTCTGCTCGGTGGTGACCGAAGCGGTGAAGGAAGTGGCGAAGGTACCGGTGTGGACGAAGCTGACCCCCGCGACGCAGGATATCGTCGTCGAGGCGGCGGCGTGCTTCCGGGGCGGCGCCGACGCTGTCGTCTCGTCGAACACCTTTCCCTCGCTGCCGATCATCGATCCGGAGACGCTCGAGTTCGAGATGAACGTGGATGGGCTCGTCTCGAGCGGCGGACTCGGCGGCCCCGCCATCCTGCCGCTGTCGCTGGCGAACATGGCGCGGATGACGCAGGCTTTCCCCGATCGCGCGTTCTCCGGGATTGGCGGCATTTCCGATTTCGCGCAGGCGCTCTCGTACTTCCTGTTAGGCTGCGGCACCGTCCAGGTGTGTACGGCCGCGATGCTCGACCAGGCGGTCGGGCCGAACGTGATCAAGCGACTCAACGCGGGCCTGGACGCCTTCCTGGAAAAGCACGCCGACAAGGGATGGCGCTCGGTCGAGGACTTCCGCGGTCTGCGTCGCGATCGCGTCGTGTCGCAATCGCAGATCCGCCGTCCGGATCCCTCGACATATCAGGGCGGCTACGAGCCGGTCGAAGGATACGCGGCACCCGACGCGCGCCCGGCGAGCGTCCGATGACGACCATCGCCCCTCAGACGGCGGCCGCTCGCCTCGAGATGCCGCCCACGGATCACCGACCGCGTCCGTACACGGGTCCGTCGCGCGAGGAAGTCCTCGCCATGCGCCGGCAGTACATGAATCCGGCGATCTTCACGATCTATCGTGAGCCGCTCATGATCGTCGAGGGGTTCATGCAATACGTGTGGGATGAGACGGGGCGACGCTACCTCGACATGTTCGCCGGCATTGTGACTGTCTCCTGCGGGCACTGTCACCCCGAGGTCGTGCGGCGCGTGCAGGAGCAGGTGGCGACGCTGCCCCACGGGACCACGATCTATCTGCATCCCAACGCCGCGCAGTTGGCGAAGAAGCTCGCCTCGAAGATGCCGCCCGGGCTCGACGTCACGTATTTCACGAACAGCGGGAGCGAGGCCAACGACCTCGCGATCATGATGGCCCGGCTCGCGACCGGTCACAGCGACGTGATCGGCGTCCGCAACGCGTATCACGGGGGCAGCCCGAGTGCCATGGGGCTCACCGCTCTCCACACCTGGAAGTTCCCGGTCGGTGGTGATGGGCGCGTGCACCATGCAGTCAATCCGGATCCATATCGGAGCCCCTTTCGCGGGACGCCAGAGGAGATCGCGACGCAGAGTGTCGACGACATCCGTCAGATCATTCGGCATTCGACGCCGGGGAAGGTCGCCGCCTTCATCTGCGAGCCCATTCAGGGCGCCGGTGGTGTCACCCTCGGCGCACGGAACTACCTCGCCGAAGCATACGCCGTTGTTCGCGCGCACGGTGGGCTCTGCATCGCCGATGAAGTGCAAACGGGTTTCGGACGCACCGGCGAGAACTATTGGGGGTTCCAGAACCACGGCGTCACGCCGGATATCGTCACGATGGCGAAGGGCATCGGCAACGGTGCGCCGCTCGCGGCGGTGACGACGCGCATGGACATCGCGAAGGCCCTTACACAGCGTATCCACTTCAACACGTACGGTGGCAATCCCGTGTCGATGGCCGCCGGCCTCGCGGTGCTCGATGTGATCGAAGCCGATGCCCTGCAGGAGAATTCCCGAGTGGTGGGCGGGCACCTGAAGGCGGGGCTCGAACGGTTGAAGCGCTCACACGCGCTGATCGGCGACGTCCGCGGCATGGGCCTCATGCTCGGCGTCGAGCTGGTGCGCGACCGTGCGACGAAAGAGCCGGCGAAGAGCGAGACGCTCGACATGCTGGAGGCGGCTCGTGAGGCGGGCGTGCTGATCGGCAAGGGCGGACTCGACGGCAACGTGCTACGCATCAAGCCGCCGATGTGCATCACGAAGGACGACGCCGACTATGCGCTCGACGTTTTCGACCGTTCCTTGAGCTCGATTGGCAGGCCGTAGGAACCGCAGAAGCCGCAAAAGGCGCAGCCGTGCCTCGCACTGCACCTTCCAGGTGCCGAGGAGGGCACCTGCGTATTCTGCGTTTATCTGCGGCCCATAGAAGCAAGTCTGCTGGTTCTGCGGCCTTCTGCGGTTCCAATGTCTCAGTGACGAGGAGCAGGAGATGAGATTCGATCGCGTCATCCAGGGCGGCAACGTCGTCACGCCCGCCGGGACGTTCGTTGGCGATATTGGCATCACCGGTGAGAAAATCAGCGCGCTCGGCGCTTCTCTCGACGCCGAAGGAGCACAGGTCATCGACGCCCGTGGACATCACGTCATTCCGGGCGTGCTTGACGTGCACGTGCATCTCGAGCTCCCGTTCTGCGGCACGGTGTCGGCCGATGACTATCGAACGGGCACGCGGGCCGGCGCGCGCGGCGGGGTCACGACGGTCATCGACTTCGCCATTCCCTACGCCGGCGAATCGTTGGGACAGGCCGCCGACAACTGGCACCGGAAGGCGGAAGGGAAGTCGCTGATCGACTACACCTTCCACATCTGCATCACGCGCTGGAACGAGCACAAGGACCAGATCAAGGAGATGGTGGAGCGCGGCTTCACCACCTTCAAGGAGTTCATGATCTACGAGTCGGAAGGGTGGCAATCCGACGACCGCGCGATGTTCGGCACACTCGAGAAGATGAAAGAATACGGGACCATGCTCCTCGTCCATGCCGAGTCGGCGCGGGTGCTCGATGAGCTGATCTCGCGGTACCACACGCCGGAGATGATGAAGAAGTACGGCGCGCGCCTGCATCGCATGACGCGCCCCAACTTCATCGAGGCGGAAGCGATCCAGCGTGCGGTGCAGTGGAGCGAAGCCACCGGCGGTCAGCTCTACATCGTGCACATGTCCACCGGCGAAGGAGCGGACATCGTTCGCGCGGCGCAAGCGCGCGGCGTGCCCGTCGTCGCCGAGACGTGTGCGCAATATCTCGTGCTCGATGACTCGGTGTTCGATCGCGATGATGGCCATCTCTTCGCCTGTTGCCCGCAGCTCAAGAAGCCCGCTGACGTCGAGCGGCTGTGGAAGGGGTTGCGGACGGGCGAAGTGTCGGTGATCTCGACCGACACCTGCACGTTCACTCGCGAGCAGAAGGCGATGTGGAACGGTGACTGGACGAAGATCCCGATGGGCATGCCGGGACTGGAGACGCTGCTGCCGCTCACCTACACGCGCGGCGTTCTCGAAGGCCGCCTGACGATCGAGGAGATGTGCGCGAAGCTGAGCACCAACCCCGCGCGCATCATGGGACTCTACCCGCGAAAAGGAGCAATTCAGGTTGGCGCTGACGCTGACCTCGCGATCATCCATCCGCAGCGCCGTGACACCGTGGACCCATCGCGAATGGAGACGAACGCCGACTGGTCGCCGTTCGAAGGGTGGGAGCTCGCCGGCTTCGCGCGCACGACGCTGTCGCGCGGAGAGGTCATCGTCGACGACTACAAGGTCGTCGGACGGGAAGGCCGCGGGCAATGGCTCCCCCGATCGTCTGCCGGACTTGCTGGCGTGGGAGCGGAGCCACCCGCGATGCGGATGTCGCGCGGACCGCTCGCTCCAATCCGGGCGCAGGAGCTCGAGCCCGCGGGCGCGTCGTGACCACACCTCCCGTTACGACCGCGTCGGCGCCCTACACGCCCGACGTGGTCGTCACGCAGGAGGATCTGTCCGCGAGCCCGCTCTGGAATCCGGATCTGGCCCCAACGCCCCCCGAGCGGCGCACCTGGTCTACATACAACATCGCGGCGCTCTGGATCGGCATGAGCGTCGTCATCACGACGTACACGCTCGCTTCCGGTCTCATGTCGCAAGGCATGACCTGGTGGCAAGCGATGGCGGTGATCCTGCTCGGCAACGTGATCGTGCTCGTGCCGATGGTGCTCAACGCCCACGCCGGCACGCGCTACGGGATTTCGTTCCCGGTGTTGTGCCGCGCGAGCTTCGGTGTGCGCGGGGCGAACATTCCCGCGATGTTGCGCGCCATCGTCGCCTGTGGCTGGTTCGGTATTCAGACGTGGATTGGCGCGCTCGCGCTCGACGCGTTGCTCCGCGCGGCGTGGCCCGGTTGGGCAGGCATTCCCGGCGCGACGGGAATCGCGTTCGCGATGTTCTGGGGACTGCAGGTCGCGATCATCCTCAAGGGCACGGAAGGGATCAAGGTCCTCGAGAGCTGGTCTGCTCCGCTGCTGCTCGGTGGAGGGCTCCTGCTCCTCTGGTGGGGGATCCGCAATGGCGGCGGACTCTCGAGCGTGCTCTCGGAATCGCAGCGCCTGCAGGGCACCACTACAGCTTCGTTCTGGGTGCTCTTTCCGGCCGCGCTCACCGCCAACGTCGGCTACTGGGCGACGCTGAGTCTCAACATCCCCGATTTCACACGCTACGCGAAGAGCCAGCGATCCCAGATACTCGGCCAGGCGTTAGGCCTGCCGACGACGATGACGCTTTTCGCGTTCATCGGCGTCGCCGTAACCGCCGCTACCATTGTGATCTTCGGCGAGGCCATCTGGGACCCGGTCGTGCTCGTCAGCCGGATCGGAGGGGCGGGGCTCATCATCTTCGCCGCGCTCATCGTGCTCGCGGCGCAGGTGACGACGAACATGGCGGCCAACGTCGTGTCCCCGTCGAACGATTTCTCCAACCTGAGCCCGAAGCGCATCAGCTACGTGCGCGGCGGGCTGATCACGGCCGTGATCGGCATCCTGATGATGCCGTGGCAGCTCTACTCCGACGCGGCTGCCTATATCTTCACTTGGCTCATCGGATATTCGAGCTTGATGGGAGCGCTTGGCGGCATCCTCATCGCCGACTATTGGGTGCTGCGCCGCCAGCAGCTCAACGTCGGTGATCTCTTTCGCGAGCAGGGAGCATATACCTACGATCGTGGATACAACTGGCGCGCCGTGGCCGCCCTCGCGCTGTCGATCCTCCCCGTCATCCCCGGATTCCTTCGCGCCGCCACCACACCGGGCGGCCGCGTGACGGAGCCTAACGTGTTCGACCACCTGTACTCGTATGCGTGGTTCCTGACGTTCGGACTGAGTTTCTTGCTGTATCTCGGACTGCAGAGGTCGTCGAGGTCGTCGAGGTAGTCGAGATAGTCGAGGGTTTCCCGTTGACGACCTCGACGACCTTGCCGACCTCGACGACCTGGCCACCTCGACACCCTCGACCTCCTTGACCCCCTTCGCCCCACCATGCCCCGCATCGTCAAAGCCGGCCTCATTCAGGCCACTCACGCATGCAAGACCGATGAGCCGATCGAGACCATTCGAGAGGCGAACATCGCCAAGCACCTGAAGCTCATCGAGCGCGCGGGGCGTGAGGGCGTTCAGCTCCTCTGCATGCAGGAGATCTTCACCGGACCGTACTTCTGCGCCGAGCAGAGCACCCGCTGGTACGACGCAGTCGAACGGATTCCCGATGGGCCGACGACGCGGCTCATGCAGGAGCTGGCGAAAAAGCACGAGATGGTGATCATCGTACCGCTCTACGAGGAAGAGACGACAGGCGTCTACTACAACACCGCGGCCGTCATCGATGCGGATGGGACGTACCTCGGGAAGTACCGGAAGAATCACATCCCGCACTGCGGTCCCGGATTCTGGGAGAAGTTCTATTTTCGTCCGGGCAACCTCGGATATCCGGTTTTCAAGACGAAGTACGCCGACGTCGGTGTCTACATCTGCTACGACCGGCATTTCCCGGAAGGCGCGCGCGAACTGGGTCTCAACGGCGCCGAGATCGTGTTCAATCCTTCGGCGACGGTGGCGGGCCTGTCCGAATACCTGTGGCGGCTCGAGCAGCCAGCACACGCGGTCGCCAACGCGTACTTCGTCGGCGCGATCAACCGGGTCGGATTCGAAGGACCGTGGAACATCGGCGAGTTTTACGGGCAGAGCTACTTCTGCGATCCGCGCGGACAGTTTGTCGCCGAGGGGGCGCGGGATAAGGACGAGCTGATCACGGCGGAGCTCGATCTCGACAAGATTCGTGAGGTGCGCAACGTGTGGCAGTTCTTTCGCGACAGAAGGCCGGAGACGTACGGCGGCCTGTGCAAGCTCTGAGCTCGGGACATTTCAGCCGCCAGGCGATGAGCGAAAGACCGCTTCCGACGACGAGTCTGGATCAGGCTCGCGAGCGTGCCGTCGAACGGTTGAGCGTGCTTTACGCCCGTGATCAACTGACGCTCGACGATCTGGAGTCCCGGCTGGAACGCGCCTATGCGGCCCGCACGCCCGAGGCGCTCGATGAGGTGCTTGCCGGTCTTCCCGTCCTCGCGCCCACGGCCGCGCCAGTGCCTGCCGCGGTGAAGCCGGAAAGGCGCCGCACGTATCTCGCCGCGCTGAGCGGCGTCGTGCGGCGCGGCGCGTGGGTGGTACCGGAAGACATCAACGCGCTCGCGTTCATGGGTGGCGTCGAGCTCGACTTGCGGGACGCGACGCTGGGTCCCGTCACCGAGATCCACGCGGTCGCCGTCATGGGCGGTGTGCAGGTGACCGTTCCTCCGAACGTGCGCCTGGAGTGCAACGGCTTCGCGTTCATGGGAGGATTCGAGGATCAGGTGACGCAGCCGGCATCGAACGATCCGAACGCACCCGTGGTTCGGCTGACGGGGTTCGCGTTCATGGGCGGCGTGGAAGGACGCGTGCTCGAGCGCGGCGCGCCCGATCCGGATGAGAGCTGAGAGTGCCTGAGCTC
>DASTYE010000209.1:0-4870 GCA_035765135.1 Gemmatimonadaceae bacterium | reverse complement strand
GAGATTCGCGAGCACATGATGGCGGCATTCGGTGACAGCACACGAATGCTCGTGTGGCGGCCCATCGAGGCGCAGGTGTCGGACGACGGCACGCTCGCCTACACGATCGGCACCTACGACTTCTACATCCGTGGCGCCGACTCGGCCGCGAGCCACAGCACGGGCCACTACCTCACGACCTGGCGCCATCAGCCGGACGGTAGCTGGAAGGTGCTGGCCGACATCGGCACTCAACATCCAAAGAAACGGTGACTGCACGACGACTGCTGCGCGCCGCGCGCACGGCGACGTTCACGGAGTCGGTCATCCGCGAGATGACGCGACTGGCGAACCAGCACGAAGCGATCAACCTCGCGCAGGGCTTCCCCGACTTCCCGATGCCGACGCCGATGAAGGAAGCGGCGTGCGCGGCGATTCACGGCGACATCAACCAGTACGCGATCACGTGGGGATCGCCGGCCATGCGCCTCGCGATCGCCGAGAAGTATCGCCGCTGGTACGAGATGGGGGTGGATCCGGAGCGCGAGATCACGGTGACGTGCGGCGCCACGGAAGCGATGGCGTCGGCCTTCCTCGCGCTCTTCGATCCGGGCGACGAGGTAGTGATCCTCGAGCCGTTCTACGAGAACTACGGTCCCGATGCCATTCTGGCGGGGGCGTCACCCGTATTCGTACCGCTCGAGGGGCCGGACTGGCGTCTCGACGCCGATCGGCTACGGGCCGCGTTCTCGTCGCGCACGCGGGCGATCGTCGTGAACACCCCGCACAATCCCACGGGGCGGGTGCTCACGAAGGAAGAGACGTCGCTGATCGCCGAGCTCTGCATCGAGCACGATGCGTGGGCGATTACCGATGAGATCTACGAGCACATTCGTTATGCGGGGGGTCATCACCCGATCGCCACCTTTCCGGGGATGCGCGGGCGCACGGTCACGATTTCCGGCTTGTCGAAGACGTTCTCGTGCACGGGCTGGCGAATCGGCTATGCGATCGCGCCCGGCGAGCAGACGCTCGCCATCCGGAAGGTGCATGACTTCCTGACGGTGGGCGCTCCCGCGCCGCTCCAGGCCGCCGGCGCGGTGGCCATGGCGTTCGACGCCGAGTACTACAACCACCTCGCGCTCGACTATCGCGCGCGGCGCGACGTCATCGTGAAGGCGCTGGAGGAGGCGGGCTTCCGCTTTTCGATCCCGGAAGGTGCGTACTATGTGCTCGCCGACTTCTCCGAGCTCAGCTCCCTTCCCGATGACGAGTTCGCGCGCTGGCTCACCCGCGAGATCGGCGTCGCGCCGGTGCCGGGGTCGAGCTTCTACCACGAAGCAGCGTTAGGTCGCCGGATGGTGCGCTTTGCCTTCTGCAAGAAGCTCGAGACGTTGGAGCGCGCTGGTGAGCGGCTCGTGAACCTGCGGGCCAGTGTCTAGACGCGACGAGCCCTTTGACCGGAGAAGGCCGCAGGGGCCGCGGCGGGGTTGTTTAGCCGCAGATGACCGCAGAATGCGCAGGTCGATCAAACGCGCGTGGACGTCTCCATGCCAGATGAAGTTCAAAAAGATCCTTTGTTGACCACGACGCGATATGTCCGCACGCGGGGAGCGTCTGCGTGTTCTGCGTTCATCTGCGGAACAGAGCGACGGCTGCGGCCTTCTGCGGCCCTCTGCGGTTCAAAGACCACGGGCGCGAGCAAGTCATGACTTTCGGCATATCTTCGGCTAGATTACGGCCACCATCCTGAAGGACTGGAGCACCGTGTCCCGCGCCGAGATCACCACCCCGGAAGTCCTCGCCGAGGAATCCGTCGTCGAGCTTTCACTCCGCCCGCAACGGCTGGCGGAGTTCATCGGGCAGCAGAAGGTGAAGGACAGCCTTCGCATCTACATCGATGCCGCGATCGCCCGCCGCGAGCCGCTCGACCATGCCCTTTTCTACGGCCCGCCCGGACTCGGAAAAACCACGCTCGCCGAGCTGATCGCGCGCGAGATGGGGGTCAACATCCGCACGACGTCGGGGCCGGCGCTGGAAAAGCCGGGCGACCTCGTCGGCACCCTCACCAACCTGCGCGAGGGCGACATCCTCTTCATCGATGAGATTCATCGGCTTCGCCCGATCATCGAGGAGTTCCTCTATCCGGCGATGGAGGACTACAAGATCGACATTCGGCTCTCCGAGGGACCAAAGGCGCAGACGATCACCATGCCGATCGAGCGATTCACGCTCATCGGGGCGACGACGCGCTTCGGCATGCTGACGCCGCCCATGCGAGCGCGGTTCGGGATCATCGAGCGTCTCAACTACTATCCCGCGAGCGACCTCGAGCACATCGTGCGTCGCTCGGCCGAAGTGATGCGCGTGGACGTGGACGCCCACGGAGCGTCCGAGATCGCCCGGCGGGCGCGCGGAACGCCTCGCGTCGCCAACCGGCTGCTCCGCCGGGTGCGCGACTTCGCCCAGGTGAAGGCTGACGGGCGCATCACGCGCGAAGTCGCCTCGAGCGCGCTCGTGATGCTCGACGTCGACGAGTTCGGGCTCGACGACATGGATGCACGTGTTCTCAAGACGATCATCGAGAAGTTCGATGGCGGGCCGGTGGGACTGTCCACGCTCGGCGCCGCGATCGGGGAGGACGTGAGCACCATCGAGGAGGTCTACGAGCCCTATCTCGTGCAGAACGGGTTCCTCCAGCGCACGCCGCGCGGCCGCGTCGCGACGCCGCAGGCGTACCGCCATTTCGGTTATACGCCGCCGACGTCGCAGCCCTCGCTGTTCTAGTCAGGACGCGGGCCACGCTTGACAGCGCGCGGCCCCGCGGAAAGCATAGGACGTATGTCGCACGCCGCCGCGGTCCTCGCAGTCGTTGGCCTCGCGCTCTTCGGAGCGCCACCCGCTCGCGCGCAATCAGCGACCGACTCGCTCGCCAGGCTTCGCGCGCTCACCGAGGCCGTGCGCGCGGACCGATCGAACCATGCCGCGTGGTACGAGCGCGGAATGCTGGCATGGGCGATTGCGCGCCAGCAGCGCCGTGTCACTGGCATCCATAACGACAGCGGGCCGTCGCTGTTCGACGTGGCCGACTCGTCACTGCAGCGCGCGCTGAAGCTGCGGGACGATGAGGCACGCTACGTCCTCGCGATGGGGCGGTACCGCTGGTCGTCCACGAACGGGCTCACGCGTCGGCGGGCGCCGGGGATGTTCGATCGAGCGCTGCGCCTCGCGCGCAAGCACGGCGACAGCGCCACGGTCGCGGAAGCGCTCGCGGCGTTAGGCGTCGTCGCGTGGCGGCGGTACGAGGGCATTGCCGACCGACACATCTACAGCGCGATCTTCACCGACCCGGAAGCCGAGGGATTGGTGGACGACGAGCGGGCGATCGCTTACTTCATCAACAACGCCGACAAGCTGACCGCGTCGAAGCACTGGTCCGGCCAGAGAGAGTACGAAGTCGCGTGGAAGCTCTTCAGGCAGGCGCTCGATGCCGATCCGGGGAATCACCGCGCGCGCGCCGGTCTGTACATGATGCTCACCGATCGTCAGCGCTGGGAGGAAGCGCGCCACGAGGCGATGATGCGCCTGCGCGTCGCGCCCTGCGAGGCGATCTCATGGCTCGCGAGGGGACTCGCCGCCCACCGCCTTCGCGCGGA
Organism: Gemmatimonadaceae bacterium; assembly: GCA_035765135.1. Classification (GTDB taxonomy): domain Bacteria; phylum Gemmatimonadota; class Gemmatimonadetes; order Gemmatimonadales; family Gemmatimonadaceae; genus JAICNG01. The sequence continues at coordinate 1,235 of DASTYE010000209.1, read as the reverse complement.
CGACGAAGCGACCGTCGCGTTCGACAGCGCGCTGGCCTGCTTGCCGCCTCACGAGCGCGAGCACATCGATGCGCTCGCACGTGTCCTGTCCACCAGCGAGGGGAAGGAGCACGAGCAGCTTCCGGCGGCCGAGCGCGCGTTCAGCGAGCGCTTGTATTGGCTGATGTCCGATCCGCTCTGGCTCACGCCGCCCAACGAGTATCGATTGGAGTATCTCAGTCGCGTGACGGCGGCCGAGCTCCGGTGGAGCGTCGAGGAGCTGGATCTTCGTGGCGCCGACACCGACCGAGGCGACGTCTTCGTCCGGTACGGTCCGCCGCCGGCGATCATCTCCTTCCCTCCCGATCCGGAATACACCCAGGAGCTTCGCATCCGGCTCCTCTGGTGGTACCGCGATGGCGTCGCGTTCATCTTCCGCATGGTTCCCGGGTACGGGGTGGCGACCCTACGCACCGAGTACGCGCGTTACATCCGCGAGCTGCGGGATACGATCCCGGTGTCCTGGTCGAACCTCGGCGTCGAGAGCGCGATCGACACGATCCCGATTCAGACGGTCCGGTTCCGCGGCGCGGGTGACTCGACCGACGTCCTCGTGGTGGCCGACATTCCCGAGGACTCGCTTGTGCGCGGGATCGACCTCACGCGCGTCGCCGTTCAGGTCGGCCTCAACATCTTCAATTGGCGGGCGGAGCGCGTCGCGCGTGACTCGACCCGCGAGCTGATCGATGTGGCGCGGGCCGATCAGATCGAGACGCGAGCATGGAAGAAACGTCTACCGGCGGGGATCTATCTGTACCGCGTAGAGGCGCTCCAGCCCGATGCGGTGCGCAGTGCACGGGCGACCAACCGCCTCGAGGTCGTGGCCGACAGTGGCTTCGGGATGAGCGATGTGCTCACCGCGCGAACGCTCGAGCCGAAGGCCGGCACGACCGGTGCGCGCTGGTCGGACTTCCGCATGCTGCCGATGACTGGTGTGCTGCGCCGGAGCGAGAAGCTCGCGCTGCTCTGGGAGACCTACGACCTCGCCGCGGAGGATGGCGTCAGTCGATATCGCGTGTCGATCACGATCGAGCAGCGCGACCGCCCGGGCGCGCTCGCGCGGCTCGGCGCGGCGATCGTCGGCGGAGTTCGCTCGGCCGTGGGACGCTCATCGCGCGGCGAAGGGCGCGTCACGCTCAGCTACGACCGCGATCTGCCGGCGGGGCCGGTGGCGCTGGACTATCTCTCGGTGGATG
>DASTYE010000208.1:0-15477 GCA_035765135.1 Gemmatimonadaceae bacterium | reverse complement strand
CTGAGCGCCACATAACTAGCCTTTGCACCTGACGAGCGCGATGTTTAAGGAAGCCATCGCATTTTGCCGCCTTGAAGAGCAAGGCGGCAGCGAGCACCCCTCGCCTTCGGCGAGGGACGCTCGCAGGTGAAATGCGGCGTTATGCGGAGCCCGGGATTTCGGGAGGATCGATGGTTAGAACGCCCTATGTGATTTGGACCGCTGTGTACCTGGCCGGGTGTGCGAGCCGCCCCACCGTTGCCGACCCTGCTGCGTCACTCTCCGCGACGCTGCCCGCCTGCACCGCCCAGCCCTCCCACACGGACACCCTCTGGCGGGAAGTGCGCGCCGCTGGTTTCACGTTCTGCGTTCCCGCTTCTTGGCACCCCCACGGCACGGCCGGCTCTCGAGCACTTGATCCTCGCACGTGGCGCTCGCCGTCGGCCAGTATTACCTGGGGGACCGGCGTGCCTCCGACCCGTCTCGTCACCAAAACCGAGACCGTCGTCATGCGGGCGGGCGAGTCCCCGCCGCCGCCTACGGGCAGGCCGCCTGATATCCGTCGCTACACCGAAGTCCTGGGCGGACGCGCTGCTGAGGTCCGCGAATGGCACTTTGACGACCTGCACCACACCGAGGCTCGCTTTCGAGATCCCGCCGTGTATCTGCAGGGCGAGACACGCAGTGCGACGACGACCCAACTCCTGCTCGCCATTCATCGGACCGTTCGATTTCCTCCCTCGTCCCCGCCATGACACTGCGAAAAGTTCCTCGCGCCGCCCGCATAACTAACATTTGCACCTGTCCAGCGCGATGTCTAAGGTAGCCATCACATTTGACCGCCCTCGCGCTCCGCGCGAGTGCGAGCACCCGTCTACTTCGGAGACGGACGCTCGCAGGTGAACGCAGCGTTAGGCCGCGCTGGTTGGAGAGCAGCTTGAATGTTATCGGTAGTGAAACGATGTTCGCGCGATGATGTCACGCGGGCTGCGGCAGGAGGAAGAGATGAAGCTTGATTGGGAAATGCAGGCGGGACGCAGGCTCTGCGGATCGGTCGGATTGGGTCCCGGCACGGTCGTCCGGTTTGAAGGGAAGCTGGCGCCATGACGCCGCCAACCTTTGCCACCTCCTCGCGGTTGACCGCCTGCGGTGCCGTCCTGCTCGTCCTGACCCTGGTCGCGATGGCTGGCACGGTTTCAGGCCAGCAGGCCGAGCGATCTTCTGGTAGCGACGCGCCTCGAATCCGACGTACGGCGCCGGCCGATGTCGCCGCGCGACAGCGCTTCCTAGAGATGTTTGCTCGGGCATACTTTCCTGGACGAACTGGCCAACTCCTGATCGTGCCACGTGAAGGCGACTTCATCACGCGGCCTGACCCGGACGTGGCGTACATGCACGGTTCCCCGTGGGCGTATGACGTCTCGATTCCGCTGATGTTTGCGGGCCCTGCAGTGAGAACGGGAGTGTACTCGATGCCGGTCGTGCAGCAGGACGTTGCGCCAACGCTTGCGGCGGCGCTGGGTGTGTCGATGCCCCCGACTGCGACAGGCCGTGTATTGCCGGTGTTGCGCCCTGGTTTTGCTCGACCGCGCGTTGTCTTCGTTCTCGTTCTGGATGGCATGCGGCGCGATTACTTCGATCGGTACGCCGATGTGATGCCGACGCTTTCCGCGCTACGCCGGCGCGCCGCGTGGTTCAGCCAGGCGCACGTCAACTTTCTGCCTTCGAACACCGCTGTTGGACACTCGACGATCTCGACTGGCACCGATCCTTCTATCCACGGCATCACCGTCAACAACATTTACGACCGCTTCCACAGGCGGCGCCAAGACCTGTTCGCCGGGATGATGCCGCAGGCTCTGATGGCATTGACGCTTGCAGACGTATGGCAACTCACCACATCGGGCCGCGCGATCGTCTTGGCGCAGGGCAGCATCGAGCGAGCGGCGACGCCGCTCGCCGGCCATGGTGCCTGTCAGCCGAATGGCGCGCCGGTCGTGCTCGTCAGCTACGACGAGGCGACGGGTGCCTGGCACTCGAACCCCGGCTGTTTCCGTTTGCCTGACTATTTGAAGGATCGCAATGCGAGCACACTGTGGTCGGCGGAGAGCGAGTGGCTGCATCACAGAATCGATTCGCCTGCGGCGGTGCGTCGTTCGGCGCTCTTCCCCGCCTTCGAAGCCAACGCGATGACCGACATGATCGAGCACGAGCCGCTGGGCGAAGACAGTGTTGCAGACCTTCTTCTGCTGAACTACAAAGGCGCGGATTTCGTGGGGCACCGTTACGGGCCGGATTCGAACGAGCTGCGCCTCACACTGGGCGAAATGGACCGCAATCTGGCGCGAATCCTCGGTACGCTCGAGGCCAAGGTCGGAAAGGACTATCTCCTGGCGGTGACCGCTGACCACGGCATGCCCTCCGCCGCGCCGGAGCGCCGGCACCTGGCACCCGCAGTGGTAGACCTGCTGCACCAGAAGTTCGATCCTCAGGAGAAGCAGCTCGTTACAGCCTACGAACCGGAAAACGCGCAGATGTTCATCGATGAGGACCGGCTGTTGCTTCTCGGTCTGACCTTGGGCGACTTGGCTCGTTTCCTTGAAGCGCAGCCGTTTGTTTTCTCGGTCTTCACCCACGACGACGTGCGGCGCGCGGCTGAGGCGGCGAACCATGTGACGCCGACGCGCAGGCAATCGAAGTTCGAATAGAGCCGGCCTAACAACCGGTTGCAGCGGACGGCGCTCTGCGCCGCCGCTGAACCGGAGCGTTAGGTGGCTCAGGTACTGTGAACATATGAGCAGGAACGGAGCGAGACATGAACGTGCACACGCAGATCAGCGACTACTTAGCCGCTCAGCCGGAGCGCAAGCGCGGTGACATGCAGACGTTGCACGGCATGATGTTGAGGCTGATGCCAGACTGCCGGTTGTGGTTCCTGGATGGCAAGGACGAGGGCGGTCGAACGGTCTCCAACCCGAACATTGGGTACGGACTCCTGACCATAGCCTACGCCGATGGGCGAACCCGAGAGTTCTATCAGATTGGCCTAAGCGCCAACACGACCGGAATTTCCGGCTATATCATGGGGCTCGATGAGAAGACATACTTGGCCGAAACCTACGGCGGTGAACTCGGCAAGGTGAGCGTGACGGGGTACTGCATCAAGTTCAGCACACTTCGCAACATCAACCTCGCCGTGCTCGAAGCGGCGATCCGAGACGGGATTGCGCGGACCAGGGCGTGATGACGCGAGTTGTATCCGTTCACATTCGATGCGTTGCAGATGCTGCTCCAGCGCCGCGGTCTTGCAGCTTGAACTCCAGCGTTAGGCCGACACGGAGATGGACGACGCACTGATTGATGCGTTAGCGCAGGGTCTTAAGGAGCTCGACCTGGGTTCCTATCGAGAGGATGGCGCTGTGCGTTTCCGTCAGTGGCCCACCGTTGCAGTGACGGTCGGTGCGACCTCCGTCACGGACAAGCAGGATACCCTGCTGCTACACGCAGACCTTGCCTTCGCCTACAACGCGTCCAAGCCCGACAGCCTAATGCGCACATGCGTGACCGGTGTTGGGTCCAACCGGGATGAGGCGGCGATGGACGCCGCCAGTGAATGGGTCCGCTCCTGGGCCCCGCCATTGATCTCTGTCCTCAACAGTGCACCGGTGCTCGGCGCAGAGTGGTTCCCGGCCTCAACGCCAGACACCGTACCCGGATGGGATGCGGTCTCCAGTCCGTACGTCTTACGCGGGCTACCCCGCGACGCGGAGGCGCTTACGCGCATCCTCGAGACGACTCCGCTCCTTGGTCTCGTCCGCGAGGAGCTTCCTCGTTATCTCGATGCCTCCAGTCGCTTGCACTCCATGTCGCTCTTCGTCGGTGCGGTGGGGAAGACCACGTATGCAGAGGTGCAGATTAACGGGCAATCGTTTCGGACCTTGCGGCCCCGTTGACCATGATCCCTCGGTGGGACGATGCTCAATGGGGGACAGCACGGCGGTGCCTGGTTCTGATCAACGCCGCAGCAGGGCCGGAGGAGTAGGGTGAGTTCCGCGCTGCGCGGCCTAACGTGCGTTGCACCTGACGAAGGCGCTAGGGTTGCGGCTTCGCCGCTTTGATGACTAGGCCTTCGGAGCTGAACTCTGGCGTTTGCACCCAAGGAGTACTCTTTAGTGAAGGCTGACTCAGTCTGGATCGACGAATCCGCGGCAGCCTTTCGAGAACGGTATCCTGCGAAAAAGCCGACGCCAACACTTCCACGTAAGCTCAAGGCTCTACGCCAGCTCAACGACGGACCGGCAAGTCGATGTAGCTGCCGCCGCGCCAGCGAATGGTCAGCGGGTCGCCCGCGTCGGCGATCGACTCCTCGCTGACAGGTTTTCCGCTGCCATAGTTGATTTGTTGTCCCGCGTTCTTCACGACTGCAAGCACTGCAACGAAGCGACTGCCCGCGCCGACTCGACGGCTCACGAAGCGGAAACTGCTCCTGAAGTCTAGCCGCTCGAGCTTTCCGGGCGTGAGCAGGTGGCGCACACTCACGCTTGCGACGTGACTGGCGCGTGATGTGTACGGCGGAAACTGAAAATACTGACCGCCGGCGATCAGCTCGTACACCGTAAGCGTAAAGTCGAAGTCCTTCTTATTCGCGATCAGCTCCAGGTGGCCGGACAACAGGCCGGTCACTTCCACCGCATGCGTGAGCGGCTCGCTGATCAATACGACAGCGTTGGCCGTGTCGATCAGGCTGTCCAGCAATCCGCCGCCACGGGGCGCATCGGCGTCCGTGCGATCGGCGAGATCGACCGCGTGCATGATCGCCGCATTCGTCACCGCAGGCTTGTCGCTTAGGGTGTAACGGCCGCCCGAACGTGCGGGACTGAGGTAGAAGCGCAGTCTGCTGTTCGCAGCGGCGGCAATGCTCGGCGCGTGCCGCCACTCGTTCGCGCCCATTACCTGATAGTTGAGCCTGTCCTTCAACAGCGCGGGCAGCGGACCACCTCTGAGCACGTGGTCGAACCACTGGTAGGTGAGATCGGCGACGAGGTCCATGCTCGCCACCCGGTCGATCTCGTACCCGGCGATGAAAGTCGCGGTATCCCCGAGTGCCGTTACCACGCCTCGCTGTGCCTGGAAATGGTCCCACGGGCCGATCACGACATAGTGCCGTGCGCGGGGATTGTGCTTGTTATGCTCGATGAAGTAGTAGATCGCGGCGCCCGGTCCGCCGAAGAAGTAGCCCGCCGTTTGCAGCACCGGAATCGTGATGGCTGCGTACTCTTTCCCCTGTGGAATGGTGGCGCGCCAGTACGCGTCGAACGTGGGATGGGCGAGCCACTCCATGAATCCCGGATTGGGTGTTCCATCAATCTGCTCGAGGTCGCGATAGGGACGGCCGCTGCGATACCACTCCTGGTACAAGCGGTTCCAGCGCGCGTTGTCGAAATACGTCGCGTTGTCCAGCCAGCGATTGTTGGTCGTGTAGAGCGGCCATGGATACGTGAAGTTCCAGAAGACATTTCCTTCCATAGGCACATCGATGCCGGGAGCCACCGGAGCGCCGACCATGATCGCTTTCAGCGCTTTTGGCACGTGCTTCGCCGCGGCCCAGGGTGTAAAGCCAGAATAGCTCCCGCCGTACATAGCGACGCGGCCGTCGCTCCATGGCTGCACCGCAATCCAGTCGACCAGCGCCGCGGCGTCGACGCCATCGTAAAGGTACGGAACCGTCTTGTCCGGACTGCACGCCTTGCCGCGCGTGAATCCCGTGACGCCGGCGTACCCGTTCGACGCGGCCAGCAGTGCATCGCGCATGGACGCGATGGAGTCCGCGTAGATCGTGAACTGTAACAGCGCAGGCAGCCTGGATTGCGGTGCGCGCGGACGCACGACGATCGCACAGACTGTCGCACCGTGCGCCGTTTTTGCGGCGACGTTGGTCTCGATGACATAGCGGCGCGCGTCGTCGGCCGCGACCAGAGCGGCGGGGAGGCCGGCAAAAGCCCGATACGATTCGACTGCCGTATAGACACGCAGCAACGTCAACGCCTCCTCGAGCGAGACGTGCGTTCTGCCCGTCAGATCCGGTGTCGCCCAGCGCAGATCATTCGCGGCCGTGCGCGCGCTAACCAGCAGCGCACGCGCAGCCCACGCCGCCGCTGGATCATCCAGTCGCGCAAACGTTTCCCGAAACGCGTCGGCGAAGGTCTCGGCGAAAGGTCGTCCAGTGCTAATCGCCACAGCGTGCGCGTTGGCGAAAATCTCGTACTGGATATTCACCGCACGGTCCTGTGGGGTGAGGTCAGGAGTCGCGGTGCGCAGCGCCCGCGCTTCCGCAAAAGCGGTGGCTGCCTCGCGATACTGCCCGGTCAGGATGCGCAGCCGCGCGACATTGTCCAGAAAGCGCGGTCGCGCGCTGTCGCGGTATACAGCCAACACCGCGGCGGCCAGACGGGGCATGGATCGGCTGAGCGCTGAGGAGTCAGCGACGTCGGCGCGGGACAGCGGAAAATTCTGAGCCTGCGCACCGAGCGCACGCACCAATGACAGCAGCAGGACAATCGTGAAAGCGGGGCGCGCTATCATACTCCTCCGGGAATCTATGACGAGCCGGTGACCACACTCCGTCCCGGCGTCTCTTCACGAACCTCGAGGCAAGCCCGCATTACTGGCGCGACAAGACCGTCGACGATCTCGTCGCATCCGTGCAGTATCCACCCGAAGCGCAAACACCAGCTGTAGAACTAGCGCCTGCAACTGTCACGCGCGAGTTTCAAGGAGGTCATCGCAATTCGGTCCCTTCAAGTGCAACTACATAGCGCGCGTTCCGGGCGCTTTGAGTTGACCGCCCGCGGTTGAACGGTGGGCGTTATGCCGACCGCAACGATCACCGAGCACCCAGCCGTGAAATCACGCCGTGGAGTAATCCTTTTCACCGTCTTCTGGCTTCTCGCTGCATTGGACATGACGTTCACGTACGTCCGTAATCCCTATGATCCCTCGCTCATGGGTACGACCGCCTACGGCCATACCTCACCCGGCGAGCTCACCAGGATGCTCACGATCCTCGCGGGGGAACTCGTCCTCTTCCTCGCGATTCTCCGCCCCTGGAGTTATCGCCAGTCGTGGCTCCGAGCCCTGTTCGCTCTCGTCATCCTCTCGCCGTGGCTGCTGCTGTGGGGACCCATCGGCCTCCACGCCGGACCCACCACGCATGCGCATACTACGTGGCTCCTCGTACTCTGGGTCGGCCTGTTCGCGGTGCTTGTCGTCTCAGCCGTCAGCCGCGTAGCCGCGCGGTCGAAGCCCGACGCGCCGGCGGCATAACGAGGACTGGCCGCTGCACCTGACGAGCGCGATGGCTAGGGAGCCATCACATCTGAACTCCTTAAGTGCAAAAACGGAAGCGCGCTTCCGCGCCGTTGGCAGGCCGCTCGCAGTTGTCACATCTCGATGAGAAACGTCCTCCGACGCGGCGGGCTGGAGCTGACGCGGACATGTCAGTCACCGCGTCCGAGCAGCTCCCGCTTTTCGTCCCCGGTAAGTTCGGCTTCGGCCGGATCCCCGCTGGGGCCAGGGAGTGCTCGCCTTCCCGCCCGTCTGGCCACGGCCAGCGAACCCGCCGCGCAGACCGCGCTCGCCATGGCGAGGGCAGGCCCGAACACCAGGAACTCTCCCCACACGGCCCCTCCTCGAAGGGCCGCGCCGACCACGAAGACCCCGGACAGCAGAAGGCCACTCACGGCGCCCCACCCCGCAAAGCGCGAAAGCGACATGCGATCAAACCTGCGACGACCCTCGATAGCCACGAGGATCCCGGAGAATATGATGCCGGTAACGAAGCCGAGCGGAGCAAACATGAGGGCAAACGGGAGGTCGGAGTAGAAACCCGGCACCCGCGCCAGCAGGATGCCAGCTCCAAACCATGCTGCTCCCCAGGTGAGGCCCATCCCGAGTGCGGCGCGGATGCGTCGCCCCCACTTTTTCATGACTACCTCCCGACGCTGGGTCGGACGCGCATTTCCCGTGCGGCGATAAGCTGCCAAGTACTTTGTGATACAGAGTATGACCCGAGCAGGCGGAGGTCAAGTGCGCCGTGCACCGAGTGTGATGAGGTCGTGGAGGTTCAAAACGCAAGCAGCCGCGACCGAGGCGCCCCGCGTCGCCTAACGCGCGTTGCAGGTGACACGGGAGCTTCAGATGCGGGCTTCGGCAGCGGTAGCAAGGAAGCCATCGCGTCTGAACCCCTTGAAGAGCAACGCCGATTGAAGAGCAACGCCGACGGCGCGCTGTGGGCGCCTTCTGAGAAGCCGCCTGCCGTTGAACGCGGCGTTATGCGGACACAGCCGACGTACGGAAAGATTTCGAGGGAAAGCACCTGGCACGCCCCTTGAGGCTGCTCGCCTCCAGTCTCCCCAGGGAAGCCCCAATGCCGATTGCCCGCACACGCCTCAACGCTCGCCGCCGCGAATTCGCACGCACGCACGGCCCACTGAATCTCATCCCGCTGGTCGACATCCTCACGGCCATCGTCTTCTTCAGCCTCCTGGGCGCCGTGTCCCTCCGAAGCGCGCTCGCCAGTTTTGATCTCGTCGCCCCATCGGCTGCCGGAGAGGCAGGGGAGGCGGGCAACGTCGCGACGCGCCCCGACCTGGTGGTGCGCGTTGACCGGCACCAATTCGTGGTGCGCGATGGCCGTCAGGTGACCGCGGTCGCGCGCCCCGATGTGCGCGACCAAGCCGCATTCGCCGAGCTCCGACACCACCTCATTCGCGTCACTGAGACGCTCGGCCGTCCTCCCGTCATCACCGTTGTGCCGTCCGACGACGTTTCGTACGACGACGTCGTGCGCGTGCTGGAGCAGTTGCAGCAGGTGAGCCCCGCGGCGGTGGCACTTGGATCACGCGCCAGAGTGCCGCATGACTAACTGAGCTTGCTGCTGACGGCCACGCTATTGTAGCGGCCGCTTCGCGTCTGCGTTTGTATGAAGTGTCCGCGGCAGAAGCCCACGTTAGGCCGCACCAAGCACCTTCGGAGGACGCGTGGTAGGCTGGCCCTTGGCACTCGTTGCGCCCGTTCTAGCCCTCACCGCATGCGTCCCGCGCGCCACATTTCACGCGGCCGCGTACGCCGTGTATGCGGCCGTGCTCGCCGACATCAGGTACGAGGTTCGTGTCGCCCGGGAGACGCATGAGGCTTTGCCCTGCGACTCAGCGCTCATGTCCCTGTGCGACGCTGGCGCGGTTCCTGAGGCGTATCGGGATGCCCTGCGGGATTACATTACCAGAGGCGCCGCCTCCGTGGTGCTCCCGCGACTCCCGGCACCGGCCCGCCCGGTAGCTCCATGGCAGGTGCCTAGCGGCGAAACGTCTCGTTGTTCGCCAATGCCTACGGTCAGCCTCTCGCGCGTGGGGTTCAGCACCGATAGCACGCATGCTGTCGTCTCCTATAGTGAATCCGCTGGTCCCGGCCCGTACCCAGGATGCGGATATGTTGGAGGCAAGCTCCTGATGCTTCGCCGTGATGATGCCGGCGAATGGCGTGTCGCAAAGGTCGTGGCAGAGTGGATTACCTGAGCAAACGGGCAATTACCGCCTGCGGCCTGACTATCTACCGGTTTGTGCCCTGTCGCGCTCGCACCTGGACCACTCGTTAGGGAACCAATGAATCTGCCAGAGACTCACATCCGCTCTGACTCGCCTGTGCCCAGCGGCACGTCCCCGCTCCGACGGTGGATGCCGGAGGCCGCTCTCGTGTTGGTAAGCGCGGTGTTGGGTTTCTGTGCCGCCCAATACGGCGAGTATCGGCAGGAGCGGCAGCTCGGTGCGCGTATCTTGAGCAGCATTGAAGCTGAGGTGACGCATAACCTCGCAGTCCTCGAGCCGATGGTTCCATTCCACGAGGCGTGGGTGCGCTCGCTGGACAATGCAGGGAAGACACCCGCCGGGTCAGGGATCGATGTGTTCTTCGCCACCCGCCCACCCTTTCCGACAGGCGCTCGCTCGCCCTTCCCCACGTTGCGACGCAGTGCCTGGGACGCCGCGGTAGCTGGGGGCAGCGTTCGACTCCTCGACTATGATGTCGTCTCGGCTCTCTCCGAGATCTATCGTGCTCAGGAAATCGCGATTGAAAACGTCGGCCGTCTTGCTTCGGGAGCGCTGGCTGAGACCGCGACCTACGATCCGGCGAGTCGAGACGCCTCGGTGCGTCTGCTCTGGCTCACATTGGCCGACATTCATGCCGCCGAGTTGAGATTGCTCGAGCTCTATCGGGAGCATCTTTCGACGCTCAGGTAGCCAGGGCGCTCAGTCGCCCCTGGCGGCACGTGACGTACGAGGCCCGGCCGCCATCGTGCAAGCGCGGCCCTCATCGATCATCGCGCGTGCCGCCACGACACCATGGAGAAGAACCCGGCCGAAGCTCCGATCGACTCTTTCGTCCCGTACGTCAACGCACTGCGCCGACGCTGCCGAGCTCGTAGGTCCGGTTGGGTCCGATGAGCTGGGGCCCAAGTGGCCTGAGGCTCCCAATCATCCGAGCCGAGCTCGCGTATGGCGGCGAGGATTGGGCGGAGTACCTTGGTGCCCTTGATCGAGAGCATGGCCCCACAGCGTACGTGTTACGCTGCCGTCAGTGTGGACATTTGGGGCTATGGCGATTGCCATTAGAGATGTCGCTGCGGCGATCCGGGCGACGAGTTGTAGCAGCCGTGTCGGCCATCAGTTACGCGTATCAACTCGCCACTCCCGTCTGGAATGACTTACGCCGGCCCTGCTTCGGCGTCATCCTCGCATCAGTGTTGTTAGGCCGCGTCCAAGTACGACGAGACACATGATCAAGCCACTTTTGACCTCCGCGCTCCTGGGTGCCCTTCTCGGGTGCCGCTCGGACCAGCCGTCCGACACCGTCAGCGACGCGTCTGCCGCAAAGCGACCGATCATCGACATGCACCTACACGCCTTCACCTTCGAGGCTTGGTCGAATGGCGATCGCCCACCACACCCGATTACCGGCAAGCCACCCGAGGCGAACACGAGCGCGGACATCCTTCGCCTCACCCTGGAGGCCATGGATCGATACAACATCAAGCTGGCCGTCCTGAGTGGGCCCCTCGAAACGGTCTACGCGTGGAAGGCCATGGCCCCCGATCGCTTTTTCGCCTCGGCGTTGTTCAGCGGTCGGCCGGCGAGCGACCACACCGCTCACGATCCGACTCCTTCGCTGGACTCTTTGCGGCGCGAGCACGCTGCTGGTCGGCTTCAAGCGCTCGGTGAAATCACCTCCCCCTACGAGGGCGTTGACTATGACGGACCCGAGCTTGCTCCGTACTTCGCTCTCGCGGCCGAGCTGAAGATGCCCGTTGGCGTCCACACGGGCCTCACCTTCCCCGGGGGCGTGTATACATGTTGCCCGAGATACCGCATCGAACGGGGAAACCCGGTCCACCTCGACGAGGTGCTCGCCCGTCATCGAGGCCTCAAGCTGTACCTCATGCACATGGGGGAGATGTTTCAGGAGAGCACGCTGGCGATCCTGCACATGTACCCGCACGTGTACATCGACGTGAGTACCATGGACTGGGGTGCGATGCCGCGCGAACAGTTCTACCCGAATCTGCAAGCCCTCGTCCAAGCCGGCTTTGGCAAACGTATCATGTTCGGATCGGACCAGATGGTGTGGCCGGAGCTCATCGGGCAGGCGATCGAGACGATCGAGTCGGCACCATTCCTGACGGACGAGCAGAAGCACGACATCTTCTATAACAACGCCGCGCGGTTCCTCGGCCTGCCGGAGTTACCCGTCCCAACGACGCCTGGGGTCAGGCAACGAGGCGATTCAGTCGCCCCTTGAAGTCAGGCGCCCGACGCGGCCCAACGTTGCATGCAGCAGACACGCATGCGCTGGTGGCGCGCTTCGCGCGCTACCTATCTGTTCGCCTGCAGCTGATGCTCCCCGTTAGGCCGATCCCCACGGTGCAAACGCGGAACCGGCCATGAGCAGCCTGGCACCCCCGTAGCGCCCTTGAGTCAATGTCAGAGTGTGGCGCGACGGCCGCTCCGCATCGGATGCTCCCCGCCTCAGACGACGCACGGCCCATATTCGGTATTCATCAGGGCGGCGACGGTCACCGCCGTCCCCACACGACGAAGCCGGACGTGAGAAACAGGACGCCCGGTGCCGTGGGTGGAGCGTGCAAGATGAAGAGGTGGGCGGTGAGCGCGCCGACCATGATGGTCGCGAGCAGCGCGGCTCCAATTCTCCTCGTCTTCGGCACCATGATCAGTACGGCTCCGGTGAGCTCGAGGATGCCCGTGACGTACCGAAACCACTGTCCAACGCCAACTGCGGTGAAGAGCGCGACCATCTCCGCGTTCCCCATCAGTTTCGCCGAGGAGGCGCTGACGAACACGAGCGCGAGGAATGCCTGGACGCACCACAGCAGAATGTCGAGTGGGCGCCCTGTGGCGGCACCGCGGATGTCTGCAACGTTGCCTGACATACGACTGGCCCCGGATCGCCCTGGTCTATTTCAACGACTTCACGTGCGCCACAAACTGATCGACGGCGATCTCGGTCCCCTGCTGCCAACCGGACGCTTTGTTTTTCTCGAAGTCGGATTCATCCCGGTGCAGCGCCGTGAAGACGTAGCGTGTTCCGGTTCCCACGGTCTCCATCGTGACGATGGCGGTAATCGGAATGTCGTCAAAGACGGCCGGGCGGTAGCCGGGAAACAACATGGAAGTCCAGCTGAGCCGCTCCATCGGAACGACTTCCAGGAAGCAGCCAAGATTCGGAAACTCCTGGCCCTCTCCCGTTGCGATGTCGATGCTGAAGATGCCACCGGGCCGCACGTCCATTTCGGTTTGCGACACACGCCCCCAAGGCTTGGGCATGTACCACTCCTTGAGGTGTTCCGGTTTCGTCAACGCTTCCCAGACGAGCCGCCTGGGAGCGTCGATGAACCGTTCGAGAACGAAATCGGTTTTCGGATTGATCTCGAAGGGCTTGCTCATGATCTCGATTCCTTTTCCTTGAGTTGTTTGACGTATTCGTCGAACCGATCGAATCGGGATTCCCACAACCGACGCCGCTCGGTCAGCCAGTCCTCAGCGACTTTGAACCGTTCGGGTGCGATCTCGTACGTCCGCACCCGCCCTCGCTTCTTCGACTTCACCAGTCGGCTCCGTTCGAGCACCGACAGGTGCTGCACGAACGAGGGAAGTTTCATGTCGAACGGTGCCGCCAGCTCGCTGACGGTGGCAGGTCGGACGGACAGCTGTTCCAGGACTTTCCGCCGTGTCGAATTGGACAGGGCATAGAAGACATCGTCGGCGACTGCGGATGGAGCCATTTCAACACCGGTCGATGGTTGGGGGGACCCGAGCGGACAGGAAGATTCTATCACCACACAACACTTAGGTCAATACCTAAGTATTGTTCGCTCAGACCCGGAGGCGATCGAGGCCGTGTGGAAGCGCGACTTGGCTACGCGCCTTCTCGAGTGCGGTGCCGATTCTCCTGCCCTCGTGAAGCTCGCGGGCCTCCTGCGACCGACCTTCTGGGAAGTCTCGCCGGGCGTTGAGCGGCTTTTCGAGGAAGCGCAGATGTCGCCGATCTCGCGTGAGGAAGCGCTCTGGCGGATCGCCTGCACCACAGATCTGCGCGCCGTTAGGCACGCCCGAGCCGCTGCGGTATTTCGTGTATTTGGCTGCCGATTATGGTGAAGGGCCGGGGTCACCCGAGCACGAGGCTGCCTGGTTTGACGCAAGAATTCGCGAGACGGCGCAGGAGCTCGGCAACGGGATGCCAGCCGACGGCCAGTCTCCGCCGCGCCTTGCGACCTAGCTCGATACCTAGCTGACCGCCTTCCAGTCGAGGCGCTCGCCTGGGCCTGGCGCAGTGACGGCGCCGAATCGCTGGCGATCGACGGTATGCCAGAACTCCTCCGCGTCTTCACGCGTCCACGCCGGGGCATCGTTCACTGGGGCCAGCGCCTCGGAGAGCTCGCGTGTGGACTGGTATCGATCGCCAGGCGACGGATCCAGGCATCGGTTCAGGATCTCTCGCAGCGTGTCGGTCATCGGCTGGTCGTACCGACGAATTGCGGCGTCGCTTTGCCGCGCCCCGGTCCTTCCGACCGCCTGCGGCCGCGGTGGCGTTACCCCCGTGACGAGAAAGTAGAGTGTCGCGCCGAGCGAGTAGATATCGCTTCGTTCATCCGCCGGCGCGCCCTGCAACAGCTCGGGCGCGATGTAGCTCGGCGTGCCGACGACGATTCCCGTCCACGTGAGTGTATCCCCGAGCGCCGACGCGTCGCGAAGCCGCGCCACCCCAAAATCCAGGAGCTTGACGAAGTCCGGGTCGTCACCCACGCGCGTCAGGAACAGATTGTGTGGCTTGAGGTCGCGGTGAATGATGCCGGCGGCGTGAGCTTCCTCGAGCGCCTCACATGCTTGCCGCACTACTCGGACGGCGCGCGCCTCGGGAAGCGGACCGAAGTCCTCGACGAGCCTCCCGAGATCCATACCCGCCAAGTACTCCATCGCGATGTAGTACAGCCCATCGTCGGACGCGCCGAAGTCGAAGATGCGCACCACGTGCAGGCCCCGAAGCTGTCCCGCGGCCTGCGCCTCCCGCTCGAAGCGGCTGACCGCGTCCGGGTTCGGCGTCATCGCGGCGCGGAGGATCTTGAGCGCGATGTTACGCCGGAGCGAGTCATCCCATGCGAGCCATACTTCGCCCATGCCGCCTTTGCCGATGGGTGCCTGCAGACGGTAGCGTCCCACGCGCCGAGCCGCATGCAGCTGCTCCTGGGCGCTCCACGCCACGTGCGCGCTGATCATTCCGAGCAACGATGACGCGATCACGAACACGTAGTTGCTTGCGAAGACGATGAGCGAGTCGGCCGTGATCCAGTCCGCACGATACTCCGGCGACAGCAACGCACCGAAGGTCATGACCATGGGGAACGCGAGTCCGACGCGGCCGTAGGTTTTCAGAGAACGGCGCCACGGTTCGGGCACGAGTGCGGCGCGTACCAGCGCCACGATCGAGGTGCCGTGCATATACGGACTTCGGATGCCACCGAGCTCGATCGCCATGAGGGAGATGGCGATCGCCGCGATGCCGAAGGTGATGTTTGTCCAGAAGATCAGGCGCTTGACGTCAGCGGTGCGCTGGCGGGTGGCACGGTACACGACGACGAACACCGCTTCCACCAGCACGCGGTACAGGACGAAGAGCGGAAACCGCGCGTTGGGGTACGCGACGAAACACATGTACGCGTCGAGCGCGGAGAACGCCGGCCAGACCCAGAGGCCGACCCACATCGCGCGCGAAACGGTGCGGCGCGCAGATTCCTGTGCGGTGTCCGCAGCCGGCATGACGGTGCCCCGTCGAGTCTGGGCGCCCTCTCCGCGAAGGCGCCCAGTAAAACACGGGCATAGCCCGGTTCCGTCAATCAGGGAGTCGCCGACATTCGTGTCAGGAAGGTTCCGGGGG
>DASTYE010000207.1:0-7670 GCA_035765135.1 Gemmatimonadaceae bacterium | reverse complement strand
GCACCCGACGTGATACAGGCACCATCCCTTGCGCGCGGCGTCGTCGTCGAACTCCTCCACGAACTGGCCCGCATCGAAGTTCGCGCGCCGCGGGCACTGGTCGTGGATGCGGGCGCCGTAGGCGAAGAGCGGGCGATTGTCGTGATCGAGCTCGGGGACGCGTCCGAAGGTGAGATAGTGCACGATCGTCGCGGTCACGACATCGGCGATCGGCGGACATCCGGCGATGTTCACCACCGGCTTGTCCTTGATGATGTCGCCGACGCCGACGACGCCCGTCGGATTCGGCCGCGCGGCCTGCACGCTTCCCCAGTGCGCGCACGCACCCACGGCGATCACCGCCGAGGCGCCTGCGCCTGCTTCCTCGAGAATCTCTTTCGCGGTCCGTCCGCCCACCGTCGTGTAGACGCCGTTCTCCGCGAGCGGAACGGATCCGGTGACGACGAGCAGGTACTTACCGCGATTCGCCGCCATCGCATCCTGCAGCGCCTTCTCAGCCGCGTGTCCGGCGGCCGCCATCAGCGTGTGCTGATAGTCGAGCGACACCATGTCGAGCACGAGGTCGCCGATCGTCGGCTCGGCGGTGCGCAGCACGCTCTCCACGCATCCGGTGCACTCCTGGAGCTGCAGCCAGACGACGCTCGGTCGTTTTATCGATTGCAACGCTTCGGCCACCCTCGGCGCCACGGTGCTGGCGAGTCCAAGGATGGCCGTCATCTCTGCGCAGAAGCCCAGGAAGTCGCGACGGGTCACTCTGCGTCGCTCGAGTGCGGAGCTGAGGTCCTCGTCAGCGCTCCAGGGGATGGAACTCGGCAGCAACATGGCGAACACCTCCAGGACGAGGGCGCGAGCCGTATTTGTCTTGCCTGCCGTACCGTGAATGCCCCTGCCAAGGCGTGCGACGCGACACAGCCGCACGGACCTCGGCCAGTCAGCTATCAGTACGCCGGCTGCGCACGGGCTGCAAGTCGGAAGCCGCCCGACTTTTGGTCGGGTAAACCCTGCGCGCTACGAACCCGAGTCTTTCTGTCGGGATCTCCTGTTACTGCCATCAAGAACCCAGGGGTTCATCACTGATGACACGGATTGGACTGTAACGGCCTGATCGTTCCTGGTGCCGGTCACTCTCCTCGCGCAGGCCCAAAGAGCTTTGTTTTCTTGGGCGCGCCGGGACGGTTCAAATGCAACAGGAGCGAATCCGGCCTCTTCCGCCCAATCCGCCTGATCCGTGGGGACCCTTTGTTCTTGATGCCAGTTCACGTCGACCACGGGCTGGCATCAAGAACAGAGGGGCTCTGCGGATGACGCGGATTGGGCTGATGCTTCGGATTGCTCCTCGCGCCGGCCACTCTCCACGCGCAGGTCCAAAGCAGCCTTTTGTTGTCGCGCCCAGGAGGTTCAATGCCGCAGGAGCGAATTCGGCTTCTTCCGTACGATCCGTGTCATCCGTGACGCACCCCTGGGTTCTTGATGCCAGCCGGGGCACGGCCTCGATCTTGATGCCGGAACAAGGCGCAACCAGACTTCGCCGGGCCCACTAACGACACCACGCCGTGCGCCTCAAGCTCACGCTCGTCATCCTCATCGGCATCATTCTCGGCCTGGGCGCGTTCACGTTCGGGTACGCGCGGGGCGCGTCGTATCTCACCAACGATCCCGCGGCCTGCGCGAACTGTCACGTCATGCAGGAGCATTTCGCGGCGTGGATGAAGTCCAGTCACCGTCAGGTCGCCGTCTGCAACGACTGTCACACGCCACATTCGTTCGTCGGCAAATACGCGACGAAGGCGTCGAATGGGTTCTGGCACTCCTTCTATTTCACGACCGGGCGCTACCCCGATCCGCTGCGCATCACGCCGCGCAACCATGACGTCACCGAAGGCGCGTGTCGGCATTGTCACGAAGACATCGTCGCGCAGATGGACCATGGTGGCGGAGAAGGGGAACGAGTGTCCTGCGTGCGCTGTCACGCGACCGTGGGTCACTGGGTAAGGTGACGAGACCTCAACGACGGAGCTGCGCGTCATGACCGAGCCTTCTCGCCCCCACCCGCGCCGCAAACGTGTCGCCATCTGGGGTGGAGCGATTCTCGCCGCCGCCCTGCTGACGATCGGGCTCGCCGCGCTGCTCACCAACATCTTCGAGCGGCGACAGGAGGCGCGGAATCCGTTCTATCGCGTCGTCACGCTGAGCGACACGACGACGGATCCCGCCGAATGGGGGAAGAACTTCCCGACACAGTACGACATGTATCGGCGCACGGTCGACCAGGTGCGCACGCGATACGGTGGGAGCGAAGCGATGCCACGCACGCCGGACGACGTAGATCCGCGGACGGTGGTGGCGCAATCACGGCTCGAGGAAGATCCGAGGCTTCGCGACTTCTGGGCGGGGTACGCATTCTCGCGCGACTTCCGTGAGGAGCGCGGACATGCCTACATGCTGGACGACCAGACCTTTACCGAGCGACAGCGCGTCGTCGCCCAGCCGGGAACATGTTTGAACTGCCACGCCTCGATGTACTCGACGTACCTTCGCCTCGGAGACGGGGACATCGTGCGCGGCTTCGAGAAGGTGAACCCCATGTCGTATGCCGACGCGCGTCAGCTCGTCAGGCATCCCGTGGCTTGCATCGACTGCCACGATGCCGAGAGCATGCAGCTGCGCGTGACGCGCCCGGCCTTCATGGAAGGGATGCGGGCACTGCGGGCGAGCCAGGGCGTTCGCGACTACGACGTGAACGCGAACGCGAGCCGGCAGGAGATGCGGACGTTCGTCTGCGGCCAGTGCCACGTGGAGTACTACTTCCAGGGCACCGAGAAGCGGCTGGTGTACCCGTGGGCGAAGGGGCTCACCGGCGACAGCATCCTCTCCTACTACGAGGCGAACGGTCACAAGGACTGGACGCACGCGATCAGTGGTGCACCGACGCTCAAGGCGCAGCACCCCGAGTTCGAGACGTACAACCAGGGCGTGCACGCGCGCGCGTCGGTGGCCTGCGCCGATTGTCACATGCCGTACACGCGCGTGGGCGCGATGAAGGTCAGCGATCATCACGTGCGCAGCCCGCTGCTCAACGTCAACCGCGCCTGTCAGACCTGCCATCGCGTCACCGAGGAGGAGCTGCGGGCGCGTGTGGAGCGAATTCAGGATCGCACCTTCGAGCTGCGCAACCTCGCGCTCGATGCGGTGCTCGCGCTCACGCGTGACATCGCGGCCGCCGCCCGCGCCGACAGCGGCAACGCGAAGCTCGCCGCCGCGCGCAACTTCCAGCGCAAGGCGCAATTCCTCACCGATTTCGTGGAGGCCGAGAATTCGATGGGCTTTCACGCTCCGCAGGAGGCGGCGCGCTTGTTAGGGCATGCGATCGACTACGCGAGGCGGGGGCAGGTTGCTCTGCGATG
Organism: Gemmatimonadaceae bacterium; assembly: GCA_035765135.1. Classification (GTDB taxonomy): domain Bacteria; phylum Gemmatimonadota; class Gemmatimonadetes; order Gemmatimonadales; family Gemmatimonadaceae; genus JAICNG01. The sequence goes on along the minus strand of DASTYE010000207.1, from coordinate 4,266 downwards.
ACGGGCCCAGGGCCAAGGGCCACGGGGAGGGTGAAGGGTTCACGGTAGCGCGATAATCCTTCACCCTCCCCGTGGCCCGTGGCCCTTGGCCCCTGGCCCGTGGTCGTTGCCCCCTGGCTCGATTTCGGCGGTAAAGCCCTCAGTCATCCGCAACATCAGTGTGGCCGCGACTGTTCCCGCCAGCACGAAGAGTACGATCGCGGCGAGGTAGTGTTGCGCGGCGGTCACCATGACCCAGAACAACAGCAGGAAGAGCGCGGAGGCCCGGGTCACCGTATCGGAGAGCTCCCGCCGAGTGGCGACCGTGGCGCGCTTCGACCAGAAGCGGCGAATCCGCCCCACGCGCAGACCTGCGCTCACCGCACTCGCCAGCAGGAGGACGGCCGCAATCTCGTAGAGAAGGTCAGCGAGAAAGAAGGCATTCGCCCTGGCCGCGACCAGGTGCGCGGCGGCGCTCGACGCACCGACCGTCGCGGCGAGGAGGAAGAGCGCCTCACGCGGCGAGCGCGAGGCCGCACGGAAGAGAAAGAGACCCGTCAGGCCAATCGTCAGCGCGACGGCGGCGCGCGCACTGGTCGCCGTCGGCGCACGGAGCGGCGCGCCGACGATCGGCGACACGAGCGGCGCCAGCGGCGCCGCAGCGAGCCCAACCTTCAGTACTCGCCAGGCTCGAGGGTAGTCGAGCCAGCGCACCCAGGCTCAGCGAGTCGGCGGCGTCATCCGCCGCCCGCTCACCTCATCCGCGTGGATGCGAAAGACCGTCGTCCGGTGCGGAACTGGATCGCGCGGCGTAAACGCGTCGGGGAACCGCTCCTGAATCGCCGCCACCGCCGCCTCCCAGGCCTCCGTGTCAGCGGCTTCGGGCGAGAGCAGATAGAGCGCACCGTGAACGACGACACTGCTCCAGTCGAAGGTGCCGTACAGCTCATCGACCTCGAACGCAACCCACCGGTGGTGACGAAGCTTCGCTACCTTCTGGCCCGGCGTGGTGCGGGCGTAGATCCAGCCGTCCGCGTAGACGTAGTTGATCGGAACGATATCAACCGCGTCACGGAACGTGTACGCGAGCCGTCCCACGTGATTGCGGGCCAGGAGCTTGAGGGACTGCTCGCGTGAGAGCGTGACGGTCCTTGGCGCCCTCGCGCGCACCGGCCGCGGCGTGCTCGCTGGCATCGCAACCGCGACATCCGTGAAGATTTCCGGCGATTCGGGCATGTGCGACCATCCTTCGACGCTTGTGGCCCACGGCGAACCCCGCTGCCTCGTGGGGATCATGTACTCTCGATTTCCCTGGCACTATCGGAGGAGACGCACGAGCTCGTCAGGGAATCCCCGACTGAATGACGTGCGCGTGCCGACTGGCGCGCAACGCCCTGGACTCGATGTTACGGCATGCGTGATTCGAGACGTTGGTGGCTGCTCGTTCCCTCGCTGACGCTGCTCATCCTCGCGGCGGGCGGTGGAATCGCTCTCACCGGGCGGTCCGCGACCGCACATCAGGTCCTGCTTGCAGGGCTCGTGCTCGTTGGGCTCCCGGTCATCCTCCGCACGGCTCGCGGCGCCGCTCGGGGTCACTTCGCCGCCGATATCGTCGCCGCTCTGGCGATCGCGAGCGCCATCGTCCTCCAACAGCCCATCGCCGGTCTGGTCGTCGTGCTCATGCAGACCGGGGGCGAAGCGCTCGAGCGATACGCGGAAGGCCGAGCCTCGGCGGCGCTGCGTGTGCTGGAGGAGGGAGCGCCGCGCATCGCGCATCGTCTGCGTGCCGGGGAGACTCAGGACGTGAACGTCGATCTCATCGAGGTCGGCGATGAGCTGCTTGTCAGGCCCGGTGAGATGGTGCCCTGCGACGCGCTCGTGACCGAGGGACGCTCCCACGTGGATACGTCGGCGATTACCGGAGAACCGGTACCGGTCGCCGCCGAGCCGGGGGTCGAGCTCCTCAGCGGCACGCTCAATCAGGAAGGCGCGCTGCATCTTCGCGCGCGGGCGGTTGCGTCGCAGAGCCAATACGCGCGCATCGTCGAGATGGTCCGCACGGCGCAGGCGAGCAAGGCCCCGCTCCAGCGCCTCGCCGATCGATACGCGATCTGGTTCACGCCGCTGACGCTCGCGGTGTGCGCGATCACGTACTTCGTCACGCGCGATCCGACGCGCATCCTGGCGGTGCTCGTCGTCGCGACGCCCTGTCCCCTGATCCTCGCCACGCCGGTCGCCATCATTGGCGGCATCAATCGTGCGGCGCGCTCGGGGATCATCGTCAGGCACGGTGGGGCGCTCGAGCAGCTCGCGGGGGTGACGGCGGCCGTCTTCGACAAGACGGGGACGCTGACGATCGGACACCCGGAAGTGAGCGAGGTCGTCGCCACCGACGGAAGGGGCCCCGATGCGGTGCTGGCGCTCGCCGCCGCGGTCGAGGAGCGGTCGGGGCATCTTCTCGCGCGATCGGTGGTGGCCGCCGCGCGTGCGCGCGGCCTGCCTATCGACGAAGCGCGAGCCATCGTCGAGACTCCGGGTCGCGGCGTCACCGGCGAAGTAAGCGGGCGCGAGGTCGCCGTCGGCTCCCGGGCGTACGTGCAGGACCGCTACCCGGCGCTTCGGCGGAGCTGGGCACATGCGCCCACGGAGATGCTCTCCGCGCACGTGGTCATCGATGGTGCGCACGCGGGGATCATTGAATTCGCCGACCAGCTGCGCCCCGAATCGGCGCAGACGATCGCCGAGCTCCGTCGAGAGGGCGTCAAGCGGATGGTGCTCCTGTCCGGCGACGATGCTCCAACGGCGCGCGCCATCGCCGCCGCCGTGGGGATCGCCGATGCACGCGGCGATCTGCTGCCGCAGGACAAGGTCGCCGTCGTGGCCGAGCTGGTGAAGGCGGGCGAGCGAGTCGTCATGGTGGGCGATGGCACGAACGACGCACCCGCGCTCTCCGCCGCGACAGTGGGAGTCGCGCTGGCGCACCAGGGTGGCGTCACCGCGGAAGCAGCCGACGCCGTCCTGTTGAGCGACAACATCGGCGAGGTGTCGAGGGCCGTACGCATTGGCAAGCGGACGATGCGCATCGCGCGTCAGAGCATTCTCGCCGGCCTCGGCGCGAGCGGGGTGGCGATGGTCTTCGCCGCGATGGGGATGATCCCGCCCACCGCCGGAGCGTTTCTCCAGGAAGCGATCGACGTCGCGGTGATTTTGAACGCCCTCCGCGCCAGCCGGTGATTTCTTAGGGATCAGGGATCAGGGATCAGGAGTCAGGAGTCAGGGGGTGTCAGGGGGTGGGTTGCAGGAGAGAACGGCACCCAGGAATCAGGTGCTGGGTCGTTCTCTCCTGACACCTTCAACCCGACACCCCCTGACCCCTGACTCCTGACTCCTGCCCCCTATAGAATGGCTTCGATGTCAGTACCTCCGCACACCGACGCCGACCGCGTTCGCCAGGCGCTCGTCGAGGCGGGCCTCGCCCTCGGTTCGGCGCTGTCGCTCGCGAACGTTCTGCAGATCCTGGTGGACGTCGCTCGCGAGCTCGTCGGCGCTCGTTATGCAGCGCTCGGCGTCATCAATGCCGAGGGAACCGGTCTCTCGGATTTCGTGACATCGGGGATGTCCCCGGGCGTGCGGGCGCCCATTGGTGCGCTCCCGCAAGGGAAGGGAATTCTCGGGCTCCTGATTCGGGAGGCGCGGCCGCTTCGCCTGCGTGATCTGCGAGCGCATGCGGCGTCGGCCGGCGTGCCCGCCAATCACCCCCCGATGCGGTCGTTCATGGGCGTGCCGGTGATGGCGCAGGGGCGGGTGTTCGGCAACCTCTACGTCACCGAGAAGGTTGGGGCCGAGGAGTTCAGCGAATCCGATCTCGCGTTGCTGGAGGTGCTGGCGACGCAGGCGGCGGTCGCCATCGAGAGCGCGCGCCTGCGCGCGACGCGCGATCGCCTGTTGTCGGCCGCCAGCCATGCGCTGGGAAACGCGCTCGCCGGGGTGCGGCTCTGGGCGGGAACGCTGCTCCAGACGCCGCCGTCATCGCGCGAGGAGTGGATCGCCGGCGTGCGTCAGATCGCGGGGAGCGCCGCGCAGTCCACGCGGCTGCTCGAGGGGCTGGTCGCGCTCACCCAGATTCAGGAAGGAACCGTCGCCCTCTCACCCGTGACCGTCGACGTGACCGACCTCGCGCGAAAGTCGGCGCTCGATTTACGACCAGAGGCCGAGGCTGCCGGTGTCACCCTCGACGTGCGCGCTAACGGGCCGCTGACGGCACTGCTCGATGGCGCGCGAACACGA
>DASTYE010000206.1:0-19168 GCA_035765135.1 Gemmatimonadaceae bacterium | reverse complement strand
CCGAGTCGCTTCACCGCGCGCAGCTTCTCGATGGTGTCGTCGTCACTCTGCATCGCGATGCTCTCGGTGATCTCGAGCTCGAGCGCGGCGGCCGGAAGCCCGGTCTCGTGGAGGATCGACGAGATCGTCTCGACGAAGTCGAGCTGCTGAATCTGGCGCACGGACAGGTTGCAGGAGGCGTGCAGCTCGGTGAGCCCGCGATCGCGCAGCGCCTTGACCTGGGTGCATGCTTCGCGGAGCGACCATTCGCCGAGTGGGCCGATGAGGCCCGTCGCTTCGGCGAGCGAGATGAAGTCGGCCGGATAGAGGAGGCCAAGCTCGGGGTGATTCCAGCGGATGAGCGCCTCGACGCCGATCACGTGGCTGGTCGCGAAGCTCACGATCGGCTGATAGTGCATCACCAGCTCGCCGTTCGTGATCGCCTTGCGCAACCCGTTCTCGAGCGCAAGCTGCTCGAGCGCCTTCGCGTTCATTGCCGGCGCGTACAGGCGGAACGTGTCGCGCCCCTGCGCCTTGGCCCGGTACATCGCGGCGTCCGCGTTGCGCAGCAGGGCGTTAGCGTCCTCTCCATCGTTCGGGTAGAGCGAGATCCCGATGCTGGTCGAGACGTACAGCTCGCGCCCATCGATCTCGATCGGGTGCTTCAACGCGTCACGCACCTTGCGCGCAACGACGATGGCGTCGTCGGAGTGCTGCAGGTGCGGGACGAGGATCGTGAACTCGTCGCCGCCGATGCGCGTCACGGTGTCCCCTTCCCGGAGGAGACCCGTTAGGCGGCGCGAGATCGATTGCAGGAGCCGATCGCCCATCGCGTGGCCCAGCGAATCGTTGATGACCTTGAACCGGTCGAGGTCGAGAAAGAACACCGCCAGGCGTCGCTGCGACCGGTGCGCATGGGAGATCGCGAGGTTCAGGCGGTCGAGGAAGAGCTGGCGGTTGGGCAGTCCGGTGAGCGTGTCGTGATACGCGAGGTGCTCGATCTGAGCGGCGGCCTGCATCGCCGTCTTCTGCTCGTTTTCGAGCAGCCAGATGACGGTGCCGAGCGCCATCAGGAAGTACATCAGGATGTCGAGGAACCCGGTGTACGAGACGTAGGCCGGGTACGTCTGGGAGACCGCCTCGTAGATCGCCACGCCCAGATAGTGCAGCTGCAGCAGGCCGTATACGAAAAACGCGCCGCTCACCATGCGCGCGCCAAGTCCCGTCACCACGGCGCGGGCGCGCCAGATGCCGAACGCCGCCGCGAGGAAACCCGCGCCCGAGAGAATGGCGCGCAAGCCAACGCGCGCGAAGAATCGCGCGAAGCCGGCGTCCTCCTGCCAGACAAACAGAATCGCCGTCGCGAGGCCAGTGGCTGCGGCGGCGAGCAGTGTGCGTCGAACGCGATCCTGCGGTATCGAGCGTCCGGTGGTCAGCTCGTAGATACCGAAGAGTACGAGCGGAATCTGGGTGAATCCCGCGATGCCGGCGACGACATTGACGAAGAGGCGCGCCGGGTGCAGCGCCGAAAAGGTGCTCGAGAGGTAGAGCCCGACGGCGCCGGACAGCAGGTGGATGCTGAGGGCGAGCCAGCTCCACTGCAGGTGAGTGAGGTACGCCTTCTGATAGTATCGCTGAAAACTGCGGAACACCGCGGCCGTGAGGAGCGCACCACCGGCCTGCATGATGAACGAGATGTAGACCGCGGTGATGAAGTCGGCCATGCTCGACGATAGGCCCGGGATGCGCGCGGGACCGGCCTGCCCAGCAGGTTAGCCGCGACCAATAAAGGACGAACGGGAGATTGGGGGCGTAACCGATGGTACGACTTGAGGCTACGGCGAGCCTAGGGCCCCTGGATCAGACGCCGAAGGTATGAGGTGGGGTCGTTGAGGAAGGCACGCGTCAGGTTGACGTGCTCCAGGTCCTCGAAGGCGACCCGTTCCGGCGGCGTTTTGTCGAACGTGTAGATCGTCGCGCCGGGAAAGGCGAGGAGAATGGGAGAGTGCGTCGCGATGACGAACTGCCCCTCGCGCGCGATCATCTCGTGAAGCAGCGCCATGAGCGCGAGCTGCGATTGCGGAGACAGCGGCGCTTCCGGCTCGTCGAGCAGGTGCAATCCGCCGCGGACGAACCGCGCCTGGAAGAACGAGAGGAAGCTCTGTCCATGCGAGCGGCCGTCGAGGTCGCCGCCGTATCTCCCGTCGATCGCCTCGAGCGATGCGAACGCTGGCCCCATGGCGAGCCCCTTCGCGTACTCGGACCGTCCCGCGAAGTCGCGCTCGATGCGCGCGATCTCCTCGCGCATCTCCGCCTTCAAGCGCGAGAGCCGTTTCGCGTAGCCGAAAAAATCCTCGGCGCGCAGGAAGAACCCGCGCTTTGATCGAACCGTCCATGTCAGCACGAGGTGCTTCGCGAGCGAGCGCTGCGCCGCGAGCGTGGTATCGTCGCGCGCTTCGTCGCTGCCCACCGTCGGAAGCTCGGCCGCGAGTGCCATGGCCTCGAGGAGCGTGGACTTGCCGGAGCCGTTCTCTCCGACGAAAAAGGTGATGGGCGTCGGCAGCTCGATCGATTCGAGCGCCCGCACGACGGGCACGTCGAACGGAAACCCGTTCGGCATCGCGCCGCGGCGTGTCAGCGAGATCGAGCGCAGCATTGTGAGAATCTATCGGGTAAAGATCGCGCTGGCTCTTGGGCCATCTGCGGTTCCCGGTCCGAGGCAAGCCTCTTTACCGCTGAGGGCGCGGAGGGACGCAGAGGATACTACCAATGCCGACAGCAGGATCCTGAACGACAAGACCAATCGTTGAATCGCCCCGACTCTGCGTTCTCCGCGGCCTCTGCGGTAAAGAACGAAGGCGATGCGCGCTGCAGCTGTTCCCGGCCTTGCGTTCCGCGACCAGAGGTGGCACTTCCTCCATACTCAGTCCTCAACCGGAATCAGCCATGCGCTTCGCACTCCCGCTCGCGTTCGCACTCGCCAGCGTTGCTTCGGCTCAAGACACGGTTCGCTTCACCCCGACCGTCGCGCAACCGACGTTCGCCGTGCGCGAGCCGGTGCTCCGCATCAAGCCCAACACCGTTCTCATCTCGAAGACGAATTTCGGCCCGTACTACACGCGCGAAGGCGGAGCATTCCCCGGTGAAGTCGGGCCCATCCTCGTCGAGGGAGCGACGACCCGCGACATGCTCGCCGTCAGGATCATCCGCGTCCGCCCTAACCACGAGCTCGCCGCCGCGCAGCTGTATCCCGACTTCGGCGGCCTCGCGTCCGATGACCATACGCGTCTCGTCAACGAGCCCATCCCGGCTCGCCGCTATGTCTGGCGTCTGGATCGGGAGAAGATGACGGGAACGACGGAGCTCCCCGACTCCCGGATGAAGTCAATCACGATCGATCTCAAGCCGATGCTCGGCCGTGTCGCGACGGCGCCGCGCGGCCAGGAGGCGTTCAACGGGATCTGGCCTGGCCGGTTCGGCGGCAACATGGACGCGCAGGAAGTTCGTGAAGGGACCACGGTCTATCTGCCAATCTTCCACGACGGGGCGTACCTCTATTTCGGCGACGGACACGCGCGTCAGGGCGAAGGCGAAGTCGCGGGGACCGGTCTCGAGACGTCGATGGACGTCATCCTCCACATCGATGTCGTGCGCGGGAAGACGATCGACTGGCCGCGGCTCGAGGATGACCAGTACATCATGGTCGTCGGCGCGGCGCGCCCGCTGATCGACGCGTTCCGCATCGCGCACGTCGAGCTGATCGAGTGGCTCGGCGAATACGGATTCGGCAAGCTCGACGCATACGCCTTGCTCGGACAGCTCGCCGAGTCGAGCGTGGCGAACATCGTCGATCCGCTGTACACGGTGGTCGCGAAGTTTCCCAAGAGATACCTGCCAAGGTGAACGCGGAAAGCGGAATGCGGATTGCGGGTAACGTGATTCCGCATTCCGGATTCCGCGTTCTCCCCACCCGCACCCGGAGCTCTCCGCCCATGAACGTCGCCACCCTCGTCGGCTTCCTCCTCATCATTTTCGGCGCGATCGCGCTCGTGTTCGAGGGGATCAGCTACACGAAGCGCCGGGAGTCCATCCAGGTTGGTCCGATCGGCGCGACCGTCGAACAACGGGAGACCATTCCACTGAGTCCGATCCTCGGTGGAGTGGCGCTCATCGCGGGAATCGGGCTCGTCGTTGCCGGGCGAAAGGGGAGGCGGCAGACGTAGCCGACTGATTCCTTCGCGACGGAGTCGGAGCGGCCGCAGATGACGCAGAAGGCCGCAGAAACTGCAACGGCAACGGCAACGGCTTTATCACGGATGACCACGGATCTTGAACGGCGAAACGGCACGGATTACCCGCAACTGCGAGAAGCTTTGTGAGAACCTGTGAGGTAAAGGTCGTGGTGGCTGACCCGCCTAGCCGTTCATTGGTTGCCGTTGCTGTTCCAAAGCTCCTTGCAGTTGCCGTATCCCTGTCGTTTTCGCCGTTCGGAAAATCCGTTACATCCGTGGTAACCCTGTTGCCGTTGCAGTTTCTGCGGCTTTCTGCGTCATCTGCGGCCCCCCGACCTCCATCCTAGCCGACCGTTTCCCAGAATTCGTGTTGCGGGATGGCCGGCTCGAGTCGTTTGCGCACGCGCGCCACGATCGCGTCGAGCGCAGCGGGGTCGGCCACCAGGTCGTACTCGCGGACGTCGATACGAAGCACCGGGCAGTGACCGAACGTGTCGATCCACTTCTCGTACCGGTCGTGCAGGATCGCCCAGTACTCCGGCTCGGTCTCCCGCTCAGCCGGACGGCCGCGCGTGCGGATGCGAGCGAGCAGGAAGTCGAGCGGGCCGTACAGGTAGATGAGGAGCTTCGGCGGGCGCGCGGCGGGGGAGTGCAGCAGCTCCACGTACAGGCGCGTGTACAGGTCGTACTCGATGCGTAACATCAACCCACGCTCGAACAGCCCGCGCGCGAACACCTCGGCATCCTCGTACCAGGTGCGATCGAGGATCCAGCTGCCGCCCTGCGCGCGCATGCGGCGCATCGCCTCGAAGCGTGTGGCGAGGAAGTGCAGCTGCAGCTGGAGCGCATAACGACGACGGCTGTCGGTGTCGTGATAGAAGAGCTCGAGCCACGGGTTGTGGTCATCGACGCTCTCGAGGGCCAGCTGAAGCCCAAAGCGAGCCGCCAACGCTCGTGTGAGCGTGGTCTTGCCCGCCCCCACCATCCCCGCGACACCGATCAGCATGCGACTATGTGGACCGATTCTGTGCTTCGGTTTGGCGGCCCCTGGAACCGCGGATGGCCGCAGAAGACGATTGCACGGATTGTGATCGGCGAAACTTCACGGGTAGGTTCTCACAAAACCTTTTGGTTGCCCACTCCGTGATCGAGCGACGTACCGCGCTGTTTCTCACCGCAAAGGGCGCGAAGAAGCGCAACGGGAGCCTCGGCTAACCGCAATGATCACGTTCGTGTTGACCTCAGTACTCCTGCGCGTCCCTTTGAGCCCTTTGCGGTTGCCGCTCATCCGGCCGTTGCCGTTCAGAATAACCCGCGATGGCCTTGCGCGGGAACGCCCCGGCGACGTAACAGAGGACTCATGACTCCTCCTTTCGTGAAGCTGCTTCTTCCCCTTGCCGTTGTGGCCTGCCGCACCGCGCCGTCTCCGCCACCTCGGCCGGCCGCCACCGGTCAGGTGACCACCGCCGAAGCCATCTCGTTTCTTGGCACGCCCCTCGAGCGGCCAGTGCTGCCTGACGAGACCAGACGGCGATTCGAGGAGGCGCTCGCCGAGGCGCGGCAGCGAACGTATGCGGAACCGGACAATCCCGATGCGCTGATCTGGCTTGGCCGCCGCACCGCGTATCTCGGTCGGTTTCGAGACGCGATCGACATCTTTACGCGCGGCATCCAGCGTCACCCGCGCGACGCGCGATTCTACCGCCACCGCGGACATCGCTATATCACCGTCCGCGAGCTCGACCACGCCATCGCCGACCTCGAGCGTGCAGCCTCACTCGCCGATGGAGAGGATGAGATCGAGCCGGATGGACTCCCCAACGCGCGCAACGTCCCGACGAGCACGCTGCAATCGAACATCTGGTATCACCTCGGCCTCGCACATTACCTGAAGGGAGACTTCGAGCGCGCGCTGCGGGCCTATCGCGAGTGTCTGGAAGTGTCGAAGAATCCGGACATGCTCGTCGCGACGTCGCACTGGCTCTACATGACGCTGCGCCGTCTGGGCCGAGACACCGAGGCGGCCCGCGTGCTGGAGCCGATCCGCGCCGATCTCGACGTCATCGAGAACGGCGCCTACCACCGGCTGCTCCTGATGTACAAAGGCGAGCTAGCGGTGGATTCGCTGTTGCCGAGCGCGTCGACTGGGGCGCTCGACGACGTCAGCACCGCGTACGGAGTAGGGAACTGGTACCTCTACCGCGGGGACACGACGCGCGCGCGAGCGATCTTCGAGCAAATCGTGGCGGCTGGAAACTGGCCGGCCTTTGGGGCTGTGGCGGCAGAGGCTGAGCTGGCGAGAACGGCGCGAGTCAGGGGCCAGGGGCCCAGAGGCGGCTCGGGGAAACCGTGAACCCCTGACCCTCCCCTTGGCCCCTGGCCCCTGACCCGCTCTACCGAGCCCCTTCCCGGACCTCCGCGAACTCCACCACCCTTCCGTGGAGCGCGGCGACGCGTTCCACACGGAGCTCCAGACGCTCGATGTTCTCCACCAGGTTCTTCGCGAACGGATAGACGGGCGATTGCGCGTTAGGCGGCGCCGGATTGAACGCGTCGGCCTGAACGAGTATCCGCTCGGTGGGGAGATAGGCGATCAGCATCGTCTCGGAATGCGGACTGCCACGAACGTGGTGGAGCTCGACGGTCCGGAGGCGGTCCTGAAAGACCCGCTTCTCGCCGACGGTGACGATGGTCGGAGTCTTTGGAGCGCGAGACAGAGCGTCGGGCTCGAGCGTGTGCGGTCGCCGCGCGACGTCTCGGTAGAAGGCCGCATTCCCCGCGTGCGTCACGATCGTGAGCCCCTCGGAGATCGCCGCGCGCACCCCGCCTGAATGATCGTAGTGGTGATGCGTGTTCACCGCGTAGCGGAGCGGCTTATTCGGCCGAAGCTCCCGCGCCTTCGCGATGACCGCGAGCGTTCGCGCATCGTTCTGCGGCGTCTCGATCAACATGAGATAGTCCTCGAACTCGACGAGCACGCTGTGGTGCGAGCCGCCCGCGAGACGCCACACGCCGGGCGCCAGGTCCTCCACCGCCACGTTGACGGCGGGGCTGGGCGCCGGTCCGCGCGCGGCTTCGGGCGCGGCCAGATCCACCGGCTCCGTTCCGAGGGTGTTGCGCAAGCTGTCGTACTCGAAGATGACGGCGTCACCGAAGCGGGTGGTCTGCTTCGTCGGCAGCTGGAGGGCCCCGGCCGGCGCCCAGTTCTCGAACGTCGACTCGAAGACGAGATCGCCCAGGTTCGTGTCGTACCGAATCGAGCGGATGCGCGCGGGAAGGTGCGTGCGCCGGTCGAGCCAGAGCTGAAAGCTGTCGGCCGGCGTCACCTTGATGCGAAGGACGTGATGTCCCTCCTGGGTGCCCGCGGCGTGAATCTCCGCACCCGGCTCGAGCGCGGCGCGCATGAGGACGAGCGGGTGATGATAGTGCTCATGCCGGCGTCCAGCCGCGACCGCCGGCGCCTGGCGGTTGGCGTTCCCGTTAGGCGCGATCCCGTAGGCGATGTCCCCGTCGAGCCCTGTGTGGATGCGCTGGGGCGCGACGGAAACCGTGACGAACGTTGGTATTCGCGTTATCTCGGTCTTGTGCCGCACGCCGGTCAGATCGGTGGTGCGGCGGACCTGGGTTACGTCGAACCGGGGGAGTGCCGCCGTTGGCGACATGCCCTGGCCCCGGTTGTAGTTCCTACCCGTCGTCGCCTCGAGGGTGAGCGACGTCGGGGCTCGCACCGCCGCCTCACCGCCCATCGCGCGGAGCGCGTCGTCGAAAAGCGTTGGCCGCTGCTGCCCGACAACTGCGGCCCATGGCAGAACAAGGCCAACGCTCACGGGAAGAATTCGCATGGATGTTACTGTCCGTCGGTGACGGTCTCTCTCGCCGGAGGGGCCGTCGTCACGCCGAGATGGTTCCAGTGCGCCATCGCGTTCAGCATTAACGCAAACGAGCCCTGCGACTGCCACCGCCACATGGGACGAATGCCGAACAGAACCACACGCCCACGGCCGACCGGGGCATCGACGACCGCCGCCCTTCCCGCCATCTCGCTTCCGTTCACGAGCAGGCCGGAGATGAGCAGTGAGTCGGCCTTCGGGTGGAAGCGAAGAATCACCCGTCCGCGCTGGCGCTCCATGTCGGCCACGATCGCCGGATCGACACCCTCGAGCGCCCCGGTCGTATCACGCCCCTGTACCGTGAGGAGCGGCGTCCGGTTGAAATACACCGGGAACGTCGTGCGCTCGTACCCGTAGAGGATGGGGCTGCCGGTGGTGTCGCCACGCGCCCGGAAGATCGCTCCGCGAGTACGCAGCGTACGGGCTTCCTCCTCACTCACCGTCGCGTTGAAGCCTAACGCGATTGGCAGTCGCGACGTGTTGCCGGTCGTGATCAGCACTCCACCGCGCTCGACGAACCGCCGCAGCGCCGCCGCACCTTCCAGGCCCATCCCGCGGCGGATGTCGTCGGTCGTGTCCCACTTGTCGAGGTTCGGCGTGAGCGCCGTCTTCTTCCAGGGAATCGCCGGGCCGGTCATCGGCCGGCCGTTGATCAGCGTCTGCGGCGAGCCGTTGACGTGCGGGAAGACGAGCACGTCGTAGGCGTCGAGGCGCTTCGGCGCGGAGAGCGACTGATCCGAGATGTACGTGTACGGGACGCCGAGCTGGTCGAATGCGTAGCGGACCCATCCTTCGTTCTGCGTCTCGAGCCACGAGTGCACGAGCGCGACACGTGGCGGCCGCACCTCGTGGGCGCGGACGGTCGGCGCACTCGCGACCGCCACACCCGTTAGGCCCAGCTCCTGCACCGCGGCGCGCGCACGCCCGCCGCGCGCGTCGGTGACGAGATACGTCCCCGCGGGCCAGGTGCGACCGGCGGCGGTGAACGACACCTCCGCCGAGCTCACTCGCGCGTTCCCGACCTTCCAGGGCAGCACCGCCGAGCGCCAGTCGCCGAGGTGCTCGACGAGGATCACGTTGCCGCTCCCCGAGATGGTGCCTTCGACCTTGGCGTCCGCCGTCAGTGCGGTCATTGGCTTCGCCAGGATCGTCGAATCGGCGACCTTGAACGTGACGACGTGACGCAGCTCATCGAGCGTCCACCCCGTGTCGTCGTAGGGCGGTGGGTCATCGGCCTTGTACTTCTGGATGGCGAGCAGCGTCCGCACGGTCGCGGTGTAGGGCTGGTCCATGCGGACGATCCAGTCGCCGCGCTTGACCCGTGTAGTGGTCGGGGGTGGGGAGGCAGGAGTCGGGGCGCCACCTGCAGAATCCCGGGCAACCCGGCCACTGTCCCCCCCTGACTCCTGACTCCTGCCGCCTGACACCTTCACATCAAACTCTTCCTGCGCGACGTGAACCTCCGACCCATGGGCGCGGAAGAGGTTCACGAGATCGGCGGCTTCGGCCGCGCGACGCTGGTCGCGCGGAATCACGTACGCGTACGGCGCCGACGTCTGCCCCCGCTTGATCATCCGCTCCGCCTTCGCCGCATAGTTCTCGAGGAAGGTGCGCGGATGGTCGGCGACGTACTTGAGCGCGATCATCACGCCCGACTGCTGGTAGTTGATGTTGCTGCGCATGCACCACTTCACGCCGTTGACCGGCGGATTCGGCCGGTCCCAGCGCCGCTCCGTCTGCGATGCCGGCAGCTTCACCGTCTGGCAGTCGGTGCCCGTCGAGGTGAACGTCTCGTAGAAGCGGCCGATGCTGTTGTGGAGGTTGCCGATGGCGAGCATGTAGTTAGGCGCCCACCCATCGTAGAACCCGTGCGTCCACACGCCGGGGAGCCCACGTCGCGTGAGCTCGGTGATCTCCTGATAGGCGAGCGTGTGCCACTCGTCGATCACGATCGGATCGAACTCATCGTTGTACGGCCCGGTGCCGGTGCTCACGTAAAGGAAGGGCACCGACTCGTGCAGGTCGTGGAAGACGACGGGCTTCCAGTGCAGGAACCCCTTCATCACGTTCTGCGTCAGCTTTTGGGAGAGCACCATCCCGTCGCGGTTATTGTCGTGGGCCGTGTACTTCCCCCAGTACACGAGCGGCGCGCCCCGCGGGCCGAGCTTGAGCTGTCGCGTGAGCTTGTTGACGTCGACCATGCGATCGCGGCCGTCGACTTCGGTCACCGGTGTGATGAGGGTGATGACGCCGGAGCGGATGGCCTTCACGAAATCCGACTCGTCGACGGCCAGTCGATAGGCGAGCTCCATCAGCATCTCGGGGCTGCCGATCTCCGGCGAGTGAATGGAGCCGGTGAGCCAGTAGATCGGCTTGGCGCCGGCGATCACGCGCGCCTTCTCGTCAGGCGAGAGTCCGCGTGGGTCGGCAATGCGACCGAGCATCGTCCGATATTCGTCAAGCCGCCCCATGGTCGCCTCGTCGGCGATGGCGACCATGATCATCTCGCGCCCTTCGTCGCTCATGCCGAGCGAGATGATCTGCACGCGTGGCGACGCCTCGTCGAGCGCCTTGAAGTACCGGTTGATGTCGGCGACGTACGACAGGCGTCCCGGCGTTCCGGGAACGTAGCCAAGCACCTTGAGCGGTGAGGGCACGGTCGCCGACGCCGGGAGGTGGTCGACGAGCTCCGTCGTGAACTTCCACGTGGGGTGCGTCGGCGTCAGCTCGCGGATCTTCGCGGTGTATTCCGCATCGTGCGTCTGTTGCGCGCCGAGCGGGAGGGCGAGAGCGGCCGCGCACAGGAGCGCGGCGAACCGGTGAGCGTGCATGGATCCTCCGAGACGTGAGACACGGCGGGGCGTCCGAGCATGATGCCCCGCCGATTTACGGATATGCACCGGGAAGTGCTGGGACGCCAGCCGCGGCCGGGTTCTTGCCCGATGCGACCGGCGCATGTCCCATCCGAACGGTTACGTCCCCCGGCATTCGATACGGATTCGCGTCGGCGAGGCGGTCGTCCCCGCGCTGCTGCTGCTCCCGGACGGGGTCGATCGCGATGTGCCGGGTGCGGTGCTGCTCCACGGGTATTCGTCCCGGAAGGAGCGCATGGCCGACACCGTCGGCCGCGCGCTCGCGCTGCGTGGTGTGGCATCGATCGCGATCGACCTGCCGCTGCACGGCGACCGGCAGGCGCCGCTCGAGCGCGAGGCGATGCGCAACCCGGCGGCGCTGCTCCGCCATTGGCGGCTCGCCCTCACCGAGTGCTCGGCCACGCTCGACTGTTTCGCGAAGGATCCGCGGTACGACCCATCGCGGCTGGCCGTCGTGGGATATTCGTTAGGCGCGTACGTGGGGCTGGCGGTGGCGGCGCAGGATCCGCGGGTGCGCGCGGTGGTCCTCGCCGCGGCCGGGGACTTGCCGCTGGGGACGCCGTTCGAGCGGCTGCTTCGGACGGTCGCCGATCCGATCGACGCGGTGCGTCGGATCGCCGGGCGGCCGCTGCTGATGGCGCACGGGACGCTCGACCGCACGGTCCAGCCCGTCGACGCCGAGCGGTTGTTCGCCGCCGCGGGGGACCCGAAGGAGATGCGGTGGTGGAACGCGGGGCATCTGTTGCCGGAGGCGGCGATCGATGATGCCGCTGCTTGGCTCGCTCGACAGCTTCGCGCGCGGTCGAGCGAGGAGCGCAGCGGCGTCGCTGGAGGGGGGTCGTCTATCGCGCTACATTTCAAGGACTTCGGCGCGGTAGCCAAGTGGTAAGGCAGGAGTCTGCAAAACTCCCATTCGCCGGTTCGATTCCGGCCCGCGCCTCTACGAGCCGCAAGGACTCATGCACGCGATGATGGGCGCTCGAAGGGGCATGCAGTGGCTCCATCACCGGTGAGATTCGCGCGATGGCTGGGCGTTCCGCTCGCGATGGTCCTCGCCGTCGCGTGCTCGGACGACACGACCACCGGCCCGCGTGCGCATGGCCTGCAGGCTCTCGTCGACAGCCTCGCGCGTGCTTACGACCTCCCGGGTCTGGTGGTGGCTGTTCGGCGCACGGGTGAGGAGCCGAGCGTCCTCGCCAGCGGGCGCGCCGAGCTCGCGAGTGGGCGACCGATGACGCCCCTCGACCGCTTCCGCGTCGGCAGCGTGACGAAGTCTATGGTCGCGACCGTGATCCTTCAGCTCGCGGACGAGAATCGCCTCTCGCTCGACGACTCGGTCGCACGGTTTCTCCCCGGCATTCTCCCCGAGGCTGATCGCCTAACGCTCCGCCAGCTTCTCAACCACACCTCCGGAATCGGCGACTACGTGGATGACCCGGGCTTCATTGACGCCGTGTTTGCGCAGCCGTCTCGCGTCTGGAGTCCGCAGCAGCTCATCGCGATCGCCGACGCCATGCCGCGCACATTCACGCCCGGCGCCGCCGGTCGCTGGGAGTACTCGAACACGAACTACATCCTCCTTGGCCTCGTTGCCGAGGCGGCCGGCGGCGAGCCCATCGGGACACTGCTTCGTCGGCGCGTGTTCGAGCCGCTCGGCATGACGGCAACCTATTATGGGACGGAGACGTCATTGGTCGCCCCCTTCGCGCAAGGTTACGTCGATCTGAACGGGATCGACAACTTCGCGGTGGGAACCCTCGTCAGTCCAACCGCTGCCGGTGCGGCTGGGGCGGTCGTGAGCACGGTGGGTGATCTTGTTCGGTTCGTGGAGGCGCTCGCCGCGGGCGAGCTCGTCTCGCCGGCATCGCACGCTGCTCGCCTAACCACCGTGCCCGCCAGTCGCGTGCGCTTGCCCGGCGAGTCGTTCGACTTCGAGTACGGACTCGGTGTGCTCGTCGGCGATGGCTGGATCGGTCACGATGGTGCCATCCCGGGCTACGAAGCTGAAGCCTATGCAAAGACGGGCGTCGGCAGCCTGGTGGTTCTGGTAAACGAGTCGACCCTCGATTTCGCCGTGCTGCCGATCGCTATCGCGGTGCGCAATCGCACGTTCGGGGTGCAGTAGCTTACTCGTCCTCTTTCCAACGAAACTGGACGGCGAGGTCGCCAGCCACCACCTTGCGGTCACGCCGAGCCGACCCCTTCACCACTTCGGACACACCCAGAGAACGGGACGTGCAGTGCGCTACTGCGTGGCGCCTTGGTCAGCAGTGGCCCTTTCGGCAATCCTGGCCGGGCGCGCCAGGCGGAGGTCGCTACGATGCGACTACATGCTCCTCGCACGATCAGCCGCCGTCATGTGATGGCGGCGTTTTCCCTCGGTATCGCGCTGCACGTCGCGGCGGGGTGCTCGGATCCGCCGACCTCCATCGAGGATTCACCAGGGCCCGTCCGCTCAGAAATCCGCGATCTCGTCGGGCTCGGCGGCCTGTGGGCGAGGGCCCGAGCGATCAACGACTTTGGACGTGTCGTCGGCGATGCGAGCCTGAGCGCGAGTACGATTCACGCCTTCAGCTGGAGTGAGACCGGAGGCATCCGCGACCTCGGAACCCTCGGCGGAGCCCTCAGTGCGGCGGCGGCGATCAACGCGCAGAGCCAGATCGTAGGCTGGTCGATCACGAGCAGCGGCGTTCAACACGCGTTTCTTGCCACGGCCGGAGAGGCGATGCGCGATCTCGGCACGCCCGAGGGCGGGGTCGCGAGCGAAGCCAGCGACATCAACGACAACGGTACCGTCGTCGGGAACTGGCTCACCGCCACTGGAGAGACTCGGGTTTTCGCATGGACGCAGGTAGCAGGCATGCGCGATGTCCCGGGCAGCGCTCGTTACCAATGGGTGCGAGCGAATGCCGTCAACGTGCACGGGCAGATCGCTGGCGTCGGGATGGATCGTAACGCGGGTACGTCGCTCGCGCTGATCTGGGAGGCCAACGGCGACGTGCGAGAGGTCGGGACACTGCCCGGCGCGGCCGAAAGCATCGCACTCGCCATCAACGCCGATGGGCACGTGGTCGGCGCCAGCGGAGTCGCGAGCGGGGCATATCGCGCGTTCCTGTGGACGCCTTCCGGAGGGATGCGCGACCTGGGCGTGCTCGAGGGGATGGACTGGAGTATCGCTCGCGACATCAGCGACCGGGGACATGTTGTTGGCTCGTCGGGACCGAGCGGTTCCACGGCCGGGCGCGCCTTCCTCTGGACCGAGTCGGGCGGCATGCGCGAGCTGGGCGGATTTCCAGCGAGTGACCGAACGGAGAGCGGCGCATTCGGCGTGAACTGGTACGGCCGCACCGTGGGCTACAGCTGGAACGGGTCGAGCTTCCGTCCGGTGATCTTCCCCGATCGCTAACCGGTCGGAGATTTGCATTCCCCTTCCTCGCGCTGACCGGCTACCATAAGCTTGGCAGCGAGCGACGCACCGGGACGGGTGGACGGGAGGGAGGGGACATGGCGACGATCGACGACGATCGCGTGCAGCTGCTCGCCGGCCAGGCGCGGCGGCTCAAGAGCGACCTCGCGCACGCGACGGACTTGCTCCGCGACGGCAAGCCTGACGAGGCCTCACGCATCCTCGACAACGCGACGGGCTACGCGAACTTCGTGACCGCCTGGCTCGAGGATCTTGCCAGACCACCGCGCGACATCCCGATGCGAGGAAAATCGCGCCGCCGCTGAGTCGTCGGCGGCGTTAGGCGCCGGCGTCGCGCTCGACCGGTGCCAGATCGTGGGGACACGCGGCGCAGTCGGACTCGCCACGGATACCTTGCACACCTTCCTTCGCGATGATCGGCACCATTGCGAGCGCGGCGACGGGATCGGCCCACCACCACCCGATCACCGTATTGAGCCCGACGCCCGCGAGCGCGATCACCGACAGGTACGCGCAGAGCGACGTCTGCGTCGCGTCGGCGGTGAGCGCCCGACTTTGCAGGGCACCGGCCACGCGGCGTTTTGCGCGCGCGAGCACCGGCATCACGACGACGGAGAGGGAGAGAATGACGACGCCGACGACGGAGCCGTCGGGTGCGTCGCGCGCCAGGAGTGTCTCGAGGCTTTCGAAGGCGACGTAGACGGCGAGGGCGAGAAAGCATCCTCCGATGATTTGGAGCGACAGTCTCTCCACGCGCTCGCGACGGGCGACATCGTCGTCGATTCGCAGCCGCCACTGAGCCGCGCCACTGGCGGTCAGCTCGATGACGCTGTCGACGCCAAACCCGATCAGCGCTACACTACCGGCGACCATTCCTGCAGCAATCGAGACGATCGCCTCGACCGCGTTGTAGCCGATGGTCAGCCAATTGAGCCAAAGTCCGCGATGAACAAGGTCCGTGCGCGCGACGGTCATGCTGTCAATGTAGTGGCTACAACCGCAGAAGGCCGCAGATCAACGCAGAATGGAATTGACCCGGTTTGATGGACACCTCGCCAGCCCTACTTTTGGGGGAGCAGGTGTTCCATGAAGAACGATCGAGAAGACGATATGGCGTCGTCGCGGCGAGGACCGCGGACGCGCCGCACGTTCAGCGATGAGTTTAAGCAGGAGGCGGTGCAACTACTCCGAGAGCGGTGAGCCGCCGGCGTGTCACTGAGCCAAGTCGCCACTATTCCACTCGACGCTCAGGATCTGGGGCGATCTCCGTATCGGTGGCATACGACGCAAGCGAATCCAAAATGGAGGACGCTTTCGAAGTGGTCATCGGTACCACCAACAGGGTCGGCGAGGCGATCCGAATCGATGAACGCACTCTGACGGTTGGTAGCGAGTCTTCGACCTACGCACCGTCACGCACCGATAGCGTGGCCGTTCCCGCCCGCGCGATTTCAGGTCGCGGGCAAGAAATCGCCCGCGCTATTGAACACGCCGCCGAGGTATGTGATTCTGCTAAGAGCACGTTTTGAGGCTCTTTAAGCAGGTCAAGCGCGATTGAGCTTGTAGACGTCGCGTGCTGACAGTTACCCCGCCCCCGCTGCCTGACGAGGCCGAACGTGTGCATGTGTCATCGTCCGGAGTCGTCGGCCAAGAGGTACTTGACCGTGTCAGTCTTTCCGCCTGCCTCGCTGGAGACATGCGGCAAACGTGGTCGGACCTGTCAGTGTCGGACCGCCATCTTGGGCAAATGTATGGGCAAATTCGTCTCGAAACGTACGCAAACGGGCGCAACCCGATCGATATGTGAAGACGCCTAACCGCTAGGGTCGCAGCGGGATAGAACTACCTTGAAAGGTCCCCAAACGCGAAGGATAACTGCAAAACTCCCATTCGCCGCTGCCATTTCCAGGACTTAGCGCGCACGGCGGACCCGCTGATGCAGCCGGGCTGGTCAAATGAAAGCGAACGAGCCACCGATCAACGGTGGCTTTTTTCGGATGGAGACGTTTTGCAGGACCATCCATTGGGGCTGCCACTTGACCAGGGCTAACACGCGTCGGTCAGGGAGGGCCTGACACGGTTTGAGTGCGCATCCCGACAGACTTCTTCGCGCAGGATCATAACGATAGCGCCGATGGAATCATGGCGCAGCGAAAGCGGGCGTGAATCCCGCGTGGGCTCGACTGAACGTCTGCGCTCGTTGACCGAACGAACCGATGCCTCCTGACAGAGAGCTTGGGCCATGTTCGGGAGTCTGGTGGTCGACCGGTTCGTGCCGACTATCGCGCTGTCTTGAACGGTGCGTGTTGCTTCCGGTTAGGCCGCTTGCCCGGTGCTCCGGGTACGTCCGAGTCCACCGCTGAGGGCGGCCTCATGCGCAAGCACGTTTGCGGCCAAGCAGGGCCCCATCTCCTCCTGGTTCAGGATAGCACCTGCCCGGTCACGTCAGAGCGCCATCGACACGTCGCTGTCGGCGATCACGTCGTCAGTGCCGGGCAATAGGAAGGTGTAGTCCGATACACCACAGTCACGCTCACGACACTCCGCGGTTGGACGCCAGTCGTGAGGTGAGTCGATCCCGCACTCTCACCGGAGGTCATTCATGGGTAACCTAACGATTCGCCGTGCTTTGGCGGTTCTCATTGTCACCAGTGCCGGTGTGACGGCCATCGGCGCACAGACCGTCGAGGACTTCGTTGCCTACACCGCCCTCATCTTCACACCTGCCGGAGGCCTTGCGCCGACTCCGCTGCGGGACGCAGGAAGCCCGTCCGCGTTTCAGGTTCAGTACGGCTACATGAGTGAGCCGTTCTTCGAGCCCGATGAATCCACGCATCGCTTGGCTCTTGGCGCGGATATTCGTGCTGGCGCAGCTCGTGTGGGCTTCACCCTCGGCTACATCGCGAACTGCGGGCAAGGTCAGTGTGAGTCTACCGATCGCGCGGTCATGCTCGGAGCAAACGCGACGCGGGCGCTGTTTCGTGGAGCTGAGCGGGCAGGAAGCGGTGGGACTAACTGGTCCGTGGGCGCACGTGGCTCGATTGGGTACGCGTTTCCGACAGATGACCAAGCCGACTTCAACGTGATGAGCCTCGCCGCTAGCCTCCCGATCTCTCTCACGGCGGGCACTCGTGGTCAGTTTGTTCCATTCCTGGTCCCGGGGGTGGGCTGGGGCCGCATGAGCGGAGGGGGCGAATCAGAAAGTGGCGTTCGCTTCCTGCTGGGCGGAGGATTGGGATTTGCCTCGCCGAGCGGCGCGCTCAACGTTTCTGTCGGAGCCCAAAAGGTGTTCATCCGAGAAGGCTCGACGCTGTTTGGCGTTCAACTGGGATGGGGAGCCCCGCGGCGGTGATCTGGTTCTCGATACGACGGACGGAACGCGCTAGCCCGCTCGGGGAACGATCGTCACTCTGCCCCGGCCCGTGACCGTGAGCGATCGGGTCGGTTATTGACGATACCGGAATGGGAGGAGCTGAAAAGGAGGCGGGAAGGAGAACGGGGCTTCGACTCACCAGAGTCGGAGTCCCGCCGTTTTCGGGATCCTGTATTATTCCGCATTCCGCTTTCCGTATTCGACCTCCACGACGGACTCGGCCCATGAGCAGCCGATCGCGCCCAACCTCCTCGAGCGCCGCTTCGACGTGAACGGGATTCGGGAACGGGATCGCGTGTGGGTGAGTGATCTCACCTGCCGACGCGCGAGGGCTGGCTCTATCTCGCGGTGATTCTGGATCTCGCCTCGCGGCGGGTCGTGGGCTGGGCCATGCGCGACACCCTGCACGCGCGCTCGCACTCGGGGCGTTGCGCATGGCGCTTGCCGCCCGGCGCCCCACGGTGGGCTTGGTGCATCACTCCGATCGCGGGGCACAATACGCGAGCGCCGAGTATCGGGCCCTGTTGGAGGCTCACGGCATCCAGGCGAGTATGAGTCGGAAGGGGGATTTTTGGGACAACGCGGTCGCGGAGAGTTTCTTCGCGACCCTGAAGGTAGAGTTGATTAATCGGCATCGCTGGGCGACGCGCGCAGCGGCGCGGCAAGCCATCTTCCGGTACATCGAGACCTGGTACAATCCGCGGCGTCGTCATTCGACACTTGGCTATCTGAGTCCCGTGCATTACGAGGCCCAGCTCACCGAGGCAGCATAGGAACGATCACCTGCGTGTCCACCAAACGGGGTAAGTCCAGAATACGCAGTTTGCATTCGTGGCGAGTGGGAAGCGTAGCGCGAGATGAAGTTCCTAACGACTGTTGTTGACCGCTACGCAGATCTGCGTTCGCACGCCGGAGCCAATCTGCGTATTCTGCGTTCATCCGCGGCCACAAAAGCCTCTGCGGCCTTCTGCGGCCTCTGCGGTTCCAGAAAGATTTCTCAAGGGACTCACCGTGACGCCGTCGGCGCCCGGCCCGCGAGAATCAGCCCACGCGCCTTCTCGACTACCGGGTGCGCTCCCCTCGAGTAGTTCGACATCACCGCGAGCGTGTAGTCATCCTCGACGAAGATGTCGAGCTGCGAGCTAATGCCGGGGAAGCCGCCACCGTGCCCGACAATCCGCCCATTCTCCTCGATCCCGAACCCGTATCCATAGCGCGGTGACGAGAGCTCGGGCTTGGGTGTCGTCAGCTGCTTGACCGCGGCGCGGCTCACGAGTCTCCCCTCCACCAGCGCGACCGCGAAGCGCGTGAGATCACCGACGGTCGAATATCCTCCGCCCGCCGGTCCGCCGCGCAGCACGTGATAAAACGTGTTGGGCCGATACTCGGCGCCC
>DASTYE010000205.1:0-3519 GCA_035765135.1 Gemmatimonadaceae bacterium | reverse complement strand
GCAAGCCCGTACCGCTCGAAGGCTGGTAACCTTGCGGCAAGACGATAGGCCGTGGCCAGGAGCAGCATGCTCTCCTTCCAGACGATGAGATCCCGGTGCGTTCTCGTAGCCACACGGGTAGACGCGGCGGACCCAAGCGATTTCATTTGCGAAGTATCGCGATAGAGAGGCAACAGCGACCATCCATCGTGCACACGCCGTGGCATTTTCATGGCCCTCTCATCGACACCCTTGACACCCTCGACACCCTTGACACCCTCGCAATGAAGTCCGGACACCAACTCATCCAGGAAGCCAAATCCCGCATCAAGGAAATCTCCGCCCGCGAGATGACGCAGATGCGCGACCGCGGTGAGGACTTCGCGGTCGTCGACGTCCGCGAAGATCGCGAATGGAACCTCGGTCACGTCCCCGGCGCGGTGCACGTCGCCAGAGGCGTGCTCGAAGGGCGCATCGAGGGAGTCGTTCCGCGCGAGCGGAAGGTCGTGCTCTACTGCGCGCGCGGAAATCGCTCCGCCCTCGCCGCCGACACCATGCGCGAGATGGGATATCGCGACGTCGTCTCCCTTGCCGGCGGCATTCAGTCGTGGGTGGATGCGGGAGGGGAGATCGAAGGGTAGTGTCGTCTCCGACGCATGACCGCCCGATGACCGATCTCGACCGGATCGCGCACCACCCCGAGATAGCGCCGCTCGTGCGCGCGGTGGTCTCGCGAAAGCCGGCGCTGGTCGAGCCGCAGGAATCCGAGCGGCGAGCGGCGGTGGCGCTGCTCGTCAGGCTCGACGAAGCCCGCGAGGTGCCGACGCCGCAGCTCCTGCTCATCAAGCGGGCGACGTACGAGGGCGATCCGTGGAGCGGACACGTCGCGCTACCGGGCGGGCGCCGTGAGCCCGGCGACCCCTCGCTCGAGCGGACGGTCATTCGCGAAACGTGGGAAGAGACCGCGATCGACATCGATCGCGATGGAAGGTTGATCGGCTGCCTCGACGAGGTCGCCCCGCGCACGCCGGTGCTTCCGCCGATCATCATCACACCGTTCGTCGGACTCGTGAGGTCCGACGTCGAGATCGTCGCGAGCCCCGAGGTCGCCGACTGGTTCTGGGTCGATGTCGCCGCGTTGCGCGATCCCGAGATCTCTCGTGAGGTCGTGCTCGAGCTGTCCGGCGGTCCGCGAACGGTGATGAGCTTTCAGCACGGGGCGCACACGATCTGGGGTCTCACCGAGCGCATTCTGCGGCAGTTTCTCTCGCTCGCCCCGTAGCGCGTGTCGAACCTTCCCGAGCAGAGTGCGCCGCGCAGCGGCTGGCTGCGCGAACGAACGTCGCCGTCGCTCGAGGATGTCTATCGCTCGATCCCCGTCGCATCGCGAGCGCCGCTTCGTCGCTTCCTCGCCTTCGTTGGTCCCGGGTATCTGGTCGCGGTCGGATACATGGACCCGGGGAACTGGGCAACCGACCTCGCCGGCGGCTCCGCTTACGGATACACGCTGCTCTTCGTCATCCTCGGATCGAACTTCATGGCGGTGCTCCTCCAGGGGCTCGCCGCGAAGCTCGGCATCGTCACCGGGCGCGATCTCGCGCAGGCCTGTCGCGATGCCTACTCGACGCCGACCGTCATGGCGCTCTGGCTGCTGGCGGAGCTGGCGATCGTCGCCTGCGATCTCGCCGAGGTCATTGGTGCGGCGATCGCGCTCAACCTGCTGTTTGGAATTCCGCTCGCGTGGGGTGTCGCGCTCACCGCGCTCGACGTCCTGCTCATCCTGTATCTCCAGGACCGAGGATTTCGAAAGCTCGAGGCGTTCGTGATCGCGCTCGTGGCGCTGATCGCCGGATGCTTCGTCTTCGAGCTGTTCATCGCGCGTCCGGACTTCGATGCCGTGCTCGGTGGACTGATCCCGCGCGGGCAAATCGTGCGCGATCCCGGCATGCTCTACATCGCGATGGGCATCCTCGGCGCCACGGTGATGCCGCACAACCTGTATCTGCATTCGTCGATCGTGCAGACACGCCGGTTCGAGCCGACGCACGAGGGGAAGCGCGAGGCGGTGCGGTTCGCGTTCATCGATTCGACGATCGCGCTCTCCTTCGCATTTTTCATCAACGCGGCGATCCTGGTACTCGCGGCCGCGACGTTCCATCGGGCCGGTCACACGACGGTCGCCGAGATCCAGGATGCCTATCGATTGTTGACGCCGCTGCTGGGTGTGGGCGCGGCGAGTACCGTGTTCGCGCTCGCGCTCCTCGCGTCCGGCCAGAACTCGACGATCACCGGCACGCTCGCAGGGCAGATCGTCATGGAAGGCTTTCTCGACATTACGCTCCCGCGCTGGCTTCGCCGACTGATCACGCGAGCGCTGGCGATTACCCCGGCGGCAATCGTCGCGGTCCTCTACGGCGAGAGCGGAACCGCGCGACTCCTGATCCTGAGTCAGGTGGTGTTGAGCCTCCAGCTTTCGTTCGCCGTCATCCCGCTGGTGCGATTCACCTCCGATCGGTTTAAGATGGGGGAGTTCGTCAACCAGCGGTGGCTCACCGCGCTGGCGTGGATCGTCGCCGCGGCGATCGCCTCACTCAACGCGTGGCTCCTCCTGCAGACCATCTCGGGGTGGGTGCGGCAGTGATGATGATGACGACGCGCAATCCGGACGAGGTGACCGCTCCGGTCGAGGATTACCTCAAGGTCATCTACGAAATCGAGCGCCTGTCGGGGGCCGCCGCGACGAACGACATCGCGCAGCGGCTGGCGATCGCGCCGGCGTCGGTGAGCGGGATGGTGCGACGGCTCGCCGAGCAGGGGTTGCTCGCGCACGAGCGGTATCGCGGCGTACGCCTCACCGACGAAGGGCGCCGCATCGCGCTCCGCATGCTCCGACGCCATCGCATCATCGAGGCCTACCTGACGCAGGCGCTCGGCTACCCGTGGGACCGCGTGCACGATGAGGCCGAGCGGCTCGAGCATGCGGCGTCGGAGGATCTGATCGATCGGATGGCGGCCGCGATCGGCGAGCCATCGGTGGATCCGCACGGGGCGCCGATTCCGACGCGCGAAGGTGAGATCGAGGAGCGATCGCTCATGTCTCTCGCCGACCTGCCCGCGGGCGCTTCCGGCCGCGTCGTCCGGGTGAGCGACGACGATGCGCCGCGGCTGCGCTACCTCGGCGAGCTCGGCCTCGTCCCCGGCGCGATCGTGGAGGTCCTCTCGCAGGCGCCCTTCGGCGGCCCGATCACCCTGCGCATTGGCGGCGGGCAGCATCAGGTCGGGCCGGGCCTGGCGAGCGTGGTGCAGGTGGAGAGAGGCTAGGGGGTCGAGGGCGATCGACGGCGGTCGAAGGCGGTCGAGGGGCGCGCGGATCCAGGCCCATACGCCCGTTGATCGTCGTCGCCCGCCCTCGATCGCCTTCGACCGCCCTCGCCCTCCGGCACAGCTGTTGCCGAACAAGCCGCCGAGCACACGGGCGTGAAACACGGAGGGAGAGACATTGGCTGCGCACCCCGTCCACATCGACCCGGACACCGGGAT
>DASTYE010000204.1:0-2712 GCA_035765135.1 Gemmatimonadaceae bacterium | reverse complement strand
CCGTCGGCGCCGAAGCCATCGATCGCCTGAATGAGCGCGCGGTCCTGGAAGAGCATGCTGTCGATCGCGTGACGCACGCCGAGCAGCACCCCCTCGGCAAGGCTCTCGATCGGTCGGTCCAGATCGTATTCGATGCCGAGGTTCAGTCCGCCAGCCGCGAACCACAGATAGCTCGATGTCACGAAGGCGCCGCCGCGATCGGCGAACAGCTCGTGGAATCGCCGGAAGATCGGGTAGCAGGGAACGCCGACGAAAACGAGCCGATGTCGCTCATCCGCCAGCGCACCGATGCCGTGCGCCACCTTGTACTCGAGCTCCTCGACCAGGTCACGGAAGTACGCCGCGCCGGCCTCCGTTCCACGCAGCGCATTGAGAACGCCGAGATAGCCCGTGCCGTCCACGACCGCCGCGAACGGAGCGGGGCTCGCGCGGTTCAGCTCGAGCACACGCTTCCAGGAAGCGCTCATCTCATTCGTCAGGCGCATCACGTCGACGAGGCGATCGATGTCGAAACGCTTGCCCGTGACTTCCTCGCACTTCGCGATCAGCTCACGAATCTGCCCCTCGACGTACCGGCGATCCGACTCGAACTGCGGCGAGCCGGGAAGCGCGCCTCCATGGGCGGTGCGGGAGCCGGGAACGTCGATAGTGACGACGGGCGTGTGGTACATACGCTCCCAGAACTCCGCCCATTTGATGTAGGTGTTGCAAGCGTTGGTGAGCACGGCGAGCGCGGGCCTGGGGATGTGTCCCATTGGATGCTCGCCGCCGCGGAGCTGCACGGCGACGTCGGCCTTCACGTACCCGCAGATGTCCGGCGAGTAGCCGTAGTCTTCGGCGGCGCCGAGGTACTCGTGCGCGACGCGGCGCACGGCGGTCTGGAGGGAGTTGATCTCCGGAAAGACCACATGGAGATCGAATGCCCGCAGCACCTCCGCCATGCTGCCCATGACGAAGACGTAGGCCGCCTGCTCACCGCGCGCGGCCGCGGCGTCGAGTGAGCCAAACCATTCGCGAATGAGGCGTCCCGCCTCATGCGTGCCGCGCCCGATCAGCTTCGCTTCAGTATCCGTTGGCATCATTACGCGCCTCTGCCCCGCGGGGCGGTCGCCTCAGTCGAAAAGGATGTTCTCGACGAACGTTTCGAGCTGAATCTGGAGCTGGTCGAAGCCGGACATGCGCTCCTCGAACTCGGTGACGAAGTACGGCACGTGCGCTTCGTCGAGCGCCTTCGAGTAGGCGACCTGCTCGTCGAGCCCCGGCTCGCACATTTTCGCGGCGGCGATAATCGCGGCCTCCGCGCCGGATGCGCGAATGCGTTGCAGGAGCATCCGCTCCTTGGGCTTTCTGAGGTCGTGCTGCACCGGGCTGTAGGAGGAGCGCTCGAGGTACGCCTCGGCGAGCCCGATGAGTGGGTCCCTGGCATCCTGAACGTCCGACTCGATCCAGCGCAGCCCGATGAGCAGGTCGTCATCGACGACGTAGCAGAGCTGCGCGATCACGCTCAGGAGGTCGAGCGGAGGTTGCTCACAGAAGCCGCCCTCGAATACCACGCGGATCTTGTCCTGCTTTCGCGCGTTGCGCGCTCGAATCTGCGGGATCACCTCGGCGAGCAGCTCGTTATGCTCCTCGCGCGGAAGGAGCGGACCGACGGCGACGAGCGTGTAGGCTTCGTCCACGCCCAGCAGCCAGGGCGTCTCCCGCTTGATGGCGTAGAGCTCGCGCATCAGGCGGCGGTTTTCGTTGAAGACGCCGATCGAGCGGCGCAGATCGTCGTCGCTCACCCAGCGTCCCGCCACTCCCTCCACGTCCTGTCGCAGCCGGGCATACTCGTCGCGAAGATAGCCAGCGGCATACGCCGAGTTGGCGTTCTGCGGCAGGTAGAGGATCTGCGCGGGGTATTCGAAGTTGCGCGACCAGACACCAGTGAGGTTGCGCGCCGCGTCGCAGATCGGATGACTGACGAACATGTCGAGCTGGAGCTTGCCGGAGAGTGCCAGCTCGAGCGAGCTGCGGAGGATCGAGCACAGATACGAGCCGAAGTGCGAGTCGGCGAGCCGCATCTCAACAGGACCGCCGCGCACCTTCACCGGCAGCATCCCTGCCGCGTGGGCGATCTCCTCCGGGAAATACACCTGGAAATGACCGAGCACTTTCCCGCCGCGCTCGCGCCAGCGGCTCACGGTCGGGAAGTCGGTATCCTCCAGCAGATCGCGACAGAGCCGGAGCACTTCGGCGAGCGGGCGGCCGCGCCACCCTTCGAGGAGATCGACCGCCAACTCGCGTGGGGTCGTGAGCGTCTCCGTCATGCTACGCCTCCTGCCACACGGGGCGTCGCTTGTCGAGGAAGGCGGCGAGTCCCTCATAGGGGTCGCGCAGGCGCATGAGCTCGTTCAGATAGACGGACTCCGCGTGCCGCATGGCCTGGTTGGGGTCGAGCGGGAGCCCGTCGACGACCGCGCGCTTCGTCAGGCGCAGCACGGGACCACTGAGCGCGGCGAAGCGCGCCATGTATTCGCGCACGCGCTCCTCCCAGCACTCCGCCGGCCACAACTCGCTCACCAGTCCGCGTTCACGTGCCTCGGTAGCAGACAGGACGCGACCGGTGAGGATCAGCTCCATCGCGTGCTGACAGCCGATGAGCCTGGGCAGAAGGGCGGCAGCCACCGGGGGAAAGACGGCGAGCTGAATTTCCGGCGGGCCGATTCGCGA
>DASTYE010000203.1:0-17090 GCA_035765135.1 Gemmatimonadaceae bacterium | reverse complement strand
GGCGACGAGGCTTCGCAGCTGGCCGAGCGCCTCGTTCAGCCGCCGGTTCGCTTCCTCGTTGGCCATTCGCAGCGAGTCGGCGCGCCGCTGCAGCGCCTGCATTTCCTGCTCGGTGAGCTGCTGTCGCTGCTCGAGCTGGGCGCGCTGCGCCTCGCTCAGCGTCAGCAGACGCTGCAGCCGTGCCGTGCGGAGGCTGTCGGCCGCGCGCTCGGCGAGCATGCGCTCGTGGTTCGCCTCGGCCGTCTGCGCCAAGCGCAGTGCGACGTGGCCGAGCGCATCGACGTCCTCCTGAGCCTTCCTGGCGTTGAACGCCGCATCGGCTTCCACGATCGCCGTGTTGGCGCGCAGAAGGTCCGCCTCCACCCGGCGGTCCGCGCCTTCGGACATGAGCCGCTGGTAGATTCCGCGCGCCTCATCCACTTCGGGCGACGGCCGCGTCGTAGCGCATGCGGCCAGCACGAGCACCGCGACCGCCATGATCGAAACGCGAGCGATCATTGGGCACCTCCCGGCGGCAAGGCCGCCATCGCTTCGCGCGCCCGGGTATGCTCACGGCGGGCGATCTCGCGCTCGGCCGTTGCGCGTGCATAACGAGCCTCCGCCTGCGCCCGCATCGCTTCAACCTGAGCGCGCCCGCGCTCGCCCCGCTGCTCCAGCTCACGCGCCACCCCGAGTGCCTGCCGTGCGGCCGCGATGGCGCTCGACGCCAGCGAATCGGCCCCCGCTCGCTGTGCGTCCGCGATCAGCCGGTCGGCCTCGGCGATCGTCGGCGTGCTGTTGACGTCGTTGGTGTAGGCTCGCCCCGGCGCGCACGCCGCGAACAGCAGGGCGCCCAGGATCCATCCCGTGTGCCGCATGTACGCCTCCTCCGAGTAGAGTCGTGGGACACGGTGCAAGGGGTAAGCCGGAATGAGAGACCTGTCAACGCCGGAACAGGGTATTGTCGAGGACCGATGGGTACTTCCGCATTCCGCATTCCGCACTCGTGTGTCTATATTCCCCCACCGATGCCTCCCAAGCAGAACATCGTTCTCGATGCGCGCGCCGTGGATCGCGCGCTCAAGCGCATGGCCG
The DNA here is from genome assembly GCA_035765135.1 of Gemmatimonadaceae bacterium. GTDB lineage: Bacteria > Gemmatimonadota > Gemmatimonadetes > Gemmatimonadales > Gemmatimonadaceae > JAICNG01. The sequence goes on along the minus strand of DASTYE010000203.1, from coordinate 16,016 downwards.
ACGAGATCGTCGAGCTCCACAACGGCACCGAAGACCTCATCCTCGTCGGCATCCAGCGCCGCGGTGTCCAGCTCGCCAGCCGCATTGGCGACGTCATCCGCGAGCGGGAGAACATCGAGGTCCCCCGGGGCGCGCTCGACATCACCCTCTATCGTGACGACCTGCAGACGGTCGGGCCCCGGCCGGTCGTCGGCCCCACCGACCTCCCGTGGAACCTCGAGGGAAAACAGGTCGTGATCATCGACGACGTCCTCTACACCGGCCGTACCGTTCGCGCCGCGCTCGATGAGCTCGCCGACTTCGGCCGCCCGGCGCGCATCGCGCTCGCCGTCCTCGTGGATCGCGGTGGTCGCGAGCTGCCGATCCACGCGGATATCGTCGGCAAGAAGATCGAGGTGTCGCCCGCCGATCGCGTCGATGTGCTCGTCGCCGAGCTCGACGGGAAGGATGCCGTCGTGGTCGTTCCGCGCGACGCGGGCGCATGAGCAAAACGCTCGGCAAGGACCTGCTCGGGCTCGAGCCTCTCTCGACGGAGCAGATTCGATTGATCCTCGATACCGCCGAGCCATTCAAGGAAGTCAGCGAGCGCCAGATCAAGAAGGTCCCAGCGCTGCGGGGGATGACGATCGTCAACCTCTTCTTCGAGGCGTCGACCCGCACCCGCATCTCCTTCGAGTTCGCCGAAAAGCGCCTGTCGGCGGATACCGTTAACGTGGCGTCGTCGGGCTCGAGCGTGCAGAAAGGGGAGACCCTCGTCGACACCGCGCGCAATCTCGAGGCGATGCGGATCAACATGGTGGTCATCCGCCATTCCGCGTCCGGCGCGCCGCACTTTCTCGCTGACCGCATCGAGTCAAACGTCATCAACGCCGGCGACGGGACGCACGAGCATCCCACCCAGGGATTGCTCGATCTCCTCACCCTGCGCGATCACTTCGGGACGCTCGAGGGGCGGCGCGTCTGCATCGTCGGCGATGTGCTGCATTCACGTGTCGCGCGCTCCAACATCTGGGGCCTCACCAAGATGGGAGTTCAGGTCGCCGTCTGTGGGCCGCGGTCGCTGCTCCCGCGGGACATTGGCGACTTCGGCGTGACGGTGTTCAAGCGGATCGATGAAGCGATCGAGTGGGCGGAAGCGCTGAACGTGCTCCGCCTCCAGCTCGAGCGGATGCAGGCCGGCTACATTCCGTCGCTGCGCGAGTACAATCGCGTGTTCGGCGTGACGCGCGAGCGGCTCGAGCGGGTGCGGCACGACGTGGTGATCATGCACCCGGGGCCAATGAACCGGGGCGTCGAGATCGACTCCGACGTCGCTGACGGAGAACACAGCGTGATTCTCGACCAGGTCACCAACGGCGTCGCGGTTCGCATGGCCGTGCTCTACCTTCTCGCGGGCGGTCGCCCCGAGCTTGCCGACGCCGCCAAGGGAGGGAGCGACCGGTGACGCCACGCGAGCGCCCGACCGCCGCGCGCGATGTCCTTCTGCGCGGCGGGCGCATCCTCGATCCATCGCAGCGTATCGACGAGCGGGGAGACCTGCTCCTTCGAAACGGAGTGATCGAGGCTCGTGACCGGTCGTTAGGCACGCCGGACGGAGCCGAGGTGATCGAGTGCGACGGCGCCGTCGTCGCGCCAGGGTTCATCGACGTGCACTGTCATCTGCGCGAGCCGGGCCGCGAAGATGTGGAGACGATCGCCACCGGGGCGCGCGCCGCCGCCGCCGGCGGCTTCGCCGCCGTCTGCGCGATGCCGAACACGGAGCCGGTCACCGACAATCAGGCGGCCGTCGGTTTCATTCTCCGCCAGGCGCTGCGCGCTGGCGCCGCACGCGTGTACCCGATCGGCGCGATCTCGCTCGGCCAGAAGGGCGAGCAGATGGCCGAGTTCGGGGAAATGGTTGGCGCCGGCGCGATCGCGGTGAGCGACGACGGCAAGCCGGTGGCGTCCGCGCACCTGATGCGAACAGCGCTCGAGTACGCCCAGACGTTCGGGATTCCGGTTATCGATCATTGCGAGGAGCCTACACTCGCCGCCGGCGGCTCGATGAACGAGGGAATCGTCAGCGCGCGGCTGGGAGTGAAGGGGATTCCGCCCGAGGCCGAGGAAGTCATGGTGGCGCGCAACATCCTTCTCGCGCGCCTGACCGGGGGTCACATCCACCTCGCGCACATGAGCACTCGCGGCTCGGTGGAGCTCATTCGCTGGGGGAAGGCGCAGGGCGTACGCGTGACCGCCGAGGTCACACCGCATCACCTCACGCTCACCGAGAACGCGTGCGAGGGCTACGACACGCACGCGAAGATGAATCCGCCGCTCCGCACCGCCGCGGATCTCAGCGCGCTTCAGGAAGCCGTGCGCGACGGGACGATCGATGTCATCGCCACCGACCACGCGCCGCACCACTACGATGCCAAGGAGCGCGAGTTCGCCGACGCGCCGTTCGGCATCGTCGGGCTCGAGACTGCACTCGGTGTGCTGCTCACCGATCTCGTGCACACGCGCGTGCTCGATTTACCGGCGCTCGTGGAGCGGCTCGCCTGTGCTCCCGCGCGCATCTTCAATCTCCCGGGAGGATCGCTCGCGCGCGGTGCGCCCGCCGACGTCACGGTCTTCGATCCGGACCTCGAATGGTCGGTCGATCCATCGGAGTTCGCTTCGAAGGGACGCAACACGCCGTACGCCGACCGGCTCCTGCGCGGTCGCGCGATCGCGACGATCGTCGACGGCCACGTCATCTACCGTTTGAAAGGCTGACGCCAGCATGGCCGGCACGAGCGCCATTCGACGCGAGGTCGTCGTGGTGTGCCGGCGGCTGTGGGAGCGCGGGCTCATCGCCGGTCCGGACGGGAACGTCTCCGTGCGTCTCGCGCCCGATCGCATTCTCGTCACCCCCGCGGGAATGTCGAAGGTGGACGTGCGCCCTGAGGATCTCGTGGAAGTATCGAGTGACGGGCGCCATCGGCGCGGAACCCGACGGGCGTCCAGCGAGCTCGCTGTTCACCTTCGCATCTACGCGCAGCGCCCCGATGTGGGCGCGGTCGTGCATGCGCACCCTCCGGTCGCCACCGGATTCTCGGTGGCAGGGGAGGGATTTGCCTCGTGCATACTCCCCGAGGTTATCTTTCAGGTCGGCTGGGTGCCCCTCGTCCCCTATGAGATGCCGGGGACGGAGGCACTGGCTCGGCAGTTCGATCCGTTCATCCCGACGCACGACGCGTTTCTCATGGCGAACCATGGCGCGGTGACGATCGGAGCGACGCTGTCGATCGCGCACCAACGAATGGAAAGTCTGGAGCACACGGCGCGCATCGTGCTCACCGCACGACAGCTTGGGCGCGTCAACGAGCTCTCGACGGAACAGGTCGCCGCCCTCGTCGCGGCACGCGAGCGCGCGGGGTTCTCGGGGCCGTATCCGGGGTGCCCGGCACCGGAAGACCAGCGGAGACACGAATGACCAACCCGCCCTCGAACACCGCATCGAACGTCGCGTCGCTCATGGCCGAGCGCGCGCGGTTCGAGTCGTGGATCGCCGCACTCGAGGCGCGACGCGATTCGACGCCGCCGCACATCTACCAGCGCGTCCACGGTGACTACGCGCTGCGGCTGCAGAAGGTCGTCGAGCAGCTCATGAGTCACATGTCCGAGATCGAGGCGGCGGCCAAGACGCTCGCCGAGCGACTCGGCGAGCTCGATCGCGCGGAGTCGAAGTACCGGGATGAACGGTCGGAAGCCGAGCTCCGTGCGACGGTGGGCGAGCTCAGCCCCGAAGCCTTCGACGAGATTCTCCGGCGCACCGATGAGGCGACGGCATCGATCGCGCTCGAGCGATCCCAGGCGAGCGTCGAGCTGACCCGCCTTCGCGAAGTGCTCGCGCTCAACACGCCGAAAACCGGTGCGACGCCGCGCGAGGGGATGACTCGTGAGGCACGGACGCCGGCCGCGCCGGCGAAGCCCACACCCTCACGCCCGGAGACCGGCGGCGTCGGCTTCGACGAGCTGGAATTCCTCAAGTCGGTCGTGGACTCGCGTGGGCGACCGGTGAATCCCACGCCCTCGGCGGGACAGCCGCGAGAGTCCGACACCAATCCGTTCGGCCTCGGGATGCCGGCGGAGCCGTCGCCATCGCCCCACGTCCCACGGCAGTCCACGCAGGTGCCGGCCTTCCTCAAGGATGTGCCGAGCGAGCAGGTGAAAACGCTCAAGTGCCAGGAGTGTGGGACGATGAACTATCCCACGGAATGGTACTGTGAGCGGTGCGGCGCCGAGCTGGCGGCGCTGTAAGAAAAAAACCCGGGCGATCGGCCCGGGTTTCGTTTGTCGGTGCGAGAGCTTACTTGGACGCCTTCGCGAGACGACTCTTGTAGCGCGCGGCGGCGTTCCGATGAATGAGGCCCTTGCGCGCAGCGCGGTCGAGCAGGCTGATGGCGCTCTGGCGAGCCTCGTTGGTGGCTTGCGGATCGACCGCCTTCTTGAGGGCGGTGCGAAGGGCCGAGCGTTGCGCGCGGTTGCGCACCGCGGCGGCGCGCGACTTCCGCATGTTCTTCTCGGCGGACTTGATGTTGGGCACGACGGATGACTCCGGAGGATGATGCGAGAGCGATTTCGGAGCGCGAAACCTAGGTCTTACGATCGCGGATGTCAAGGCGCCACATGGCTTTGACATCATTTCACACGGCGCGTAGCTTACGCGCGGTCCGGCCCGTGGACCACGCTCACTTCTCACCGGTCCGCGATTGAATCTCGAAAGGTTTCTGCTGGGACTGCCGGTCCTGCTGTTCTCGATGATCGCGCACGAGTACGCGCACGGCTACGCGGCGCTGAAGCAGGGCGATCCAACGGCGCGCCAGCTCGGCAGGCTGACCTGGAATCCCATCAAGCACATCGATCCCTTTTTCACGATCCTCATGCCGGTGCTGACGTACTACTGGTCGAAAGGGACGATGATCTTCGGCGGGGCGAAGCCGGTGCCCGTCGTTCCCCGAAACTACCGCGACCTCAAGCGCGGCGACATCATCGTCTCCCTCGCCGGCGTCGCGGCCAACGCGGTGATCGCGGTCGTCTGCGTCGTGCTTGCGATCGCGGTGGGAGCGCTCGGTCAGGGAGTCCAGGCGACGGCGACTCCGCTCTGGTACGTGCAGGAGATGCTGCGCTTCGGCATCTTCCTCAACCTCCTGCTGATCATGTTCAACCTGCTTCCCGTTCCGCCGCTCGATGGCTCGCACGTGATGAAGTATCTGCTCCCGCCGGCGTGGGCGATGCACTATCAGCGCGTGGGCGCGTACGGGTTACTGATCCTCATTCTGCTCCTCTCGTTCGCGCCGCGGTTCATCCAGACCTGGCTGGCGCCGGTCCAGATTCTGTTCGGCGCCGCGACGCGGCTGATCGCGCCCTTCGACCTTCCGGATCCGACGTGAGCGCCATCCTCGACGCCGAGGGAACGAGCAACTTCATCGTCGAGCTCGACCAGTTCTCTGGTCCGCTCGACCTGCTGCTCGCGCTGATTCGCGAGGAGCAAGTCGAGATCACCGACATACCCATTGCCCGGATCTGCGAGCAGTTCCTCGCGCGGATTCATCAGCTGCAGTTGAGTGAAGCGGCCGAGTACCTCGAGATGGCGGCGCGTCTGCTGCGCATCAAGGCGCAGATGCTGCTGCCGCGGTCGCAGGACGACGAAGCGTACGAGGATCCGCGCGCGGAGCTGGTGCGGCGTCTTCTGGAGTATCAGCAGATGCGCGAGGTCGTGGATGTGCTCGAGGACCGATCGGAGGAACGGCGGAACCGCTTCTCGCGCGGCTGGGTTCCCGCGGAGCCCATGCCGCCATCGAGCCCGCTCGCGCTCTCGCTTCCCGAGCTGCTCGCGGCCGTGGATCGGGTGCTCCGAGTCGCGACGCGTCCCGCCCTGCACGACATCGTGCCGCGTGCGCTCGATGTCGACGGCGCCATGGCGACGATTCGCCGGCTGCTCGCGGTGCGCGCGCTGGCGCGGTGGTCGGACGTCGTTCGTGGCGATGCGGAGCCCTGGCAGATTCTGTCGGCGCTCCTTGCGCTCCTCGAGCTCGCGCGCCGTGGCGAGCTGAAGCTGGCGCAGCCGCGACCCTTCGGGTTGGTCGAGATCTCCCGTGACGCCGCTAGCGAAGCTGCTTGAGGCGGCGCTGTTCGCGAGCGGCCGTCCCATTCCGACGGACGAGCTCGCGGCGCTCGATGAGGATGCGAGCGCGGCCGCCGTCGCCGCCGCACTCGACGAGATCCGCGAACATTACGATGTCGAGGGGCATGGCGTGGAGCTCGTCGAGATCGCCGGCGGGTGGCAGATTCTCACCCGTGCGGAGTACACCGAGGCGATCGAGCGCGCACAGCTGGCGGCGCGTCCGCAGCGTCTCTCCGGCGCGGCACTGGAGACGCTCGCGATCATCGCCTATCGGCAGCCGATCTCTCGCGCCGACATCGAGGAGATCCGCGGCGTGGCCGTTGGCGGCGTGCTGAAGTCGCTGCACGAGCGCGGCCTCATCGACGTCGTCGGCCGCGCGGAAGGGCTCGGACGTCCGCTGCTGTACGGCACGACGCCGCTCTTTCTCGAGCATTTCGCGCTGCGGCATCTCGAGGAGCTGCCACGGGCCGACGAGCTGGCGATCGCGCTGCGAGTCGTCGCGTCTCCCGACGCACTGCCTAACGCGGCCGAGTGAGGGCGATGGCGGCGATGCGCATTCAGCGTGCGTTGGCGCGCGCCGGGATCGCATCGCGGCGCGGTGCCGAGGCGCTCGTCATCGCCGGCCGCGTGACGGTGAACGGCACGCCGGCGCGAACCGGGCAGAGCGTCGACCCCGAGCGCGATGAGATTGCCGTCGACGGCCGCCCCGTCGTGGCGCAGACGCGCATGGAGTGGCTGGTGATGAACAAGCCCGCGGGCGTGCTCACGACGCGATCCGATCCGCAGGGGCGGCGCACCATCTTCGAGCTCCTCCCGGACATCCCCGGTCTCACCTATGTGGGGCGCCTCGACTATCTCACCGAGGGCGTGCTCCTGCTGACGACCGACGGCGAGGGCGCGAATGCGCTCACGCATCCGAGTAGCGAGGTCGAGCGCGAGTACGTCGCGACGGTTCGCGGTAATGCCGCGGCGGCGGTGCGCATCGCGCGCCGCGGAGTCACGCTCGAGGACGGGCCGGTGGAGGTTCGCGACATCCAGGCGACGCCGCTGGGGCGGGGACAGTGGGAGCTGCGCGTCGTGATCGCGGAGGGGCGAAATCGCGAGGTGAGGCGGCTGTGTCTCGCGCTCGGCCTCGAGGTCGAGCGCCTCGTGCGTACCCGGTTCGGTCCCGTGACGCTCGGCGGCCTCGCTCCCGGCGCGACGCGAAAGCTCACGTCGCGCGAGCGCGAGGTCCTCGAGGCGCTCGTTCAGGAGCGCTGACCACCCATGGAGATTCGTGATTCGACGGTCCTGCTGTTAGGCGGGGCCGGACTGGTCGGGATGGCGGTGGCCCGGCGTCTCGCCGAGCACGGGCCGCGACGCCTCGTCATAACCGGGCTGACGAAAGCCGAGGCCGAAACCGCCGCCGGCGAACTGAGCCGCGATCTCGACGTGCCGGTGGAGCCGCGCTGGGGGAACATCTTTCTCCCGGTCGATCTCGCCGACCGCGCTCGCGACGATCTCATGCGCGATGCGGCCGCGCGCCGCCGAATGATCGATGATGTGCTTCGGCCCGCGGTCGGGTCGTCCGATGAAAATCTGCTCTTTCAGTGGCTGACGACGATCCGTCCCGATGCGGTTGTCGATTGTGTCAACACGGCGACGGCGTTCGCGTATCAGGACGTCTTCGCCAGCTCTTCGCGTTTGCGGGAGGCCGCGAAGGAGGGACGCGCAACGGAGGAGGAAGTCGAGCGTCATCTACTGACCCTTCCGCTGCCGCAGCTCATCCGTCACATGCAGACGCTCTTCGAGGGGCTGCGTCGCGCCGGCACGAAGGCATATGTCAAGATCGGCACGAGTGGAACGGGCGGCATGGGGCTCAACATCCCGTACACGCACAGCGAGGAAAAACCCTCGCGCACCTTGATGTCGAAGTCGGCGGTCGCGGGTGCGCAGAGCCTGTTTCTCTTTCTCATGGGACGAACGCCTGGAGCGCCGGCGACGGTCGAGATCAAGCCGACGGCGGTCATTGGCTGGCGAGAGATCGGCTACGGACCCGTCAGGCGCGGCGGTCGTCCGGTGGAGCTCGTGGATTGTGTCGAGCCGTTGCCCGTGGATCGTGCATTCGCCGCTGATGCGCGCGGATGGACGAAGACGGGCCAGCATCTGGAAAGCGTGTTCATCAACGTCGGAGAGAACGGCGTCTTCGCCCGCGACGAGTTCGAAACCGTCACCGCACTTGGCCAAATGGAGCTGGTGACGCCCGAGGAGATCGCCGACGCCGTGATCATGGAGCTCACCGGGAGGCCGACCGGACGCGACATCGTGGCCGCGCTCGATGGCGCGACCTTCGGTCCGACGTATCGCGGCGGCTACCTTCGCTCGGTGGCGATCGGCGGGCTCCGCGCGCTCGAGGAGCGGCACGGCGTTCGATCGGTCGCGTTCGAGATGCTGGGGCCACCACGTCTGACGAAGCTGCTGTTCGAGGCCTATCTGCTCAGTCGTTTGTTCCCGTCGGTGCGCGCGGTGTCGGGAGCGGATCCGGAATGCGCGGCTCGCGACTGTGAGACTCTGGTGCGGGAAGGGGACGCGTCGATCCGGCGCCAGATACTCTCCGTCGGGCTCCCGATCCTCCTCCCGAGCGGTCAGCACGTCCTGCGAGGGGAGAAGGTGGTCGTTCCCCCCGACGGCCGTGGCGCGGACATCGCATATCGAGGGTGGGTGGATCTGCGTCCCGCGAACCTGGCGATCTGGATCAGGCGGGCGGCCAACATTGCCGCCGTCGAGCCCGACACCCGCACCGGCTCGAGTGCGCGCTGGACCGCGATCGACGCGGACGCGCCGATCGAGCCGGCGCGGATGGCGGTATGGGTGTTCGAGGAGGAGGACGAGGGATACAGAATCAAGAGGTAGTCGAGGTCGTCAAGGTCGTCGATGTGATCAAGGTGAACTTCGTCGGTGGCTCGTCACCTTGACCACCTACCCCTCGACGACCTGGACGACCTGGACGACCTCGACTACCTGGCCACACGCGATACCACCACCAGCAAGGAAGCCAAATGGCAACACGCACCCTCCCCGCCGCCGACACCGCGCTGGTTCAGAACATCGTCACGCAGGTCGGTCGCCGCGTGGTCGGGCAGGATTATATGGTCGAGCGTCTGCTCGTTGGACTGCTGACCGGCGGTCACGTCCTGCTCGAGGGCGTCCCCGGGCTGGCGAAGACGCTGACCGTGAAGACGCTGGCGGAAACGATCAACACGACGTTCCAGCGCATTCAGTTCACTCCCGATCTGCTTCCGGCCGACGTCATCGGCACGATGGTGTTCGACCAGGCGACGGGAAAGTTCAGCGCCAAGAAGGGGCCGATCTTCGCCAACATCATCCTCGCCGACGAAATCAATCGCGCACCCGCCAAGGTGCAGGCGGCGCTGCTCGAGGCCATGCAGGAGAAGCAGGTGACGATCGGCGGTACGACGCACAAGCTCGACGAGCCCTTCCTCGTGCTCGCGACGCAGAACCCGATCGAGCAGGAAGGAACGTATCAGCTCCCGGAGGCGCAGGTCGACCGGTTCATGCTCAAGCTCCACGTCGACTATCCGTCGCGCGACGAGGAGAAGGAGATCATGCGCCGCATGTCGAGCGGCGAGCCGATTCCCGTGCAGCACGTGGCGACGCCCCAGCAGGTGCTCGACGCGCGCCGCCGTATCGCCGAGCTCTACGTCGATGAGCGCATCATGGATTACATCGTCGACATCGTGCACGCGACGCGTCGTCCGGCTGAGGCCGGGCTGAAGGATCTCACGCCGCTCATCGAGTACGGCGCCAGCCCGCGCGCGACGATCTTCCTCGCGCAGGGCGCGCGTGCGCATGCCTTCCTCCGGGGCCGCAACTTCGTGACGCCTGACGATGTGAAGGCCGTCGCTCCCGACATTCTTCGTCATCGTGTGCTGACGACGTATGAGGCCGAAGCCGAGGAAGTGACGAGCGATCAGATCGTCTCCAGGATTCTCGGTACTATCGAGAGCCCGTGAGCCCGAAAGCGGAGCGCGGGATTCGGAGGTCGGGGGGACGGGAAGCGATCCGTGCGGCCAGGGAGCTGCCGGTGTCCCCGCCGCCGGCCTCCGGGCTCCGCGTTCAGAGCGCCAGCTCCACGCGCGCCGTTCCCGCCGAGGTCCTCCGCCAGGTCAAGCTGCTCGAGATCCGGACTCGTGGCCTCGTGAACTCGCTGTTCACCGGGGAGTATCACTCGGTGTTCAAGGGGCAGGGGATGGAGTTCGCCGAAGTGCGCGAGTACCAGCCCGGCGACGAGGTGCGCTCGATCGACTGGAACGTCACGGCGCGCATGGGACATCCCTTCGTCAAGCGGTACGTCGAGGAGCGCGAGCTCACGGTGATGCTGGCGATCGATCTTTCCGGGTCCGAACGCTTCGGGACCCACGCACGGTTCAAGAGCGAGCTCGCGAGCGAGCTGAGTGCGGTGCTCGCGATGTCGGCGGTGCGCAACAACGATCGCGTCGGCGCGCTTCTGTTCACCGATCGGCCCGAGCACGTGGTGCCGCCGGGGAAGGGGCGCCGCCACGCACTGCGCCTCGTTCGTGACGTCCTCGCCTTCGAGCCGAAGGGGCGGCGCACCGACATCGCGGCCGCGGCCGAGTATCTCGCCAGAATGCTCTCGCACCACGCGATCATCTTCCTCATCTCCGACTTCATCGCCCCCGACATCGAGCACCCGCTCAAGATCCTCGCCCAGCGCCACGATGTCGTCGCCGTCACGATGGAGGACCCGCGCGAGATCTCGCTGCCTAACGTGGGTCTGGCGCGCTTCGTCGACCCGGAGAGCGGGACGACGGTGACCGTGGACACCAGCGATCCGGGCGTGCGGTCGTCGTTCGAGGAGATGGCGGGTCGCGAGCGCAATGAGCGCCGACGTCTCTTCCGCCGCCTCGCGATCGACGAGATCGTCGTGCGCACCGACGTCAGCTACATCGAGCCGCTGCTCAAGTTCTTCCGGTCGCGGGAGACGCGCGGCCGCGGCCGCCGGCGGTGACTCCGCTCTCGCTCGCGCTATGGCTGGCACTGCAGGCGCCCCTGCAGCCGCCGCCGGGCGCCTCGCAATCAGTGCAGCTCGGCATCGCCGTCCGGCCGGAAACAGTCACGGTGGGGACGCACTTCATCGTCGCCGCTCGCGTCCGCGCCCCCGAGGGCGCCACGATCGCGTGGCCCACTGCACCCGATACGTCGGAAACGGTGGAGATCGTCAGCTCGCGCATGGTCGATACGACGAGCGATTCGCTCGCGACCGAGGAGACCGCGCGCTGGCGGCTAACCGCGTGGGATACGGGAACAGTCACGATCGTGTTCGAGGATGCCGTCGTCACCGCGCCAGATCTCGAGCAACGTGTCGCGCTGCGCACCCGCGTCTACGTTCGAAGCGTTCTTCCGCCCGACACCGCGCTTCACGTCCCGAAGCCGCCGCGTGACATCATGGCGGCCGAGCCGCCGTGGTGGCGATGGGTGCTCATCGGGCTCGTCGCACTGGCGATTGTCGGTCTGCTGCTGTGGTGGTATCTCCGTCGGCGGCGCCGAAAGCCGCCGCCCGTGCCGGTGGATGCGATGCAGTACGCCGAGCGCGAGTTTACTCGCGTCGAACGCATGGGACTGCTCGAAGCCGGAGAGCGGGGTCGCTTCGTCGCGCTGATGGTGGAGGTGTTGCGCGACTACTTCGCGCTGCGCCTAACGGGCGCGCCGACGTCGCTGACGAGCAGCGAGCTGGTGGCGTTCCTGCGCACGCACCGCACGCTCCCGGTTCAGCGCCTGGCGGCGATACTGGCCGAGGCGGATCTGGTGAAGTTCGCGCGCCGTCCCGTGACGGCGGAGCGGGCGCGCGAGATCGGACAGGAAGCGCGCGCGATCGTGCGGGACGTGGAGAAGATCACGGCGCGTGAGCGCGCCGCGGCGGCCGCGAAGACGGAGAAAGCGGCATGATCCGCATCCTCGGTCTCGAGTTCGCCGCGCCGTGGGCGCTCCTGCTCCTCCTCGCCATCCCGCTCTGGTGGTTCTGGCGCCGGCGGCGCCACGCGCCCGCCATCGTGTTTTCGCGCACCGACGTGCTCGCCCGCGGTCCGCGCGCCGGTCGTGGAGTCGCGCGGCTCCTCGTCACCTTGCGCGCGCTCGCCATCGCCGCCCTCGTGATCGCGCTCGCGCGACCCCGCTCCGGCGCGCGCGCCGAAACGATCACCAGCGAGGGAATCAACATCGTCCTCGTCGTCGACCTCTCCAGCTCGATGCTCGCCGAGGACTTTCAGCCACAGAATCGCCTCGAGGTCGCGAAGGATGTCGTCAAGCAGTTCATCAATGGGCGGCGAAGCGACCGCATTGGCCTCGTCGCGTTCGCGGGCGAGGCCCTCACCCAGGTGCCGCTCACACTCGATTACCCGGTGATTCTGGCCGCCGTTGACCACCTCCACGCGGGGTTGCTCGAGGACGGCACCGCGATTGGCACGGCGATCGCGACGGCAGCCAATCGTCTGCGCGACGCACCGGGCTCATCGCGTGTCATGATTCTGTTGACCGATGGCGAGAACAACCGCGGAAACATCGATCCGCGCACGGCCGCGCAGGCCGCGGCGGCGTACGACATCAAGATCTACACGATCGGCGCGGGTACCGAGGGCGTGGCACCCGTACCGGTGGGGCGGGGGCTCACCGGACTTCGCTACGAAAACCGACCGGTGCGCATCGACGAGCGGCTGCTGACCGACGTGTCGCGCGCGACGGGGGGTCGTTACTTCCGCGCGCGGGACGCGGCCGCGCTGCAGCGCATCTACGAGCAGATCGATCGTCTCGAGCGTGTTCCGGTGACGACGCGCACGTACACGCAGTACACGGAGCAGTACCGGTGGCCACTGGGACTGGTGCTGCTCGCGATCGCGGCGGAGATGGCGCTGCTCGCCTGGCGGGGGCCGCTCCCGTGATTCCGTACTTCGACATTCCCTGGGCGCTCCTCGCGGCGCCGGTGCTGGCCGTCGCGGTCGCCGCCCTGCTGGTGATCGCGTTCCGCAAGCGACAGCGGCGCCTCAGGGCGTTAGGCCAGAAGGGAATCGTCGCGCGGCTGATCCCGGCGTCGGCCACCCGGTCGCCAACGGTCAGAGTGATTCTCCTGTCGCTGGCCGCCGTGTTCGCGGCGGTGGCGTTTGCAGGGCCGCGATGGGGAACGGAGCGCGCCATCGTGCGCGCGGGCGGCGCCGACGTGGTGCTCGCCCTCGACGCCTCGCTCTCGATGCGCGCGACCGACGACCGCCCCGACCGCCTGGAGCGAATGAAGCAGGAGGCCCGGCGCTTCCTCGCCGCCTCACCGGGCGATCGCTTTGGGCTCATCGCCTTCGCCGGCCGCAGCTACATCCTGACGCCGCTCACGGTCGACAAGGGCGCGCTCGAGCTCTACCTCGACAATCTCGACCCGAGCGTCGTCGGCCAGGCCGGGAGCTCCCTCTCACGCGCCATTCGGCAGGGAACGGATCTCCTGCTCACGTCGCGTAGCGGAAGCGACCGCGCGCTCGTCATCATGAGTGATGGCGAAGCGTTCGAGCCGGAGAGCGACGTGGTGGATGCCGCGCGTCGTGCCGCAGAGGCGGGCATCACGCTCGTGGCGGTCGGGTTCGGAACGATGGAAGGCGCGACGATTCCCGAGCGTGGGCCGGGAGGGCGGACGTTGAAGCGAGACGAAAACGGGGAGATCGTCGTGTCGCGACACATCCCGGCGCTGCTGGAAGCGGCTGCGCGCGCGGCGAACGGGGTCTACATCCCGTCGACGGCTACCGACAAGGCCGCCAACGTTCGGCGGTCGCTCGCCACGCTTCGCCGTCAGGGCCGCATGGCACAGGCGGGCGCGGAACGTCGGCCGCGCTTTCAGCTCTTCCTCATTCCCGCTTTGCTGTGTCTCCTCGCCGATACGCTGCTCGCCGAGCGCCGGGGCGCTCGTCGCGGCGCGCCGGCCGCGGCGCGGACGGCCGCGGCGGCGCTGCTGCTCGCGATCGCGCTGCCATCGCCGGCATATGCCGCCGACACCGAAGGGGACGAGCTCTTCCGCGCGCGTCGTTATGCGGAGGCCGCCGAGGCTTATCGGCGCGAGATCATGCGGGGGGATCGCTCGCCGCGCCTGCAGTACAACTACGGAACAGCGCTGATCCTCGCCGGTCGTCCCGAGGAGGCGATCGAGACGCTCGAGCGCGCGGCGCTTTCCACCGATCTCGAGACGCGGTACCGCGCGCTCTTCAACCTGGGCTACATCTTCCTCGAGCGTGGCCGCTCCCTCGAGGGCGACGCGGCGACCCAGGCGTTTGCCGCCTCCGTCGACGCGTACAAGCGCGCCTTGCGCGCCCGTCCCGAGGCGCTCGACGCGAAATGGAATTACGAGCTCGCCCGTCGAAAGCAGCGCGCGGGTGGCGGCGGCGGAGGGGGCGGAGAATCGGAGGATGAGTCGCCGCAGCAGCCTGCTCCGGCGCGCGAGCAGCTCCCGCGTCCGTCCGGAAGCCTGTCGGATCGTCAGGCGGAGCAAATTCTCAATAGCGCCGCACGTGACGAGCAGGACGTGCAGGGCCGCAAGCAGCGCACGGGTCAGCCTGATGTTCCACCGCGAGGGAAAGACTGGTGACGCCCGCTCCAGCGATACTGGTCGCCCTCTTCGCGCTGACGCTCGTGGCGAGCGACGGTGCGGCGCAGCGACTGCAGCGTCGCGACTACTCGCGCGCTCCGGCCATCACCCGCAACCCCGTTCTCGACACGGTGGCCCCGGTGCAGGTACGCGCGCTCGTGCTTCCGGACACTGTCTACGTCGGACAGCAGGCGACGTATCAGGTAGCGGCATTCTTCGCGCGGTCCATCCGCGATCGCGTCCGCAGGCCCGAGTTCTTCGCGCCCGAGATGCGCGGGATGCTCGCGTACGAATCCCCCTCCGATCTCCCCGCGTACACCATCTCCTACCGCGGGAAATCGTTCGAGGCGTTCGTCTACCAGCGCGCGATCTTTCCCGTGGCGGCGGGACGCTTCACCATTCCATCAGCGCGCCTCACCTACGCGTTGCCGCTGACGCCGAGCTTCTTCAGCCGCGACGAAAGCTACGAGGCGCGCAGCGACAGCATCGTCGTCGTCGCGGTGGATCCGCCCGTCGCGGGCCGCCCGCCCGATTATCAGGGGGCCGTCGGTGCGCTGAGCATTGCCGCCGATCTCGATAGTGGTCACGCGCGCGTCGGAGATCCGCTGCTGCTTCGCGTGCGCGTCGCCGGGATCGGGAACGTCAAGCTCCTGCCGCGTCCGACGCTGCGTGTGCCCTGGGCGACTGTCGTTCCCGCCGATGAGCGTGTCACAGTCGCCACCGATCGCGACACCGTGCGCGGCGCGAAGGAATTCGACTGGGTGCTCACCCCCACGCGGCCGGGGATGCGCACGCTCCCGGCGGTGCGCTACTGGTATTTCGACCCCTGGACGGAGAGCTATCGGCTCGCCGAGGCTGCCCCCGAATCGATACTCGTCGCACCGGGCGCGCTCGCGAGCTCCGATACCGGATCGGTCGTCGTCCCGCCACTGGCGATCCGCACCAACTACCGGGGGGCGCTCCCGCGGTCGCCTCACGAGCGACGGGAGTTCTGGCTCCTTCTCGGTCTCGCGCCGATTCCGGCCACGGTGCGCCGCCTGACGAGTCGCCGGAAAGTCCGTACTCGCCCCGTCTCGGCGCCGCGCGATCTTCGCGCGTTGGCTCGGCGACCGCGCTCAGTCTCCGCTCGTGAGTTGCGGCGCACGTTCGTGCGTGCGCTCGCCGACCGGCTTCACGTCCCCGACTCATCGCTCGGTACGAACGGCGCGCTGACGCGCGTCGCGCGCCGTCTTG
>DASTYE010000202.1:0-4872 GCA_035765135.1 Gemmatimonadaceae bacterium | reverse complement strand
CTCTCCGGAGATCACGCATGCGCCTTCCCTGGCAGCCCAAAGAGCCTCCACTCGCGGTTCGCATCGCCCGAACGTTGGAGCGTCGCGGCGTCGGTATCCAGGGCCTTGCCGTGGAAACGCGGCGCGGCCGCGCGACGCTGCGCGGTGTCGTCACCAGCGACGTGGCACACGAGCGCGCGATCGAGATCGCGCGATCGGTCGACGGGGTGACGAGCATCGATGACCTGCTCTCCGTCGTGGACCCCGAGCACGTGCGACGCCACCGCACGCTGCGATCGGAGGACTGCACCCAGATCTACATCACGCAGCCGGGCGACACGCTGCGCGGTGTTGCGGAGAAGGTGCTCGGCAACGGGGGGAGGTGGAGAGAGCTGAGGGAGATGAACCCGTGGGTCTCCGTGCGCGGGCCGCTGGCGCCAGGGTTGAGGGTGAAGGTGACAGGGTCGAGGTAACACGGCAGAGACGTCAGATGTCAGAATTCAGATTTCAGAATTCAGAAACGACCACCAGCAGCCACGATGTGGCTGCCCGTAGGTTTGTCTGAATTCTGAAATCTGAATTCTGACATCTGACGTCTCTGCCGTTCCTTCAACTCCGAACCAGCACGATCGTCAAATCATCGCGCCGCAATCCGCCGCCCGTATGAGCCTCGACGAGATCGAACACGCGCGTCAGTATCGCCGCCGGCTCCTCCTTTCTCGCGGCGATGATCGCGTCGAGAATGCGCTGCTCGCCGAGGCGGACGTCGTTGCGGTCGCGTGCATCGCTCACGCCGTCGGTGAAGAGCACGAGGAGGTCGTTGTTACGCGTCCATCGAACCGTGCGTGCAGCCGGGGGCTCATCCACCATTCCGAGCGGCGGATCGAGCGCGGCAAGCCGGCGCATGGTCCCTTCCCCGCTGATGATGTACGCGTGCGGATGCCCGGTGTTCGCGTACCGGAGAGTGCCCTTCTCGCGATCGAGCACGCCGTAGAACGCCGAGATGAACATCTCGGTGGACTCGAGCTCTTCGGTGAGTGATGCGAGCAACGCGTTGAGGACTTCCCCCGGATCGTTCGAGGTCTGCGCGTGAATAGCGGTGGCGCTCATTGCCAGCGCCATGATCAGGGCGGCGCGATAGCCGTGGCTCGAGACGTCGGCGATCATCACCCCGGTTCGTCCGGCACCCAGGCGAAAGAGGTTGTAGAAGTCGCCGCCGACGCTCTCCGCCGGCACGACACGCGCGGCGACGAGCGCGTCGGGCGCCACGATCTCGGCCCGCGGCAGAAGTCGCATCTGGAGGTCGTGCGCCAGCTCCATCTCCTGCACGAGCCGCTGTTGTGTCAGCGACTCGCGCACGAGCCGCGCGTTCTGGATCGCCGATCCGATTTGCGTCGCGATGGCGGTGATCAGCTTCTGGTCACCAGCGGTGAACGGCAGCTTCGATGCGCGGTCCGAAAGGTTGACGACGCCTAACGGCTGCATGCCGCCGCCCGGCGGTGTCCACATGATGGGAACGGAGAGCATCGTGCCACGCCGGTACATCTCCTCTTCGGCGCACTGGTTCGCCGAGCCTTCGACGATCATCGCACGGCACTCGCGGAAGACGCGAGCCGAGACGCTGCATGCGTCCGCGACGGCGATGGCAGGCAGATTGGTTCCGGCGATGCCGAGCGAGGCGACAGGGTGGAGGAAATCGAGCTCGGGATCGTGCACGAGAATCGATGCGCGCCGGGCGCCCACCGTCTCCGAGATCTCCTTCAGGATGAGGCCCGCGGCCGCCTCGAGCGACACCGTTCGGCCAAGGATCTCGCTAATCGTATAGAGGAGATTGATCTCTTCGTAGCGCTCGGCCAGCTCGGTCGCGGCGTGCTCCACCTCGAGCGAGGCCTGGAGTGAGTGTGCGACCACCGGGAGCAGGAACTTCATGAACACTTCGAGCGGCGGGCCCGGGCGCGTGCATGGACCCACGACGAGCCAGGCACGGCGCGGACCGTGGATGGGCTGCACCAGCGCCTCACCCCCCGGCGACTGAACGCGAGCGGGCGGTCCGTCGAGAGGGGGCGTCCACGAGTTGAGCACCGACTCCGGCCGGGAGACCGCCTCACGAGCGGGTGCGGTGCCATCCCCCTGCACCCACAACGCCGCATCGCATCCCGTGGCCGCCGTGAACGCCTCAAAGACCTCCAGCAGCTCGCTCACGAGCGCCGCAGCGTCATCCGGATGACGTTGCCTCGGTCGTCGAAGCGCTCGACGGAGTCCATGAGTCGGCGCATCAGGAACAGCCCACGACCGTCCTCGCGCATGAGGTTTTCCGGGCTCGTCGGATCGATCTCCGCCAACTCGAGATCGAATCCATCGCCTTCGTCGGCCACCTCGACCACGAGACGCTCGCGATCGACTTCCGCGCGAACGTGCACGTGTCGATCGGGGCGCTGGCGGTTGCCGTAGAGAATCGCGTTGGAGAGCGCTTCGGTGAGGGCGACGGGAACGTTCAGCGCGAGGTGACGCGGCGCATACGCGAGCTGCGCGCATTGCCCCGTGATCATCGCGACGATGTCCTCGATGTATCGGACGTCGCTGGGAATGTTCAGCTCGATGGCGAGACGCACATGCTCCACGGGAAGGGCGTCATCGCCTGGGGTCGGCACACTCACGTCCGGCTGGACGGGGTGTGCGCGCGCCGGAACGGGGGCCGGCGCGGCTTGGCGGCGGACCGGGCCGCCGCGGCCGTCACGCGCCTCACCCCGCACCTAGAAGCTCTCGAGGGCCCGCTCGCGCGTGTCGGCTATCTGGAAGAGCGTATCGAGCTTCGTCAGCTCGAACAGCGTCTTCAGGTCGTCGTTGAGGTTCGCGAGTCTGAGCTCCCCGCCCTGCTCACGGATCTTCTTCGACAGCGACACCAGCACGCCGAGTCCCGAGCTGTCGATGTATCCGGTCTGGCTGAAGTCGATCAGGAACTTGCGCTCCCCCTTCTCCAGCTCGTCGAGCACCTTCTGCTTCAGCTCCTGGCGGTTGCCGACGATGAGCTGCCCCTCCACATCCACCACGACGATCTCGCCATTCTTCCTGATCGAGAAGCTCATTGGTTGTTCTCCGGAATGATCACGTACGAATCAGCCGTCATGCCGTCGCGGCCTGCAGCGCGGTGATGGCGGCGACATTGATAATGTCATCGGCGGACGCGCCGCGCGAGAGATCGGAGCAGGGTCGCGCCAGCCCTTGCAGAATGGGGCCGACGGCACTCGCACCAGCGAGCCGTTCGACGAGCTTGTAGCCGATATTGCCGGCGTCCAACGAAGGAAAGATGAGGACGTTCGCGCGTCCGGCGACGGAGCTGCCTGGTGCCTTGCGCATTCCCACCGCCGGGATGAGCGCTGCATCACTCTGCAATTCTCCATCCACGGCCAGGGCGGGGTCTCTTCGGCGGATCTCGTCGAGCGCCGCGCTCATCTTTTCCACAGTGGGGCCACTGCCGCTCCCCCTGGTGCTGAACGAGAGCAATGCGACGCACGGCTCGTCGCCGACGATTCGACGCCGGTCGCGCGCGGCGGCAATGGCGATGTCGGCGACCTGCGACACATTCGGATCGGGGATCACCGCACAATCGGCGAAGGTCAGCACTTCGGGCGATGCACCCCGAAAGGGTGGAACGGTCATGTAGAAGGCGCTCGAAACGGTGCTGACGCCGGCCGCCGGCCCCACCGTCCACAGGGCAGCGCGCAGGACGTCGGCCGTCGTCGTCGCCGCGCCGGCCACACAGCCGTCCGCTTCGCGGAGGGCGACCATTCCGTCGGCGAAGTACAAGGGGGTCGCCGCGAGCGCGACTGCCCGCGCGGGCTCCAATCCCTTGGCGCCACGCCTGACGAGCAAATGCTCGGCGACGCGGGCGGCGCGTGAATCGCGGGATGGGTCGATGACCGGTACTCCGAGGCCACGCGCACTGGCGTGCGTCTCGGGGCGCGCGGGGTCGAGCACGAGGATGGGATTCGCGATGCGCTCCCGCTCGACCACGCGGACCGCGTCCAGCGTTCGTGCGTCCCACGACTCCGGAAAGACGATCCGCATCGGCGTCGCGGCGGCGCGCCGGCGGACGCCTTCGAGAAACGTCACTTCCGTGCGAAGCGCGCGCGGAGCGCCGTCTCAACGGTGGGATGCACGAGGTCGCTCGTGTTGCCGCCGAAGCGCGCGACTTCGCGCACGAGACTCGAGCTCACGAAGGTGAGATCGATCGACGGCACCATGAACAGCGTCTCGAGCTCCGGATAGAGGTGCCGGTTCATGAGAGCCATCTGATACTCGTATTCGAAATCGCTCACCGCGCGCAGTCCGCGAATGGCGATGGTCGCGTTCACGCTGCGCGCGAAATCAACGAGCAGGCCTTCGAATTCGCGCACCTCGATGCGCGGATCATCGCCGATGGCGGAGCGGATGAAGTGCTTGCGCTCGTCGATCGAGAACAGCGGCTGCTTGGCGACGTTGATGGCGAGCGCGACGATCAGCCGATCGACGAAGCCGAGGCTGCGCCGGATGAGATCCTCGTGGCCGCGGGTGATGGGGTCGAAGGATCCGGCGTAGAGGGCGATGCGGGGCATGGTCCGGGAGTTTGGCTCAGTCGGGGAGCCGACGCAACCGCACGGCGGCAACGGCAAAGATGACAGAGTTCAGAATACAGAGTTCAGAATTCAGAAACGACCATGAGCAGCCACGCATTGGCTGCCCGTAGGGTTGGTCTGAATTCTGAAATCTGTATTCTGAACTCTGTCATCTTTGCCGTTCACCCAACCCGATAGAACGTGACGCTCGTCTGCCCGTACCGTCGCGTGTCGCCTCCGGGAGGCATGTTCTCCTTCGCCGGGTGCTCGACTCCCAGCACGGCGGCGAAGGGTACTG
>DASTYE010000201.1:0-31543 GCA_035765135.1 Gemmatimonadaceae bacterium | reverse complement strand
CCGGAGTACATGCCGCAGATGAAATCGTCGCCGACCTTCAGCGTCCCGTTCTGGACGAGGACGGTGGCGACAGGTCCCTTCCCCGGGTCGAGCTGCGCCTCGACGACTGTACCAATCGCGCGCTTGTCGGGGTTCGCCTTCAAGTCGAGCAGCTCGGCCTGGAGGAGAATCTGATCGAGCAGCTCGCTGATGTTCGTGCCCTTCTTCGCCGAGATGGGTGTCGACAGCGTGCTGCCGCCGAACTGCTCGACGACGACACCGTGCTCGAGCAGCTCCTGCGTCACCTTCGCCGGGTTCGCGCCCGGCAGGTCGATCTTGTTGACGGCGACGACGATGGGAACGCCGGCGTTCTTCGCGTGCGAGATGGCTTCGACCGTCTGCGGCATCACCGAGTCATCGGCGGCGACGACCAACACGACGATGTCGGTGACCTGCGCGCCGCGCGCGCGCATGGCGGTGAACGCCTCGTGGCCCGGCGTGTCGAGGAAGGTGAGCTCCTTGCCGTTAGGCAGCTTGACCTGGTACGCGCCGATGTGCTGCGTGATTCCGCCCGCCTCGCCAGCGACGACGTTCGCCTTGCGGATATAGTCGAGCAGCGAGGTCTTGCCATGGTCGACGTGCCCCATGATCGTGACGACCGGGGGGCGCGACCGCCGATCCTCCTCGCGGTCCACTTCCACCGTTTCGGCGGATTCGGCGGCGTACTCCTGCTCGCGCACCGCCTGAAAGCCGAACTCGCCGGCGATCAGCTCGATCTGATCGAAGTCGAGACGCTGATTGATCGTGACCATGAGCCCGAGGTTCTTGAAGGCGAAGGCCACGATCTGCGTCGCGGGGATCTTGAGGATGTCGGCGAGCTCGCTGACGGTGATGAACTCGTTCACGCGAACGGTCTTGCGTTCGCGCTCCGCGGCCGCCGCCCGCATGGCCTCCATTTCTTCGCGCGACGTGCCATCCTCGCGCTGGCGCGGTCCACCACGACGGGCGTGCGCTCCGCGCAACGCGCTCATCGTCTTGCTGATGTTCGCCGCCACTGCTTCCTGATCGACGGCGCCACGCTTTCCCTTCTTGCGCTTGGCGCCCTTCTTGTCGTCGCGCCGGGCGGGCGCGGTGCCTGCGCCAGGCGCGGCCGATGCGATCGGACGCGGAGTCGTGTAGGGCGTACCGGTCGCGATCGGTTTCGGACGCGGCGGACCGGGCACCACCGGACGCGGTCTCGACCAATCGGAGATCGGCGTCGGACGGGGTCCCGACGGCGTGGCCGAGGGAGCGGCGGGCATGCTCGCCGCCGGACGCTCGACTGCGGGGCGCTCGGCGGGCGCTTCCGGTTCGGCGCGATGCACGCGCTCGCGTTCGCGCTCGCGGGGCTCGATCGCCGGGGTGCGCTCCGTCGGCAGCTCGCGGAAGGGCTCCGCCCGGCGCTCGTCAGGCAGCGGCTCCGGAATGAATGGCTCGATCTCGACGCCGGTAGCCTCGGCCTCGGCGGCGTCCGCTTCGGCTTGCGCATCGGCGGCGGCCTGCGCCTCCGCGGCTGCCGCGACGTCCGCCGCCTTACGACGGCGCCGCTTCGGCGCCCCGGCGTCGGTGGCTTCAGGCGCGGGAGGCGGCGGCGGTGGAGCCGCGACCACGCCGCGGCGGCGCCGGGTCGCCGTTGCCGTCGCCGGCTTCTCCTGGCGTGCTCGCTTCTCGCGCTCCCAGCGCGCACGCAGTCGTGCCACCTGATCGTCAGTCAGCTGACTCAGATGGCTCCGCACGGGCACATCCATTTGACGAAGCAGGCTCATCAGCTCGTCACTGGATACGCCGAATTCCCCAGCCAGGTCGTGCACACGCAACTTGATCAAACGCTTCCTCCTGTCGGGCTCGTCTGAGCCCCATCCACGATCGCGAGGATCCCACGCGCGAGATTGCGATCGAGTACCCCAACCGCCGCCGTCGATTCACGTCCAACGGCCGCCCCCAGCTGCGTGGCCGTCGGTCCTTCAATAATACGCACCCGTTTCGCCTCCAGCAGAGGCTTCACCTTCGCGATACTATGCCTCGACGCATCGGGCGCAACCACCGCGAGCGTCAGTTTCCCACGTCTGGCGGCGTCGCGCACCTGCTCGACGCCAACCACTGCTCCCCCACCGCGCACCCCCAACCCCAGCAGGCCGAGCATCCGACGCGCGACCTCGTCGTGCACTAGACCGTCGTGCCCTCGTCAGGCTGGGAGGCCGATTGCGTCTCTTCCGCGCCGTCCTCGGTCAGCTCATCCAGCATGGCCATAATGCGATCCGCTTCCTCGGGAGCGATACCGGGCAACCGCAGGAAGTCCTCACGCTCGAGATCGATGATGTCGTTGAGCGTGCGGTAGCCGGCGTCTTCCAGCACCGCGACCGTCGCCGGGCCAAGGCCCTCGATCTCCGAGAGCTTGACGTCCGCCGACGTATCGACTTCCTCGGGCAGCGGCGCGAAGAGCGGCGTCTCACCACCACGCTCCAGCCACTCACGGCTCGAATACAGGTCGATTTTCCACGCCGTGAGCTCCGAGGCCAGGCGGACGTTCTGCCCGTTCTTGCCGATCGCCAGGGAGAGCTGGTCCTCATCGACGACGGCCTGAATCGTCTTCGCCGCCGGATCGCTGAAGACACGCGCGATGCGCGCGGGCGCCAGGGCCAACTTGGCGAAGCGCTCCGGATCCGAGGACCACGGCACGATGTCGATGCGCTCGCCACCGAGCTCGTTCACCACGGCCTGCACACGCGATCCCTTGAGACCCACACACGCGCCCACCGGGTCGATCGAGTCATCACGCGAGAACACCGCGATCTTCGTCCGGCTGCCGACTTCGCGGGCCACCGCACGGATGTCGACGATGCCCTGCTGGATCTCCGGCACCTCGAGCTTGAAGAGGGCCTTCACGAAGAGCCCATCGGCGCGGCTCAGAATCAGCCGGGGGCCCTTGGGCGTCTCCTCGACGCGCTTGAGCACGGCTCGAATCGGCTCGCCCTGATGGAAATGCTCGCGATGGTTCTGCTCGCGATAGGGCATGATCGCTTCGGCCTCGCGGAACTTGTTCAGCATGATGACGAGCTTGCCGCGCTCGATCTGCTGGACCTCGCCCGAGAGCAGGTCGCCGACACGTCCGGCGAACTCATCGCGGATCCGCGTGCGCTCGCGCTCGCGAACGCGCTGGATGATGCGCTGCTTCGCGGCCTGGACGGCGTTCCGCCCGAACTGCGCGAAGTCGATCTCGTCCTCCATGACGTCACCCGGCTCGAAGCTCTCGTCGTAGAAGCGCGCTTCCTCGAGAGAGATCTCGCGACTCGGGTCGGTCACACCATCGACGACCGTGCGGAGCCGCACGATCTTGATCTCCCCGCTCCCTTCGTCGATATCGACCTCGGCCTGAACCGTCGGACCGTAGCTCTTGGCGAGCGCCGCGAAAATTCCATCGGACAACAGGCCATGCAGCTCGGCTTTGTCGAGCTGCTTCGTATTCGCGAGCTCACGAATCGCATTCAGGATGTCAGACGAGCTGACCATCGGCCACTCCCTTGGACCTTACCAATGAAACGCGAGGCGTGCCTCGCGAACCTGTGCGAGCGGGAAGCGCTTCTCGGAACCACGCGCATCACGCACGACGACGATTTCCCCTCCCGGCTCTCCCTCCAGCGCCACGATCTCCACTTCTTCACGACCGCCGAGCGCCTCGCTCAGCACTTTCGCCTTGCGTCCTGCGAACCGCTGCCAGTCGCGGGGCTTGAGCAACGGCCGCTCGACCCCGGGCGACGACACTTCGAGCACGTACCGATCACCGAATCGTCCATCCGCATCCAGCTTCGCTTCCAGCGCCCGCGATGCGCGTGCGCAGTCGTCCACCGTCACCGGCCGCTCATCTCGGCGCTCCACGCGAACGTCGATCGTCGGCCTCGATCTCGAGCCCCCGCGGCGCACTTCGACGACATCGAGGTCCATCTCGTCAAGTGTAGCCGAGACAAGAGGTTCCAGATCCTCGTTCACGTAAGATCGCAGGGTTACAGAAACAAAAAATGTGGGGGATCATCCCCACATTCAACTCGCCCACCGGCTGGCGAGACGATGGTGAATCTAGTCTCTCGTACCGGGGGAGTCAAGTTTTGTTAGGTGGGATGCACACGCCGCCCGCAGGCAACTGCAACTTCAAAAGCCTGAACCACAGAGAACACAGAGAGCACAGAGAACTGCTAAGACCTTCAAACTGCAGGAGCCTTTGTAAAAAGCCCCGCAGTCGAATTTCTCTGTGGCAGTTCTCTGTGCTCTCTGTGTTCTCTGTGGTTCAAGCCCTCAAGGCTCGTTGCGCGCGAGTCAGCCCGACGCGTAGAGCACCCCGATCTGCCGCCCCGTGTCCCCTGCCCGGTGCGAGAAGAAACGGTCGTTGTGGCAGCGCGTGCACCACTGGCTTAGCGAGATGTGCCGCACGCCGAGTGCGCGGGCCCGGTCGGCGAGGATCGCGCGCAGGTCCACGGGGGTTGGCCTGTCGACGGATTTTCCGGTGAGCTGCGTATGGACCTCGGGGCTCACCTCGTAACACGTGCCGCAGATCGCCGGCCCGAGGTGGATTCGCAACTCCGCCGCCGTGAAGCCGCGCTGCGTGAGCACGGCCACTCCCCGATCGAGGATCTTCGCCGCCGTTCCCCGCCACCCGGAATGAAGCAGCGCTGTTGCACCCGAGGGGTGCGCGATGAACACCGGGACGCAGTCGGCGATCGAGACCGCGGCCGCCGTACCGCGTTCCGGGGCAGCGTGCCCGTCGGCTTCGGCCACTCGGAGCCACCCTTCCCAGTCGCTCGAGTGCACGATGACGCGTGCGCCGTGCACCTGACGCGCGGTCGCGAAGCGCGGCGCGACGGGGTGCATCTCATCGACCAGCGAATACCAGCGCGTCATGACCTCGGACACCGGCTCCGGCCCGTTCATCCCGTACGTGCCGGCAGATCGCATTGTCGTGAACGCGGTGATGCCGAAGGACGCGAAGTCGTCGATGACTTCGCGCACTGGCTCAGCTGGCACGCCGCTCCTCGACACGGGTGATGTCGGCCCCAAGCGCGCGGAGCCGCTCATCGATGCGCTCGTACCCACGCTCGATCTGTCCGACGTTGTTGATCGTGCTCGTGCCGCGCGCGCACAGCGCGGCGAGCAGCATCGCCATCCCGGCGCGAATGTCGGGAGATTCCACCGTCGAGCCACGCAGCGGTGACGGACCGGCGACGAGCGCACGATGAGGATCGCAGAGCACGATGCGCGCGCCCATGCCGATGAGCTTGTCCACGAAAAACATGCGGGACTCGAACATCTTCTCGTGCATCAGGATGAGCCCCTTGCACTGCGTGGCGGTGACGATCGCGATCGACATCACGTCAGCGGGAAACGCCGGCCAGGGCTGATCCTCGAGCTTCGGCACGTGTCCGCCGAGGTCGCTTCGAATCTCCTTGTCCTGATCCTTCGGCACGATGAGATCGGGCCCGTCCTCCGTGCACACGACGCCCAGTCGCTCGAATCCCATCCGGATCGAGCGCAGGTGCTCGAGCCCTGCGTCCTTGATGCGAATCTCCGAGCACGTCACCGCCGCCAGCCCGATGAAGGAGCCCACCTCGATGTGGTCAGGCCCGATCGTGTGCGTCCCTCCACGTACGCCGTGCCCGCCATGAATGGTGAGCGTGTTCGTGCCGATGCCTTCGATGTGCGCACCGAGCACGGTGAGGAAGTGCGCGAGGTCCTGCACGTGCGGCTCGCTGGCCGCGTTGCGAAGGATCGTCGTACCGGTCGCGGCAACCGCGGCGGTGAGCGCGTTCTCGGTGGCGGTGACGCTGGGCTCGTCGAGGAAGACATCCGCGCCCGTCAGCTTGCGAGCGCGAAGCTGAAAGTTGGCGCCGACCTCGAAGGTCGCGCCAAGCTGTTCGAGCGCGAGGAAATGCGTATCGACGCGCCGGCGGCCGATGACGTCCCCGCCCGGCGGTGGAAGAGTGACTTCGCCACAGCGAGCGAGCATCGGGCCGGCGAGCAGGATCGACGCGCGGATCTTGGCGCAGAGCGCCGGATCGAGCGCCGAGGGGCGAAGCGTCTTGGCGTGGATCTCGAGCGAGTTGCGGTCGCGCCAGTCGGCCCGCACATCGAGCGAGCGCACGAGATCGACGAGCGTCTCGACGTCGCGGATGCGCGGGATGTTGTGCAGCGTGACCGGCTGATCTGTGATCAGGGCCGCACATATGATCGGAAGGGCGGCGTTCTTGTTGCCCGACGGACGGATCGTCCCCTTGAGCGGGCGCTCACCCTCGACGACGAACTGGACAGCGGCCATCGCGATGCTCTCGTGGTGAAAACGTGAATCGGCGCGTAGAATGACGAGCGTCTCGCGAACAAGTCAATGGCTCATCTTGCTTGACACTGACGTATGCGGCCCGTACGATGCCGCGCTGCGGGTGCGAACATTGACTCAACGTGCCGGTGCTCTCCCCCATGCAGCTGCTCGTCGCCGTCATCAATCATGAAGAGAAGGTCGACGACGTGCTGGCCGGCTTCGTGGAGCTGGGAATCACCGGCGCGACGGTGATCAGCACGGAGGGGATGGGACACGTGCTGAGTCACGATGTCCCGATATTCGCTGGCGTCCGGGCGCTCTCCCAACGGTCGCGCCCGACGAATCAGACCGTCTTCAGCGTGATCGATGATTCACTGGTGGACGCCGCCATCGCGCTCATCCAGGACGTCTGCGGTGACCTCGACTCGCCGGGCGCGGGCATCGTCTTCACCGTACCGGTTGCGCGTGTTGTCGGGTTGGCTTCGGAGCTGGAGGGATAGCCGCATTCGAGACCCGGGTCATGGCCCCGCGTTTGCACTCTCGAGGCCCGCGGGCGTGGCGCAACGATGGCCTCCTTTCCCACCGGGGATCGCATGAGCGTGTGGATCTCGCGCGACGCGTGGCTGCTTCTGCAACAGGCCGTCGTGGACACGCCGGTCGTGCGGATGGTGCAGACGGAGCGCGGCTGGTTCGATACGGTAACCGGCATCGCGAGCGGGTTGATGACGCTCACCCTGCTCGCGTTGACGATCGCGCTCGTGCCGGCGGCCTGGAACTTCCGCAAGAGTCACAAGAAGGTCAGCGCCCTGATGGACCGGGTGTACGGCGACATCAACCCGATCGTGAGGCATTTGAGCACGATTGCCGACAACGTCGATTACATCACGACGTCCATTCGGGTCGATGTGCAGCAGGTGAACCAGACGATCGCGGCCGCGAACCAGCGGCTGAATCACGCGGTGGCGCTCGCGGAGCAGCGGCTCAACGAGTTCAACGCGCTGATTCAGGTCGTGCAGCAGGAAGCCGAGGATACCTTCGTGTCCACCGCATCGACCGTGCGGGGTGTGCGCGAAGGGGCCGCAACGTTCCGTCGGCACGCGCTCGATGCGCATGCCCTGGCCGGAGCGGACACCATGGATGACGACGAGTTGCTCGAGGAGGACCTCGATGGAGACGACGGCACGAACCACGAATTCGACGACGACCCGCCCACCGAATACGGCCGGCCGGCGCCGCGCATCCGTCCGCGCGAAGGACGAGGAGATCGCGCGTGACGAGTATGACCTGCTGACGGCTGCGCTGCTTGGTGCACTCGTGGGAGCAGGGATGACGATGCTGTTTCGGCGTGGACCGCGGGGCTACCGCCCCATCGGTCCGATGATGCGCGTGACCGGACGGGGGCTGCGTACGGCAGGCGTTGCCGGCGCAAAGGGCGCAAGGTGGCTGGGCGAGCGAGGCGAGGAGCTGTGGGATCGGATCCCTCGCGACGAGATCGTTGGCCGCCTGGAAGGCTACCTCGATACGGCCCGCGAAGCGATCGACGACGCGGTGTCGCACGAGGTGGGCGACCTGCGCAAGGCGATTCGGCGTCGGCGGCGCAAGTTGGGCTTGTAGCGGATCGTGTGGCGATCCCTGGCGGCGGCCGCGTTAGGTGTTCTCGCGGTCGCCGCGCTGCCATCCGAGGCCTGGGCGTGGACGCCCGGGACGCACATCTTCCTCGGCGAAGCCGTGCTGCGCGCGCTGGGGCACCTTCCCGGCGGCGTTGCCGAGCTGCTTTCGGCCTTCCCGTACGATTTTCTCTACGGATCGATCGCCGCCGACACCAGTATCGCGAAGAAGTACGCGCCCGCGGGGCGTCATTGTCACTCCTGGAACGTCGGCTTCGAGATTCACGAACGTGCGAGCGACGAGCCGCTTCGGGCGTTCGCGCTCGGATACCTGGCGCATCTCGCCGCCGACACCGTCGCGCACAACTACTTCGTTCCGCGTTATCTGGCGATCACCTCCACGTCCAGCGCGCTCGGCCACAGCTATTGGGAGAGCCGGTTCGAGACCCACCTCGGCGAGCGCTTCAGTCGGCGGGCCCGGGAGGTGATCCTGCTCGATCACGCGCGATCCGATGAGCATCTCGATCGCATTCTCAGCCCCACGATCTTCAGCACGTCCACGAACCGTCGCATTTTTCGCGGGATGGTGTACGTCACCGACACCGAGTCGTGGCAACGCATCTTCCAGCTCGCGGCCGAGCGGAGCCGGTGGGACCTCGCCGATCCGGACGTCGGGCGATACGTCGTCCGCTCCTTCGAGTACATCATGGATCTGTTGCAGCGCTTTCAGGCGGCCGAGGCGTTCGCGCTCGATCCGGCCGGCGATGAGCCGCTGCGCATGGCGAAGCGGGTGCGCCGCGACGCGCGGCGGAGCGGGTCGGACATCCGTGTCAACGAGGAAGCGCTCAGGCATTTCGGCATGCCGGAAACCACGCTCGCGATCGCGGCCTCCCTTCCCGAGCCGATCTACCCCGTCGAGCGCGACGTCAGCAACTGATTGACCTGCTTCGGGTCGGCGCGTCCCTTCGACTTCTTCATCACCGCCCCGACGAGCACACCGAGCAGCTTCCGCTCTCCCGCCAGGAAGCGACGCGCTTCCTCGGGGTACTCAGCCATCACCTCGTCCACCCATACCGCGATCGCGTCGACGTTGCCTTCCTGGAGCAGCCCCTCGCGATCGGCGATCTGGGCCGGACGCTCCCCGCTCTTGCGCATCTCGGCGAAGATCCGCTTCGCGGCCGTGTGGCTGACCTTGCCGTCACGGA
This sequence comes from Gemmatimonadaceae bacterium, assembly GCA_035765135.1. Lineage (GTDB taxonomy): Bacteria > Gemmatimonadota > Gemmatimonadetes > Gemmatimonadales > Gemmatimonadaceae > JAICNG01. Next base: position 22,409 of record DASTYE010000201.1, on the reverse strand, counting down.
CCAGGCTGAGGAGATCGGCGAGGTCGCCCGGTCTGACCCGGAACTCGCGCACGCTGATGCCGTCGGCGTTGACCGCCGCCAGCACTTCGCCCCGCACCCAGTTGGCGACCGTTTTTCCGTCACCGTGGGCGCGCGCGGCCTGCTCGTAGTAATCGGCGAGCGCGACCGATGACGTGAGACTCTCGATGTCCGCCGGCGGAAGCGCGTATTCCTTCGCGAACCGTGCGCGGCGGGCGACCGGAAGCTCGGGGAGGGACGTTCGCTGCTCCTCGATCCACGCTTTCGAGAGCACGAGTGGCGGCAAGTCGGGCTCCGGGAAGTAGCGGTAGTCGTGGCTCGCTTCCTTGGAGCGCGCAGGCCTAACGACCCCGCGCGTGCCATCCCAGAGCATCGTCTGTTGTTCGACGCGGCCTCCACGCTCCAGGAGCTCGACCTGGCGTGCGAACTCCGCCTCCAGCGCGCGCTCGACGCCCGAGAACGAGTTCATGTTCTTCACCTCGGTCTTCGTGCCGAGCTTCGTCTCTCCGCGAAGTCGCGCCGAGACGTTCGCGTCCACCCGGAGGCTCCCCTCCTCCATGTTCACGTCGCTGACCTCGGTGAACTCGAGGATCTGCTTCAGCGTACGCAGATAGGCGCCCGCATCCCTCGATGAGCGCATGTCGGGTTCGCTGACGATCTCCACCAGCGGAACGCCCGCCCGGTTCAGATCGATCGCCGTCGCCGATGGATATCGGTCGTGGATCGACTTGCCGGCGTCCTCCTCGAGGTGCAGACGCGTGATCCCGACGGTGATCGGCGTTCCATCCGCCGATTCGCCGATGGTGAGCGAGCCGTTGACGGCGAGCGGCCGATCGTACTGCGAGATCTGATAACCCTTCGGCAGGTCGGGATAGAAGTAGTTCTTGCGCGCGAAGACCGAGGTCGGGTTCACCGTGCAGCTCAGCGCGTGTGCGGCGCGCACCGCGAGGCGCACCGCCTCGAAGTTGAGCACCGGGAGCGTACCAGGGAGCGCCAGACAGACCGGGCAGGTGTTGATGTTCGGCGGTGCACCATACTGCGTGGAGCAGGCGCAGAATGCCTTGCTGCGCGTCTTCAGCTGCACGTGTACCTCGAGCCCGACCACCATCTCCCAACGATCGAGGCTCATCGGTGCGCCTCCGCACCGAGAGCGCCTTCCAGCGCGTAGGCACCCCGGAACATCGCCATTTCATCGAAGTGGGCAGCCATGAGCTGCCCACCCACCGGGAGACCGTCCAGTCGCCCGATCGGAACGGAGATGCCCGGTATACCGGCGAGGTTGGCGGTGACGGTGAAGATGTCGTTGAGGTACATCTCGTAAGGATCGGACTTCGCGCCATGCCTGAAGGCCACGCTCGGCGTGGTCGGCGTGAAGATCAGATCCACGCCGGAGGCGAACGTGCGTCGAAACTCCGCGGCGATGAGCGCCCGCACCTCCTGCGCCTTCTTGTAGTACGCGTCGTAGTAGCCAGCACTCAACACGTACGTGCCGAGCAGGATGCGTCGCGTGACCTCGGGGCCGAAGCCCGCCGATCGTGTGCGATCGTACATGTCGCGGAGAGTACCGCCCCGCACGCGCAGCCCGTATCGCGCGCCGTCGAAGCGCGCGAGATTCGACGATGCTTCGGCCGGCGCCACGATGTAGTAGACCGGAATCGCGAGGTCGGTCGTTGGCAGAGAGATCTCGCGAACGGTCGCACCCTGCGCCCGCATAAGCGCCAGCGCGCGATCGCAGAGCGCGGCAATGCGGGGATCGAGTGACGGTGGGAAGTACTCCTTGGGACGCCCGATGACCATTCCCTCGAGGCCACGCTCCTCGGCGTCGCGATATCGCGGCACGGGAGCGTCGGCGGTCGTCGCATCGTGCGGATCCAATCCCGCGATCACCTCCATGACGATCGCCGCATCATGCACCGTCTTGCCGAATACTCCGATCTGGTCGAGCGACGATGCGAACGCCACGAGGCCGTAGCGGCTGACGCGCCCATACGTCGGCTTCACCCCGACGACGCCACAGAAGGCGGCCGGCTGCCGTACGGAGCCGCCCGTTTCGGAGCCGAGTGCGAACGGGACGATGTCGGCCGCGACGGCGCCCGCCGATCCGCCTGACGAGCCACCGGGAACCCGGGCAGGATCGTGCGGATTCCGCGCCGGCCCAAACGCACTGTATTCCGTGGAGGACCCCATCGCGAACTCGTCGCAGTTCGACTTGCCGACGAGGATCGCACCGGCATTGCGAAGCCGCGTGATCGCGGTCGCCTCGAAGGCGCTGACGTAATTCTCGAGCATGCGCGACCCGCACGATGTCGGGAGCTCGGTGGTCGCGATGTTGTCCTTCGCCACGTAGGGGACGCCCGCCAGCACACCACCTTCGCGCCCGGCGTCGATATCGCGCTGACAGGAGCGCGCGGCGTCGGCCGCACGCACGCGGTCGGTCCAGAGGATGAGATTCAATCCCTCCCGACCAGCCTTCACGTCTGCCATGCGCTCGAATGCGTCGGCGACGGCGTCGATGGCCGAAGACGGAACGTCGCGGGGGTCAAGCGGGCCGATCATTCCACCGACTCGGTCGCGTCCTCGTGCGTCGCCAATCGTGGGACGATAAAGAACCCGTCGCGCATCTCCGGCGCGAACGCCTCACGCGGGTGCGCGAGTGGATACGGCGCGCCCCCATCCTCGCGAAGTGGCATGCCGGCGTCTCCAACCCCGGCCGCGCCCGTCACCCCGGACGTATCCACCTTTCGCAGGACGTCCATGTGCTCGAGGATGCCGTTCAGCTCGCGTACCAACCGCGGCACCGCCTCCTCGTCGAGCGCGAGTCGCGCCAGGGACGCGACGTGCAGCAGATCTTCACGCGAGACGGCCATCAGTCGTCCTCTCGTTCCAGTCCGGCGTAGGCAATGACGAGACGCTTTCGACCGATCATCTCGTCGTCGAAATCGATGGTGACCTTGGTATCGCGCCCCACGCCACCCACCTCGACGATCGTCCCGCTTCCGAATCGCTGGTGGCGTACGCGCGCGCCCTTCACGAACCGCGGTGCCAACTGCGACGCCGAGACATCCGCGTCGTCGGCGGCGACGCGTCGAACGGGGCTTCCCGGGCGACGCGCCGAGGGCGTCGACATGAGAACCGATCGTCCGGTGGCCCGCAACCGGATCGTCGAGCGTTCCTCGAGCATCTCCCGTGGAATCGGGGTGAGGAAGCTCGACGGCAGCGATGGCAACATCTCGCCGTTCCGACGACGGCTTCGCGCGTGCACGAGGTACAGCTTCCGCTCGGCACGCGTGATCCCAACGTAGAAGAGGCGCCGCTCCTCTTCCAGCATCTCGGGCTCATCGTGCGCACGGGAGAGTGGGAACAGACCCTCCTCGAGACCGGAGATGAACACGATCGGAAACTCCAGCCCCTTCGCGTTATGCAGCGTCATCATCAGAACCGCGTCGGCGTTCGGATCATCCCGATCGACATCGGTAATGAGCGATGCCCGCTGAAGGAAGTGGTCGAGTGGAGTGAGGCCCAGCTCGCCTCCCTCGTCCGCCACCAGCTCGGCGGCGCCGTCCACGAGCTCGGCCACGTTCTCCACTCGCTCGGCGCCCTCGGGCCCTTCGGCGCGGAGGTGGTCGGCGTACCGGATCTCCGTAATCAGCTCCCGCAACAGCTCATCGACGGTGGTCTCCTGCGCGCGCGCGCGATAGCGATCGATCATCGTCGCGAAGTCGTGGAGCGCCTGACGAGCGGCCGGCCGCAGCTCACCAAGCAGCTCCTCTCGCCGCGCCGCCTCGAGCTGTGAGACCCCCGCCCGCCGTGCGATCACCGCGAGCGCGTCGAGCGTCGTGTCGCCCAGTCCCCGGCGCGGCACGGCCACGGCGCGCCGGAACGCCTCATCGTCGGCCGGATTGGCGATCACCTTGAGATACGCCATGAGGTCGCGAATCTCGCGACGATCGTAGAACCGGACCGCACCGATGATACGATACGGCACCCCTCGCCGGCGAAGTGCCTCCTCGAGCGCACGGCTCTGCGCATTCGTCCGATACAGGATCGCCACGTCACGGCGGCCGAGATCGCGCTCCGTCGAGAGGCGAGCATCGATCTCCTCGGCGATCCATTCGGCCTCGTCGCGCTCATCGAGCGCACCGACCGCCGTCACCCGCTCCCCCCCGCTCCGCGTCGGCCGCAGCGTCTTCCCACGCCGCGCCTGGTTCCCTGAGATCACGACGTTGGCGACGTCGAGGATCGGGGGGAACGACCGATAGTTTTCCTCGAGGCGAACGACGTGCGCGTTCGGGAAGTCCTTCTCGAAGTCGAGAATGTTACGGATGTCGGCACCCCGCCACCCGTAGATCGACTGGTCGTCATCACCGACGACGCAGACGTTCCCGTGCTCCTTCGCCAGGAGCGTGATGAATTCGTACTGCGCGCGGTTGGTGTCCTGGTACTCGTCTACGAGGACAAACTGAAAGCGCTCGCAGTAGGCCGCGCGCTTCGCGGGATTCTCACGCAGCACGCGAACGGGGAGTACGAGCAGGTCGTCGAAGTCCACGGCGTTCGAGCTCCGAAGCGTTCCCTCGAGCTCGTGGTAGACGGAGGCCGCTGCCTTCGCGAGCGGATCCATGGCCAGCCGCTGGTACTCTGCGGGCGCGACGAGCGCGTTCTTCGCGTCCGAAATTGCGGCACGCAGCGCGCGAGGCGCGAACTGTTTCGCCGAGATCTTCTGGCGATCCATGATGCGACGAATGACACCGAGCGAGTCGTCCTCATCGTAGATCGTGAACGCGGGCGTGCGGCCGACCAGCGGTGCCTCGCGGCGCAACATGCGCGCACCGATCGAGTGGAAGGTGCCGATCCACATCCCTTCCGGCTCTTCGCCGAGTAAATGGGCAACGCGCGATCGCATCTCGCCCGCGGCCTTGTTCGTGAAGGTCACGGCGAGGATGTGCGATGGTACGACGCCATGGTGCTCGATGAGCCGCGCGATTCGCGCCGTGAGCACGCGAGTCTTTCCCGAGCCCGCCCCGGCGAGGACGAGCAATGGACCTTCAAAGTGCTCGACGGCCTCGCGCTGCGCTGGGTTCAGCGGGAGCCGCGTCTCGTTGGTGGGTGCGACCGAAGTCATCCGTGAAGTATAACGTCGAACGTTGCACCACTGGTGGACGGCGCGAGCTCCAGCCGTCCGCCATGTCCCTCCTCGACGATTCGCCGAGCGAGCGAAAGCCCAATTCCCCACCCGGATTCCTTCGTCGAGAATCCCGGCTCGAAGACGCGTGACCGAAGGTCCCGTGGAATTCCAGGCCCATTATCGGCTATGCGCACGCGCACCTCGTCATCGCCGATTCGTTCGGCGGCGATTTCCACTTCGCCGCCGTGGCCCGCCAGGGCATCGAGCGCATTCTTCGTGATCGCTTCCAGGGCCCACTCGAGCAGCACGGCGTCACCCTTCACCACCAGCGGACCCTGACCAAGCGTGAGCTGGACGTTCACGGTGTGCGCTAGCGTGGGCACCCGCGCCTGGAAATAGCGAGCCACCCGCTCCGCAAGCTCCGCGACATCGACGGGGACATCCTTCGCCGGGCGCCCAATGCGCTCGAAGCGGTGCGCCACGCGCTCGAGTCGGTCGAGGTCCGCGCGCATGTGGTCGAGCGCACGGGCGGCGGTTGGATCGCTCTCCGCCCGCTCGGCCAGCAGCTCGATCCAGCCGGCGAGGCTCGATAGCGGTGTCGCCAGCTGGTGCGCCGACTCGCGCGCCATCCCGGCCCACACACGCTCGCGGTCGGCGCGTCCGCGGGTGCGCAGCACGTAGAGGCCGGCGAGAAACACGAACGCGACGAGCACCGCCTGCAATGCGGGAATGAATCGAAGACTCTTGACCAGGCGTGAGTCGCCAAAATGAATCGTGCCGATCGTCGGCTCGAAGAGTGGCGGGTTCTCCTCATCCAGCTCGGCGATGTGGGTGCGCACGCGAGGGTCGTCCACCGACTGCGTCTCGAATGGCAGGTTGATGGCCCACGTCGGTCGGCCGCGGACATCGGTGATGATCACCGGCACGCCGAGCTCGCGAATGGCGGTGGCGAGCTCGAGGAGCGCCGCGTTCGCGGCGTCCGGGCTCGGGTCGGCCAACGCGCTGAGGATGAGCGCGTGCATGCGACTCGAGCGGGATGCATCGCGCCGCAGCTCGACGACGACGCGCTGCGAGTAGATGATGTACGAGCCGAGGACCAGCGCGAGCAGGATTCCGAGGAGGACCACCGGCGCGCCGCGACGCATGGTGGATCAGGCGAGGGTGTCGGCGCCGAGATACGGACGGAGCGCGGGGGGAACGGCGATGCTGCCGTCCGGGCGCTGGTGATGCTCGAGCAACGCCGCGATCGTTCGCGGGAGCGCGAGCCCGGAGCCATTGAGCGTGTGCACGAGACGCGGCTTTTCGCCGCGCGCCGGACGGTAGCGAATGCCGCCCCGCCGGGCCTGAAAATCCGTGAACGTGCTGCACGACGACACCTCGAGCCAGGCGCGAACTCCGGGGGCCCAGACTTCGAGGTCATACGTCTTCGCGCTGGAGAAGCCGGTGTCGCCCGCCGCCAGCATCTTCACGCGATACGGGAGCTCGAGCAGCTGAAGAATCTTCTCGGCGTGTGAGGTCAACAGCTCGTGCTGCGCGCCGGCGTCCTCGGGACTCGTCAGGCGGACCAGCTCCACCTTGTCGAACTGGTGCACGCGAAGCAGCCCGCGGGTATCCTTCCCGTGTGCGCCCGCCTCACGACGAAAGCACGGCGTGTAGCAGACGTACGCCTTCGGCAGCTCGGCGCCATCGAGCATCTCGTCGCGGTGAAGACTCGTGACCGGGACCTCCGCCGTCGGGACGAGATAGAGGTCGTCGTCCTTCACGACGTACATGTCGTCCTCGAACTTCGGAAGCTGCCCGGTGGTCGTCGCCGTCGCGCGGTTAACGAGAAACGGAACCCAGACCTCCTCGTACCCGTGATCGCGCACGTGCACGTCGATCATCATGGAGAGCAGGCCACGGGTCAGGCGAGCGCCAACGCCCCGAAAAACGACGAAGCCCGACCCCGTGATCTTGGCGCCGCGCGCGAGATCGAGGATGCCGAGCGCCGTGCCGAGGTCCCAATGCGGTTTCAGGTCGTTCCCTTCGCGCGGTGTTCCCCACGCCCGGAGCAGGCGGCCGTCGTCCTCTCCACCCGCGGGCACGTCGGGAAGCGGCGAGTTCGGCAGCTCGAACAGCATCCGCTCGATCTCGGCTTCGGCGCTCGCCAGCTCCGTCTCGAGACGGGCGATCTCCGCGCCGAGAGCGCGCGTTTGCTCGATGAGATCGTCTGCGCTCTCACGCGCCTTCTTGCGCCGTGCGACTTCCTGGCTCGCGGCGTTGCGCGCCGCCTTGCGCTCCTCGACCGCCTGGATGAGCGTCCGCCGCTCGACATCGGCGGCGAGCGCGCGGTCCACGATCGGTCCGAGCGCGTCGAGCTTGCCGCGTCGTCTCAGGCCATCCCGTATGGCGTCGGCATTTTCTCGCAGCGCACGGAGATCGTGCACGATCAGAACTCCGGCAGCCCGTCCGCGAACGAGCGGAAGCCGCAGTTCGGATTCGTGCGAATCCTGAAACGCGCCGTCGTGAAGCCGTCGGAGTTGCCGAATTCGAGAAGCTGGAGCTTCGCGTAGAAGATGTCGCGGCCGGTAAAATTCCCGGCGCACACGTTACGTGCCCGGACGATGACCGTTTCGCCAATTCCAACGACAACGGCGACGGTGTCCTGGTAGCCTGATGTCGGCGCCTCGGTGATCGACTCGAAAGACGTCGTCGCCTCGAGCATCGCCGTCTTCGGCAATCCACTCTCGACGAGATGCGCCGGATGGAGGATCGCGGCCCCGCCCGCCGTATCGACCGCCACATCGTAGCCGACGTTGACATCCCCCACACGGCGGGGACGCAGGGAAAAGAGATCGAAGGCGGTCGGAGCGCTCAGGGGGCTGCCACGCAGCGGGAAGACGGTGAGAGTATCCTCGGTAACGTCTGTGGTCGCCTCGATGCTGCGAGTAAGGTCTTCACACGCGACGACCGCGAACACCACGATCGCCAGCGCGAACATTCTGACTGTCATTGGGCATGCCCGGGGTGTGACACAACGGGGGATCGGCGGCATGATACCGCTCGTGCACGATGAGTTCAAGTGATTCGCATCGCTTGACTTCGATGCTCTCGACGCTATGCTTCCCACCACTTCATCCGGAGCGCAGTGGTGGCCACCATCCGCGACCTCGTCGGCGCCCTTCGTGGACGCGATGGCGTTGACGCCGCAATCGTGCTCGGCCGTGACGGACTGGTCATCGATGGACAGTCGATACCGAACATCGATGTCGAGAGCGTCGCTGCGCTCGTCCCCTCGATCGTCAACGCGGCCGATGAATTCGGACGAGACAGCAAGCACGGGAACGTGACGACGATCGTCCTCGAATACGCACGCGGCCTGGCAATCGTGTCTGTGCTGTCGGCCGAGGCGGTGCTGCTGGTTCTCGCGCGAGCCGATGCCAACGTCGGCGCGCTGTTGTTCGAGCTGCGTCGGAATCGCCAGCACATTTCGGCGCTCGTCTGACGGGCGGCGCCCACGCGCCACTCCCTGAGGCCATGGACAAGCTTCACGTACTCGTTGCCGATGACGAGCCGCATATCGGGCGGATCATCAAGATGAAGCTCGAACAGGGCGCATTTCGCGTCACGCTGGCCTACGATGGCGGCGAGGCGCTCGATGCGCTCGCGCGTCACGACGACTTCGCGCTCGTGCTCCTCGATCTGATGATGCCCGTGCTGAGCGGGCTCGACGTGCTCCGCACCATGCGAGCCGATCCCCGGTGGAAGGCGCTTCCCTGCATCATCCTGACCGCTGCCGGGCAGGAGCAGCAGCACCGCCTCGCGCTGGAGCTCGGCGCGAGCGACTTCCTCACGAAGCCGTTCAGCCCAAAGAAGCTCTACGCGCGCGCGGCGGAGCTGGCTGGTGTAGGCGCGGAGCGTGGCGGTAGCGAGCGGTGAACCGCTGGGCCGTCATCCTCGCCGGCGGAGTCGGGTCGCGCTTCTGGCCGCTCTCGACACCGCAGCGCCCAAAGCAGCTCCTCCCCCTGGTGGATGACGCACCGCTCCTCGTCAACACGGTTCGACGGCTCGCGCCCGCGATTCCTCCCGAGCGCATGCTGGTGATCACGAACGCGAGTCTCGCGGATTCCGTCCGCACGCTCCTTCCGACGCTCCCGCCGCAGAACATCATTGCCGAGCCGCGCGCGGCGGGCACGGCCCCAGCGCTGACGTGGGCGGCGCTCGAGATCTCTCGCCGCGACGAGGACGCGGCGGTGATGCTCTGCGTGCACGCGGACTGGGCGATCGCCGACGAGAACGGCTTTCGCGCGACACTCGAGGCCGCGGCCAAGGTCGCCGAGCGACACGCCTCGCTCGTCACGGTCGGCGTCGTGCCGGTGCGTCCAGACCCCGGTCTCGGGTACATCCAGCCGGGCGCGTCGGTGGATGGCGCGCGACGTGTCGCGCGATTCGTCGAGAAACCGGATCGCGCGGCGGCCGAGCGAATGGTGCGCGATGGGTATTTGTGGAATTCCGGGATCTTCGTGTGGCGCGTCAAGGATTTTCTCGAAGAAGTTCGCGCGCACTCACCCGAAGTTTCCGAGGGCATGAAGTCCGGCGTCGCCTCCGACATCAAGCGATTCTTCGCGTCGGTGAAACCGATCGCGGTGGATTACGCGGTGTTGGAGCGCAGCGCCCGGGTGCTGGTCATCCCCGGCGATTTCGGATGGGATGATGTCGGGACATGGGACGCGTTGCACCGCGTGCGCGCCCGTGATGACAGCGGAAACGCCGTCGCTGGCGCGGTGTACGCCGTGGACGCAACGGGAAATGTCGTGCACGCCCAGTCGGGCAACGTCGTGCTGTATGGCGTGACGGATCTCGTCGTCGTTACACGCGGAGAGCTGGTTCTCGTCACGACGCGGGAGCGCGCGTCCGACCTGAAGTCGCTGCTCGAGCGCCTCCCTCCCTCGGTGCGCGATCTGTCATGACGGCGCTCTACCTGTACGACGACGCGCAGGCGCGAGCGTTCGAGCCCTTCGCGCTGACGAGACCGGTGAGTGCCCTGCGGGTGGGTGCGCTCCTCGTCCGAGACCGGTGGGCGACGGCCGCGGGAGCGGCGGCGGAGGGAATGATCGTGGCACCGCACCTCGAGGAATTCGAGGAGGACGGTGCCCCGCCGATCGCGGGGACTCTACCCGCCGGGGCGATCGTCGCCAACGCGCGCTGCGCCATCTCGCCAAAGGACGCCTTACGAGACGCGGATATCTGGATGTGCGATGGCCGCGTGGCTGCCGTGCGGCTGCCTCGCGATGCCAAGGCGGCGGTGTTGGCCGATGGGCGCGTTCCGCTCGAGGAGCTGGCGCCTGACGATGGACGGGTGGCGACGATCAACGGTCGATGGCTCGAGGAAGTCTGGAACCTGGTGACCGATCTCCTCACGCAGCTCCGGGACGACATCCTCGCGATTGGCCCTTCCCTCTCTTGTGAGACGCCGGCGCATGCGACGATAATGGGTTCGCACCCTGTGTTCGTCGAGCGTGGCGCCGACGTGGAGCCGCATGTCGTGCTGGACGCCACCGCCGGCCCGATCCTGGTTCACAGCGGCGCGGCGGTTCGCGCGTTCACGCGGCTCGTCGGCCCGTGTGCCATCGCCAGTGGCGCCACCATTCTCGGCGACCGCGTTCACGGCTGCTCGATCGGCGAGCGCAGCATCATTCGCGGAGAGATCAGCGAGACCGTCGTGCTTGGCCACGCGAACAAGGCACATGACGGATTCGTGGGACATTCGTACCTGGGTCGCTGGGTGAACCTCGGAGCCGGAACCATTACCAGCAACCTGAAGAACACCTACGGGACGGTGACGCTCTGGACGCCCGATGGCGCGCGCGACACCGGACACCAGAAGCTCGGGACGTTTTTTGGCGACCACGTCAAGACCGGGATCGGGCTCCGCATCACGACCGGCTCGGTGCTCGGCGCAGGGTCCAACGTGTTCGGATCGGACATGCCACCCAAGTACGTGCGCCCCTTCTCGTGGGGCGAGGGTCGATCGCTGGGAAGCTATCAGCTCGATAAGTTTCTCGATGTCACCGCCAGGGCGATGTCGCGCCGTCAGGTCACGCTGGGTGAGCGGGGACGCATGCAGCTGAAGCGCGCCTTCGAGCGCGCCCGCCGGGAGCCGGGATGAGAGTCTGGGTGTTAGGCAGCGGCAGCCGTGGGAACGCGGTGCTGCTGGAGCATCAGGGTTCGCGCGTGCTGGTCGACGCCGGATTTCACTCGAAGGCGCTCGAGCAGCGGCTGGCGGCGATCGACATCGCTTGCGAATCGATCGAGGCGCTGGTCGTCACCCACGAGCATCACGATCACGTGCGGGGCGCGTGCGCGGCGGCACGCGCGTGGGGGTGGGCGCTGCACGCCTCCTGTGGAACCGTCGAGGCGTACCCGTCGCTGCGCGACGCGGACGTGCGGACGTTCGACGCCGGCGCGACGCTGCGATTCTCCACGATGGAGGTCCAGTCGATCGCGATCTCACACGATGCGGAGGAGCCGGTGGCGATCATCGCGACCGATGATCGCGGCGGACGTGTCGGCATCGTGTACGACCTCGGCCACGCCGGCGCGGCGCTCCGTCGTGCCCTCGGCGACCTCGATGTGCTGGTGCTCGAGGCGAATCACGATGAGGGGATGTTGCGCGCGGGGCCTTACCCACCATCCGTGCGCGAGCGAATTGCCGGGCGCCGCGGTCACCTGAGCAACCGCGCGGCGGCCGAGGTCGCGCGGGAGGTGGCGCATCCGGCGCTCGCCCACGTCGTGCTCGCCCACCTGAGCGACCAGTGCAACCAGCCATCGCTCGCGCGCAGCGCGGTAAGTCGTGGGCTCGCGGCCACGCGATTCACGGGAGCCGTGCACGCCGCGCCGCAGGACGCGGTGGTGGGCCCGTTTCAGCCAAAGGTGCGGAGAGGGCGGGTGGAGCAGCTGAGGCTGGAATTGTAGGGCGTTCGAAGACGATCGAAGGCGATCGAAGGCGATCGAAGGGGCGGTAAGGCGGCGGCGAAGCCGCCGCTCATCGGATGAGCAAACGGCTGCGCTTTCGCGCAGCCGTTTGCCTTTCCTTCCCTTCGATCCCTTCGATCCCCCTTGATCCCTTTGATCCCTGGGAGGGGGAGGGGGTAAAGGGTTAGTACATCCCTCCCATGCCGCCACCGCCCGGTGCCGCGGGAGCCGGCCGGTCTTCCTTCTTCTCGACCACGATCGCTTCCGTGGTGAGGAGCAGCCCCGCGATCGAGGCGGCGTTCTGCAGCGCGGTGCGCGTCACCTTCGTCGGATCGATCACGCCGGCCTGCACGAGATCCTCGTAGTTGTCCGTCAGCGCGTTGTAGCCGAAGTTCGCCTCCTTCGCGCCGCGAACCTTCTCGACGACGATCGAGCCTTCGCCGCCGGCGTTCTGCACGATCATGCGCATCGGCTCCTCGATCGCGCGACGCACGATCTCGACGCCGATCTGCTCGTCGGAATCGTCGAGCTTGAGGCTCTTGAGCGCCTTCTGCGCGCGAATGAACGCGACGCCGCCGCCGGGAACGATGCCTTCCTCGACCGCCGCCCGAGTGGCGTGCAGCGCATCCTCGACGCGTGCCTTCTTCTCCTTCATCTCCGACTCCGTCGCGGCCCCGACGTTGATCACGGCCACGCCGCCGGCGAGCTTCGCCAGACGCTCCTGGAGCTTCTCCTTGTCGTAGTCGGAGGTCGACTTGTCGATCGCCGTCTTGATCTCCTTCACGCGGCCCTGGATCTTGTCTTCCTCGCCAGCGCCGTCGATGATCGTCGTGTTGTCCTTGTCGATGACGATGCGCTTCGCGCGGCCGAGATCGCTGACGACCGCGTTCTCGAGCTTGAAGCCGACTTCCTCCGAGATCACCTGACCGTTCGTCAGGACGGCGACGTCCTGCAGCATCGCCTTGCGACGATCGCCGAAGCCGGGCGCCTTCACCGCGCAGATGCGCAGCGTGCCACGCAGCTTGTTGACGACCAGCGTCGCGAGCGCCTCACCCTCGACATCCTCGGCGATGATGAGCATCGGCTTGCCCATCTGCGCGACCTTCTCGAGGATCGGGAGGAGATCCTTCATCGACGAGATCTTCTTGTCGTGGATCAGGATGTAGGCGTCCTCGAGGACGGCTTCCATCTTCTCCGGATCAGTGACGAAGTACGGCGAGAGATAGCCGCGGTCGAACTGCATGCCGTCGACCGTCTCGAGCGTGGTCTCGAGGCCCTTCGCCTCCTCGACCGTGATCACGCCGTCCTTGCCGACCTTCTCCATCGCCTCGGCGATGAGGTCGCCGATCTCCTTGTCGTTGTTCGCGGAGATGGAGCCGACCTGCGCGATCTCCTTCTTGCCGGCGGTCGGCACGGAGATCTTCTTCAGCTCCTCCACGACGCCGGCGACGGCCTTGTCGATGCCGCGCTTCAGCGCCATCGGGTTCACGCCAGCGGTGACGTTCTTGAGGCCTTCGCGGAAGATCGCCTGCGCGAGCACCGTGGCGGTCGTGGTGCCGTCACCGGCGAGATCGGAGGTCTTCGTCGCGACTTCCTTCACCATCTGGGCGCCCATGTTCTCGAGGGGATCGGCGAGCTCGATCTCCTTGGCGACCGTGACACCGTCCTTGGTGACGGTGGGCGCGCCGAATTTCTTATCGAGGACGACGTTCCGTCCCTTGGGGCCGAGCGTGACCTTCACCGCATCGGCGAGCTGATCGACGCCGCGCTTGAGCGCCGCGCGCGCATCGACGTTGAAGTGGAGTTCTTTGGCAGCCATATCTGGGTCCTCTATGGGTTCTGGATTATTTCTTGGTAAGGCAGAGAAGACAGATTTCAGAATTCAGATTTCAGAAATCAGAGGTCTTTTCTGACATCTGAATTCTGTATTCTGAACTCTGCCATCTTTGCCGTTTCATCCGACGATGGCGAGAATATCGGACTCCCTGAGGATCAGGTACGTGTCGCCATCGAGACTGACCTCGGTGCCGCTGTACTTTCCGTAGAGGATCTTGTCGCCGACCTTGACCTCCATGGGGACGCGCTTGTCCTTCTCGTAGCGCCCTGGTCCGGCGGCGATGACTTCGCCCTGCTGGGGCTTTTCCTTGGCGGTGTCGGGGATGTAGAGGCCGCCGCGCATCTGCTCGGTTTCTTCGAGCGGCTTGACGACGACGCGATCCGCCAGCGGGTTGACCTTGACGGTGCTCTTGGTGGCCATGACGAGCGCCCCTCCGGTTCTAGGGTTCAATGGATCCGAAAAGACTGGACTTAGCACTCATATTCCACGAGTGCTAACAGTCGCGAAGATACGCGCCCAGGAACCCCACGTCAAGAGGGGGAATGGCCTAGTGTAACATCAGTTGCTCCAAAGACTTACGAGACGCTATCTACCCCTTCCCAAACGCCCTCTGCCGACAGGTATTTTCTCAGGTCCGCCTCTCGTTCACGATCGCGAAGGCCATTCGCAAGCCGTGCAGCGTCAGGTAGGGCTCCACCAGCTCGATCTCCGTGCAGAGCGGCGCCAGCACCTCGGCGAGACCGCCGGTCGCGATCACCTTCGGCGTGGCGCGGGTCGGCCACTCGCGCTTGATCCGCCGCACGATCCCGTCGATCGAGTCCGCCGCGCCAAGCATCACACCCGCGCGAATGCATTCTTCCGTGCGCCGCCCGATCGTGCGCGCCGGCGGCACGAGCTCCGTCGCCGGCAGCTTCGACGTGCGCCTGACGAGTGTGTCGGCCGACGTCGTGACACCCGGCGCGATCACACCGCCCAGGAACACGCCGTCGGCGGTGATGCAGTCGTACGTCGTCGCGGTGCCGAGATCGACGACGATGCAATCGCTGCGGTACATGCGGCTCGCCGCGAGCGTGTTGACGATGCGGTCGGCACCGACCGTCAACGGCTCCTCGACGTCGAGCGTGATCGGCAGCTGGCTGCGCGCATCGATCTGCGTGACCGGTGTCTCGAGCCATCGCTCGCACGCCTCCGCGAGCGGGCTCGTCACCGCCGGAACGACCGATGCGATCGACGCGCCCTGGATCTCCCTGGACGCGACCTGTGCCGACCGCACCAGCCCGGAGAGCAGCACGCCGTATTCGTCGGCGGTGCGCGTCACCCCGGTGGTGATCCGCCAGTGCGCGCGGAGCGCGTCGCCATCGTCGAAGATCCCAACGGTCGTCTCCGTATTTCCGACATCGAGCACGATGATCACGGATCCTCCTCGAGCACGAGCGAACCTGTGCGCGCCAATGCGGTCGCACCGTCACGTTCCACGATCAGCGAGCCGTCCGGCGCCAGCCCGCGCACGCGACCGCGCATCGGCAGTCGGCACCGACGTCCAGCGGCATGATCTCGTGCCGCCCACGCCTCGAGCTCGGCCGTCGTCAGCGCCCCGCGCGCTCGCGCCGCCGCCCGAAGCGCCGGAACGAGCTCGGCCAGCACATCGAGCCGGCGCGTCCCGGGGCGGAGCGACGCCCCGTCTCCGACCGCCGCACGCTCCACATTGATGCCGATGCCGATCGCCACCCAGTCCACGAAGCACTCCCGCCAGCGGGACTCGACGAGAATGCCGCCGAGCTTCCCCGTGCCCACCAGCAAGTCGTTAGGCCACTTGAGCCGAATGGGAGCATCGGCATGGCGCTCGAGTACCGGCGCTGCCTTCAGCCCGAGACGAATCGACAGGACATCGAGCGCGCGCGAGTCGTTAGGGCGCTCGATGAGCGTCATCCAGATCCCCGAACCGGCCGGCGAGTGCCACCGCGCTCCGCCGCGCCCCCGCCCTGCCGTCTGCTCATCGGCGAGCACGAGCGTTCCCGCGGCCGCCCCCGCGCCGGCCAGCTCATGAGCGATGTCCATGGTCGAGGGAACCGACCCCCGGACCTCGACGCGGGGAAGATCGAGCAGACGAGCGAGCGCCTCTCCACTCTCGCCCTCCCACGTCGCCGGGGTCACGACCGCGCCGCCACCAGCAGGAGCACGCCCACACCCAGCAGAATCCGATAGAGCGCGAACACGCCAAACCCGTGACGCGCGACGTATTTCAGCAGCACACTGATCGCCAGCCATCCACTCACCGCCGACGCAATGATGCCGGCGGCGATCGGCGCTCCCAGCCCGCCCTCCGCGATCGCCTTCGGAACTTCGTACACGGCGGCCGCCGCCGTAATCGGCATGCTCATGAGAAACGCGAACACCGCGGCGCTCTCGCGATGAAAGCCCATGGCGCGCCCCGCGGTCATCGTCGAGCCGGAACGAGAGACACCCGGGACGAGCGCGAGCACCTGCGCGAGCCCGAACAACAGCGCGTGCGTCCAGCGCATTCCCGCGAGCTGATGGGTGTGCGGAGCGAACCGGTCTACGGCCCACAGGATGACTCCCATCACGATCAGTGTCGTCGCGATGAGCGCGGGTGTGCGAAACACGGTTTCCGCGTAGTCGGCGAGCAGGAGGCCGCCGATACCACCGGGGATCGTCGCAATGATGAGGAACAGGACTCGTCGCTCTTCATCGGTGTCCGCGCGGCGCGTGAGGACGATGCGCCACGCGGCGCGCACCAGTGCGGCCCACTGCGCGCGAAAGAACCAGAGCACCGCCGCCAGCGTTCCCACGTGAAGGGCGACGTCGAAGGCAAGCCCCGGACTCTCCCACCCGAAGATCCACGGCGTCAGCGCCAGGTGCGCCGAGCTGCTGATCGGCAGGAACTCGGCGAGCCCCTGCAGCACGCCCAGGACAATGGCCTGCAGTATGGTCAATGCGGATCTCCGGTGCTGCGACTCGCCGGCGTTACCGGCGACTGATGATGAGTGCTACGATGGCGACGACCATTGCGGCCTTGAGGAGACCGGCCGTCCCACCGGCGGCGCGATACAGCCGTCTGACAGCGAGGGCGGCGAGAAAGATGGTGGGCAGGAGCAGTATCGCGAAGTGGGGGTACGGGTTCGCGAGCAGGGCGACCGCAAGCGCATACGCGGCCACGCCCGTCGCCACCGCCGCTCGAGCGCTCCCTGCCCCACGCACTACCGGCAGGGTGCGACGGACGGCGGCGTCGCCCGCGGCATCGTCGAGGTCCTTGGCGACCTCGCGGGCGAAGTGGAGTGGCGCCGCAACCATCACCAGCAGCGCCCCCTTGGCAAGCTCTCCGACGGCGTACGCCCCGTAGAAGAACGGAAGTGAAGCGAGTATCGCGACGGCGATGTTCCCGGGGATGCCATGTCGCTTGAGCCGCGCGCTGTAGATCCACATCGTCCCAAGCACCGCCAGGGTGAGCGCCGTCAGTCGCACGTCGATGAGCGACGTCAGCCCGACCGCGATCGCCGAGCACGCGATGGCGAAGCGAGCCGCCGAGCGTGGAGAGATCGCACCTGACGCGAGCGGGCGATGTGGGTGCGCAACGCGATCGATCTCGATGTCGGCGAGATCGTTCGCCGAGTTCGCGACCGCGGTGAGCGCGATCGCCGCCAGCGCCGCCAGGGCAACACCCGTGGTGAGCCGCCCGGCGCTCCACCATGCTCCCGCGATGACGCCGGCCGCCGACAGCGCGGCGTTGCGCCACCGGATGAGCGCGAGCCACTCGTCAGGCGAGAACACGCGCGTAGAAGTCCTCGTACTTCGAGACCATCTCCGCCTGCGAGAACCGCGTTCGCGCATCGGCGGCGGCCGCCTCGCTCATCTCCCGCCATTTGTCCGACGACGAGAGGATGTCGACCGCCGCCGCCGACATGCCTTCCACATCGCCCACATCGCGAAGCGCGCCGGTTACGCCGTCGCGCACGACCTCCGGAAGACCCCCGGCGCGCGTCCCGATGACCGGCACGCCGCACGCGAGCGCCTCCAGCGCACTCAGCCCAAAGGATTCGCGCTCAGTCGGCAACAGAAAGAGATCCGCCCCCGCGAGCAGCGGCGCGATCGCGTCGAGCCGGCCGAGAAAGAGCGTCTGGTCGGACACGCCAAGCACCTCGGCTTCCTTTTCGGCGGTGACGCGCTCGGGCCCGTCGCCCACCATGACGAGGACGCTCGGCATCGAACGCGCCACGTGGGCGAAGACCCGGATGACATCGCGAACCCGCTTCACTGGCCGGAAGTTCGAAATGTGCATGAGCACCTTTCTCCCCGCCGGCACCTGGTCGCGAATGGTGGTCGGGTATTTGGTCCGGTCGTAGACCTCAGGATCGATGAAGTTGTGGATGACGTCCACCGCGCAGCCGGTGCATCCAAAAGCCTTGAACGTCTCGCGACGCAGATACTCCGAGACGGCCGTCAACGCGTCGGACCGCTCGATGGAGAACTTCGTGATCGCGTGAAAGGACGGGTCCTGCCCGACGAGCGTGATGTCAGTGCCGTGAAGCGTCGTCGCGACCCGCACCGAGGAGCCGCCATCCTCGAGCATCTCGCGCGCGATCCACGCACTCGTCGCATGCGGGATCGCATAGTGCACGTGAAGGAGATCGAGCCGGTGCGTGCGCACGACCTCGTGCATACGCACGGCCAGCGCGAGATCGTACGGTGGATACTCGAAGAGCGGGTACCTCCCGACCTCGACCTCGTGAAAGAACACGCGAGGAAGAAAGAGCGGCAGCCGAAACGGCTGCTGATAGGTGATGAAATGCACGAGATGCCCGCGGCGGGCGAGCTCGATGCCGAGCTCCGTCGCCACGGCCCCAGAGCCGCCATACGTCGGGTAGCAGCTGATTCCGATCCTCATTGCGCTGCTCCCTCCATCCACCAGTTTCTCGCCACGTCGAACGCTCCTGTCTCCGTCGGGTCCACCCACGTCACACGATCGGCGGGAAGCTGATGCCGGAACCACGTCCGCTGGCGCTTCGCGTACTGGCGCGTTTCGACGACGATGCGAGACACCGCGGCCTCACGAGTGAGCGCGCCGCGCACGCGGTCTCGCACGGCTCGGTAGCCGGTCGCGTTCCAGGCCGGGGCGTCGTCAGGCACGCTTTGCGCCAACTCACGCACTTCCTCCTCCCAGCCCGCCCGCAGCATCGCCTCCGCTCGCTCCTCGATGCGCCGCGCGAGAACGGCCGGGCGCGGGTTGACGACCAGCCACCGCGCCTGCACCGCCGGCGCGCGCGCGTGCTGCCGATGCCATTCGCTGATCGGCCGTCCCGTGAGGACGCCAATCTCGATCGCGCGCAGCAGTTGCGTGCGACCGAGGTGCGCGCGCGCCGGATCGATCCGTTCGCACCACCGGTGAAGGTCGGCCGTCGTCATCGCGTCGAGAAGCCGGCCGAGCGCCGCGCGACGATCGGGATCGAGCGGCGGCTGCTCGAACAGAGGCATCGCCAGCGATCGCAGATAGAATCCGGTTCCACCCACCACGATCGGCCGCCGATGCTGAGCCACCGCCTCGGCGATCCACCCCATCGCGTCGTGCGCCCACGCCGCCGCCGAATATCGCTGATCCGGATCGACAATGTCGATCCCGCGGTGTGGAACACGCTGGCGTTCCTCACTCGTGGGCTTGGCCGTGCCGATGTCGAAGCGTCGATACACCTGACGTGAGTCGGCGCTGACGATGGTCGCCGGCGCCTGCTCGGCCAGCGCGAGCGCGATCGCCGACTTCCCGGCGGCCGTCGGGCCACAGATGATGCGGAGCTCAGCGTCGGCCAAACCGGCGATCGACCTCGTCCCAGGGAACGTGGACGATCGTGGCGCGCCCGTGAACATCGTGCGCGGGAAGCGTCGTCGCGCTCAGCGCGGTGTAGAGCGCGCGCATTTCTCCGGGCGAGAGCGAGTCACCCGCCTTGATCGCCGCCTTGCAGGCGACCGTCGCCGCGAGACGCTCGTGTCGTGGCGCGGCACTCGCCAGCCGGCTACCGGCGAGCGCATCGAGTGTCTCACGGATGCAGCGCTCGGCGTCGAATCGTGGATGCGGCATCGGCACCGCGCGTACGATCAGCGTGTGCCCCCCGAACCCTTCGACCTCGAACCCGAGCGCCGCGAAGAGATCCTGATGCTCCTCGAACGCATCCGCCTCGGCAGGGCCGAGGTGCAGGGTCATGGGAAAGAGCAGCCGCTGCGAGGGCGCTTCACCGCGCTCGAGCGTCCCGAGAAACCGCTCGAAGAGGACACGCTCGTGCGCGGAGTGCTGATCGATGAGTACGAGCCCGCCCTCGTGCTCGAACATCAGATACGTATCGCGCAGCTGAACGAGCGGCGGGACGCTCGTGCCATCGGGCACCGGAATCGTGTCGCGTGACTGACCGTTCGCGTCGTCGAGCAACGGACCGAGGCCGTCGTCGGCGCGTCGCAGCAGCTCGGTGTCCACCGGAGCCACTGCCGCTACGCCTCCCGCTCCGCCAAAGGACGACCACGCGCGGTATCCCATCGCAGGTGCGCTTGCCGGTGCGCCGAGCGCGCGCCGCACGGCGCTTTCGACGGCGCGCTCGAGCGGCCAGCGATCGCGAAAGCGAACCTCGACCTTCATCGGATGGACGTTGACGTCCACGAGATCCCCCGGGACGGTGAGCTCGAGGAGGAGCGACGGTCGCACGCCGGCGGGAATCGTCGATCGATACGCCGCCTCGGCAGCGCGCACGATGCCGTGATCGCGAACGGCACGCCCGTTCACGCTCAGGAAGATACGTCGCGCGGCGGTGCCCGCGTCTCCAGGGCGTTCGATGAGACCCGAGACGTGAATGGGCCCGCTCACATCGTCGACGTCGACGAGCGCATCGGCATGCACTCCGCCCCACAGGGCCGCCGCGCGCGCGCGGAGCGATGAGGCAGGGGCGAGCGCAAATGCCTGACGCCCGTCATGTGTCGCGGTGAGCCGAACGTCGCGCCGGGTCAGCGCGATGCTCGTCAGTGCTTCGCCGATTGCGCGCCACTCGGATCGCGGCGAGCGGAGGAACGCGAGACGCGACGGCGCGTTGGCGAACAAACGCGAGACGGTGACCGTCGTCCCACGTCGGCGGCTGCAGCTGGTGACCTCCCGGATCTCACCACATTCGGCCAGAACGAGCGTGCCCGCACCGTCCTCGGCGGCCGTCTCGATCTCGATCGCGCACACGGAGGCGATGGCGGCGAGCGCCTCTCCGCGAAAGCCGAATGTCGTGACACCGACGAGATCGTCGGTGCGCCGGATCTTGGATGTGGCGTGACGCGCCAGGGCGAGGACCGCGTCGTCACGCGTCATTCCGAGGCCATCATCGGCGACGCGGATGCGCGCGCGCCCGCCGTCGGTGATGTCAATGTCGATGGAGCGGGCCCCGGCGTCGAGGGCGTTTTCGAGGAGCTCCTTGACGACCGATGCCGGCCGCTCGATGACCTCGCCCGCCGCGATCTGATCGACGACGGTCGGCGGGAGGACGGCAATGCGCGGCATGCATCAAGCTACGCGCGCCCGCCGTGAGCGGTCAATCGCGAGCGAGCTTCACCAGGAGCGTGTTTTCGACCCAGCCTTCACGCGCGCCGGCGAGCGTAACGCGCGTCCAGTCGCCGCGGCGCTCCTCGATGCGTGCGACCTCGCCCACCCGAGCGGTCGCTCCGTACTCGGCGGCGAGCGCGGGGAGCATCCGGAGCGCGCCGGTGGCATCGACGATCGCCAGCCCTCGCCCCGCGACGATCGAATGGGCGGTGAAGGCGATCGCGGCGAACGTAAGGGACAGCGCAATGCCACCAAGGCCGAGCGCGGCCGCCCCGGCCTTTCGCGTGCGGATCGTGACCAGGAACCAGGCGATGTACCAGAGACCCGCCGCGATGGTGGCGAGCGCTCCGACCGGGAGCGGCGGCACCTCCCCGAGCGACTCATCGACGGGCAGATCGACGAGGACGAGCGCGTCGCGCGCATCGGTGGCAAGCGGCTCGAGACGTACCGCCCGTTGCCATCCAAGGACAGCGCGCGCGGTGTCACCGGCCTGCCACGAGGCGGTTCCGTAATTCATCCATGCATCGGAAGCGCGCGGGACTGCCGTCGCGACCGCGTTGAAGTCGCGCGCGGCATCGATGTAGCGTCCTTCTCGATAGGCGGTGACCCCGCGGTCGAAGCGGCGCGCGGGATCGAGACCGTCGAGCGGAGTCGCGAACGCGCTGTGCGCGAGCACGAGGAACAGGACGCCGAGTCCCGCGCCGGTGAGCGTTGCGCGGAGCGACTCGCGTGAGCGGGCCTCGCGGTCGATGTCTCGATAGATCCGCCAGGCGCGCCGTGCTGATTCCTTGACGTTCCCGCCCCCACCGCCGAAGGCAGCGTGATCCAGCTCGGCGAGCAGCGTCTCGGCTTCGCCCGCGACGGGGGCCGACACGCCAAGACGGCGCGCGACGCGCGGC
>DASTYE010000200.1:0-6716 GCA_035765135.1 Gemmatimonadaceae bacterium | reverse complement strand
AGGCAAGTCCGTCGCGGTGTCGAAGTTGTGGATGGAGCACCCGAAACGGAGGCAGTTCGAAATTGAAGTCTTCGATCCGACACAGCCGCCTCTCACCGGCGTTCCGTCGAGAGTCGATGGCGCGCAGGACTTCAACGCGTGGCCTGGGTTTGCGGTCTCGCCGACACGTGAGGGCTCCTGCCAGCTATTCCTCGATCATCTCCGCGACGTCGTGTCTTGCGGCAACGAGGAGGTATACGAGTGGGTCATCATGTGGCTTGCCGCTATGGTGCAGAAGCCGCATGAGCTTCCCGGAACTGCGCTGGTCCTACGCGGGGCGCAGGGGACCGGAAAGTCTCTCAGCGGCGAAATCCTTGGCGCGATGCTCGGCGATCGGCTGTACACAATCGTGTCCGGCAGTGAAGAACTCACTGGTCGCTTTAACGTGCAGCTTGCGCGGCGGCTGCTAATCCAAGTCGAAGAGGCATTCTTTGCTGCCAATCGAGGGATCGTCGGCAGGCTGAAGAACATGATCACGTCCCCACTTATGCGCGTCGAAAGGAAAGGAATTGACCCCTTTGAGATTCCGAACTGCGCGCGGCTGCTCATTACGTCTAACGAGTCCTGGGTCGTTCCCGCAGAAGAAGGTGAGCGGCGGTTTATGGTCCTCGATGTGAGTGATGCCCACAAGAACGATCACGCCTACTTCGGTGCGCTCCGTCGGCAGATGCTCGACGAGGCGGGGACGTCCCGGTTGCTCGAACACCTGCTGCATGAGGTTCACGTAAAGGACGATGTTATCCGACGCCCGCTCGCAACGGATGCGTTACGCGATCAGCAACTCAGGTCGATGGCTCCGGAAAGGCGTTGGTTTCTCGACGTGCTGGCCGAGGGCGTCTTGCCGGGCGATGATCGCGGGAAGGGTGTGGCCCTTTTTGACGACCTGTATACCAGCTACGTGCACTCGGCTCGAGACTATCACGGCGGGACACGTACGCTCGACAAAGTGGCTTTCGGGAGGTTCCTCATCGAGTGCGGTGCCACGAAGTATCGGCCGCGTAGTCAAGGGCGAGCGTCGATGCGACGATTTCCGCCACTTCACCAGTGTCGGGCAACATTTGCGCGCGGGCTTGCCACGACCCCCGATTGGGAGGAAGCGGCGGACTGGCAGGCGGGCTGTGAGGTCCTCGGAGGTGTCGCGTGAGTGAGCCTGGCATCATTCGCCTCCGCGGCGATGCTCTATCGGTCGTTTGGCCGAATACGCTCATGCCCCTCGTCGCGAGGTCGGCCGAGCTGCGCGAGCGCCCCATCCGCCGTGTGAGTGAGGAGGAAGCGCGAGCACAGCCCGGCCGCTACCGGCCGATGAGCGAATGGGAAGCGACGCTCGACGAGGCTCACCGCGACACCGCCGAAGAATTTGGAGCAGCGCAGGGCTGGACGCTCACGCGGCGTGGATCACCGCGGCGTCTGCTGTCTCTGCGTGAGCGGCGGCGCATGCCCCGAGGGCTGCCGTCTTGGGCGTGCCGCGAAGATGTGTTCGAGCACCCGGATTACTACGTCGTTGGCCGCGGCCGCGGCATCCGCAGGCTGGTAGGTGCCGTCGTACACCTATACACACCGACGATCGTGCTCGATGCCCTGCCCCACGAGCTCGTCGTCGATAAGCTCCCGGCCTCGTGGTACATGCCGGACCTCACAACAGCGTTTTTGCTGCGACCCGGGGGCCTAATACCGCAGGGCGGCGCGCACTAGCCGCTAATCGTCCGTTCGTCCAACCAAAAACTGGAAGTCCGCCTATGAAATTGAATGTCAAAGAATGTATCTGCCTCGCCTTATATCCCCGCGCCGAGCCTGACGCACCTCCCTCAAGCGTTTCGGGCTCGAGCCGCGGAACTCCATCGGTGGGGCGCCGACGTAGGCGCATGTCGCGCCTGGCGATGCGCCGCCGACGAACTCGAGGAGGCGTTGGCCCGTCAGGCCGACGAGGTATTGTCGCTTACCGACGCTGCGGCGATTAGCGGCTACACTACCGACCATCTGGCGCGGCTCGTCAGGCAGGGCGTGGTGCCGAACGCCGGACGGGCCCGCGCTCCCGCTATTCGGCGCGCTGACCTCCCGTTGAAGCCCGGCGCGGCAGGGGATGGACAGTCCGCCCCCAACCTTGTACAGTGTAAAGCGCAGATCGCGCGAGCTGTCGTTCAATCCTTACGGGAGACGAACGATGGCAAGTAACGCGAAGAAAAAGACGGAGCTTCCCTATTTCGTAGGCGAGAAGGGCGTCAATCGCATTCGGTTGTACGCACACGCAAAGACGGGAATGCTCTGGCTGGACTGTCGCACGCCCAAGCGTATCCGACAGTCCCTCGGACACCGCGATGTCGAACGCGGCAAGCGGGCAGCGGAGCAGCTCGCCGTCGAACTGCGGTCAGCCGAGGCGCCACGCACTGACGTGACGCTGCGGGAGCTGTTTGACAAATACGAAGGTGAGCGACTGCCGATGAAAAGCGCGGGCGTGCAGGAGCACAATCGCCGGGCGCGGGCGCTATTTGAGCGGTGCTGGGGCGCGGCGACGAAGGTGAAGGACCTCGACCGACGCGACTGGGATCGGTTCATTCGCGAACGCCGAACAGGAGCGCTTCGGCCTCACAAATCCAGGCGAACGGATGGAGTGCGAGATCGACAGATCGAGTACGAGCTTCGCTTCCTGCTGGCCGTGCTCAACTGGGCTGAGGGCGTACGTGAGCACGGCCGTCCACTGCTCGATCATCGTCCCTTTCGTGGGTTCGCTGTGCCCACGGAGCTGAACGTGAAGCAGCCGACGATTACGGAGGATGAGATTGCGAAGCTTCGCGGCGTCGCACACAAGGTTCACCCTCAGTGTCCCGTGTTTTTCAGCGTTGTGTACCACACAGGGCACCGGGGGAAGGCGGTTAGGTTCTTGAAGTGGAGTGATGTCGACCTCAGCGCCGGCACGATTCGGTTCGCGGACGCGCGCGACAAGATCCGGTTCGATCACGTGGTACCGATCGACGGAGAACTCACAGAGTTATTGCGTGAGTACCGCCGCGCGAGCGGAGCCATCGGTGACACTTGGCTGTTTCCTCGCGAGAATGATCCTAGTCAGCCGCTTTCTCGCTATGTCGTGTGCGAATGGTGGCAGAAGCTCGAACGGCTGGCGGGGATCTCACGCATGAAGTACCGGGGGTGGCATTCGCTCCGTCGTCGGTTTGCAACCGACCTCGACGCGGTGCCGATGAAGCAGCTTATGTCGCTCGGCGGCTGGAAAACGCCCGTCACCGTCATGAGGTACCAGAAGCACACGATTGAGGAGTTGCGTGCGGGTCTCGCTACGCGTCGGCGTGCCGCGAACCAGTAGCGCTTCTGCGAACGGGCACACCCAACGGGCACACTCGATCAAATAGTCGGTGAACGAAAACGCCGCCCGAGCCTATAAGCTCAGACGGCGTCGACGGATGGGGCGAGATTCGAACTCGCGAGACGGTTGCCCGTCCACACGCTTTCCAGGCGTGCGCCTTAAGCCACTCGGCCACCCATCCCTACAACCAAATGAAGAATGAGGAGAAAGGACCGAGGAATTCCGATTTCCTCATTCCTCTCTCCTCGTTCCTCGGTGCCTCTCACGGACAGGGTGAGATTCGAACTCACGATACGGGGTTACCGTATACCGGTTTTCGAGACCGGCGCCTTCAGCCTCTCGGCCACCTGTCCATCGGACCACGAAATATCACCGCTTCATGGGAGTGAGTCAACGAACGGAACCAATGAGGAACGAGGACCAAAGGACCGAGGAATTCAACTGAAGACACAACCAGCCAATCAAACTTCCTCAGTCCTTCGTCCTCACTCCTCGTTCGCACCCACCGCCCTCGCTCGCACAAAGAACTCTCGAAGCACGCCCCCACATTCCTCCCCCAGCACCCCAGCCACCACCTCCGGCCGGTGGTTGAGCCGCGGGTGCCTAACGATGTCACCCACCGACCCGGCCATCCCCGCCTTCTCATCCCACGCGCCGAACACGAGCGCCTTCACACGCGACAGGACGATCGCCCCGGCACACATCGCGCACGGCTCGAGCGTCACGTAGAGCGTGCAGTCCTCCAGCCGCCATGATCCACGAGCACGCGCCGCCTCGCGTAACGCGAGCAGCTCGGCGTGGGCCGTCGGATCCTGATCCCGCACGGTGCGATTCGCCGTCAGCGCGATGACATCGGCCCCACACACGACGAGCGCGCCAACGGGAACATCCCCGTGGCGCGCTGCGTCTTGAGCGGCCGCAAGCGCCTGCCGCATGAAGGGCTCGTGGACGCTCACATGGGCCACCCGATCTAACGAGCGCCCGCGCCCGCCGGCTCCGCTTCTCCAACCTTCTCGAACGTCAGCTCGCCGCTCGGCCCGACGCCGACGACGATGTGATCCCCTTCCCCGAAACGTCCCTCGAGCACCGCCAGCGCCAACGGATTCTGAATGGTCCGCTGGATCGCGCGCTTCAACGGACGCGCGCCGAACGACGGGTCGTACCCCTCCTCGGCGACCGCGCGCCGTGCGTCCGGCGTGAGCTCGATGGTCATCTTCCGCTCGGCGAGCAGCTTCTCGAGGCGTCGGAGCTGCAGATCGATGATGCGATCGAGCTGCTCCATCGACAGCGGGTGGAAGATGATGATGTCGTCCACGCGGTTCAGGAACTCGGGCTTGAACTGCCGGCGCAGCTCCGAGGTCACGATCGTCTCGACCTCCGCCCAGTCGCGCGTCCCGCGCTCGAGGATGAACGAGCTGCCGACATTCGACGTCATGATGATGACGCTGTTGCGGAAATCGACCGTGCGCCCCTGCGAATCGGTGAGCCGCCCATCATCGAGAATCTGGAGCAGGATGTTGAACACGTCCGAATGCGCCTTCTCGATCTCATCGAACAGAACGACCGAGTAGGGCCGGCGCCGCACCGCCTCCGTCAGCTGACCACCCTCCTCGTACCCGACGTAGCCAGGAGGCGCGCCGATCATGCGCGCGACGGCGTGCTTCTCCATGTACTCGGACATGTCGATCCGCACCATCGCGTGCTCGTCGTCGAACAGGAATTCGGCGAGCGCCCGTGCGGTCTCCGTCTTCCCCACTCCGGTGGGGCCGAGGAAGATGAACGACCCGATCGGACGATTGGGATCCTGAAGGCCCGCGCGCGACCGGCGAACCGCATTCGCCACGGCATGGATGGCTTCGGGCTGCCCAACGACGCGCTCGCTCAGGTGCTCCTCGAGCTTCGTCAGACGCTCGCGCTCGCTTTCCATCATGCGCGTCACCGGGATGCCGGTCCACTTCGCCACGATCTCGGCCACATCCTCGGCGGTGACTTCCTCCTTGAGGAATCGCTTCGCCGTGGGCTGCCGTTGCGTGAGCTGCTGCTCCGTCTCGCGGAGCTGTGTCTCGAGCGCCGGGATGCGACCGTAGGAGATCTCCGCCGCCTTGCCGAGGTCGCCGCCTCGCGCGGCCTGCTCCGCCTGGGTGCGCAGCTCCTCGATCTCCTGCTTGATCTTGGCGACCTTCTGCAGCGACTCCTTCTCCGCCTGCCACTGCGCCTTCATCGCGCCGGAGCGCTCCTTCAGCTCGGCGATCTCCCGCTCGAGCGCTTCACGCCGCTGCACCGAGGCAGAGTCCTTCTCCTTCTGAAGTGCCTGACGCTCGATCTCCAGCTGGACGATGCGTCGCTCGACTTCATCGATCTCCTGCGGCAGCGAGTCGATCTCGATGCGCAGCCGAGATGCCGCTTCGTCCACCAGGTCGATCGCCTTGTCCGGGAGGAAGCGGTCGCCGATGTAGCGATGGGAGAGCGTCGCGGCGGCGACGATCGCGCCGTCGGTGATGCGCACGCCGTGATGCGTCTCGTAGCGCTCCTTGAGGCCGCGGAGGATCGCGATCGTGTCTTCCACGGAAGGCTCGCCCACATAGACAGGCTGGAAGCGACGCTCGAGGGCCGCGTCCTTCTCGATGTGCTTCCGGTATTCGTCGAGGGTCGTCGCGCCGACGACGCGCAGCTCCCCGCGCGCGAGCAGCGGCTTCAGCATGTTCCCGGCATCCATCGCCCCTTCCGCGGCGCCTGCGCCGACGAGCGTGTGCATCTCGTCGATGAACGTGACGAACTGCCCCTCGTTCGCGGTGATCTCCTTGAGCACCGCCTTGAGACGCTCCTCGAATTCGCCGCGGAACTTCGCGCCGGCGATCAAGGCGCCCAGATCCAGCGCGACGAGCCTCTTGTTCTTCAGGCTCTCGGGGACGTCGCCGTTGATGATCCGCTGCGCGAGCCCTTCGACGATGGCCGTCTTGCCGACGCCGGGCTCGCCGATGAGAACCGGGTTGTTCTTCGTGCGCCTCGAGAGAACCTGGACCACCCGGCGGATCTCCTCGTCGCGACCGATGACCGGATCGAGCTTTCCCTTGCGGGCGGCGTCGGTGAGATCGCGGGTGTACTTCTGGAGCGCCTGGTACTGCGTCTCAGGCGTCTGGTCCGTCACCCGGTGCGAGCCCCGAACGACTTTCAACGCCTGAATCAGCGCGTCGCGCGTCGCCCCGGCCGACGAGAGCACGGCGAAGCTATCGGTTCCGCGAACCTCGGCGAGCGCAACGAGGAGGTGCTCGGTCGAGACGAATTCGTCGCCGAGGGATTTGGCGAACTCGTCCGGCTTGTCCATGACCTGGTGCAGCTCGCGCGACAACGTCGGCTTTTC
>DASTYE010000199.1:0-17270 GCA_035765135.1 Gemmatimonadaceae bacterium | reverse complement strand
AACGGCAAAGATGACAGAGTTCAGAATACAGATTTCAGAATTCAGAACGACCACGGGCAGCCACGAAGTGGCTGCCCGGACGTTGTAGCTGAATTCTGCATTCTGAATTCTGAACTCTGTCATCTTTGCCGTTCCCCTCCGCCTCACGGCGACGGCGCGCCCGCCTCCGCCACACTCTCCTTCGGTGTGTACCGCTCGAACCAGGACCTCAGGTAGAGCTGAGTCCGCATGAAGTTCGACGGCTTCGACGACGTGCCGTGGAACTCCTCGTTGAAGCGGACCATCGCCGTCGGAACCTTCCGGTATTTCAGCGCCTGGTAGTATTCCTCCGTCTGCGAGATCGGCGTTCGCAGGTCGAGCACACCGGTCATCAGCATCGTCGGCGTCTTCACGTTCCCGACGTACATCAGAGGGGAAAGCTTCAGGTAGAGCGAAGGATCCTCCCACGGCGGCTTCGGGAACCGGTTGTATCCCCACAGGTTGATGTCCGTCGTGCCGGCGAAGCTCAACCAGTTCGTCACCGGGCAGTTGGCCGATGCCGCCGCGAAGCGATCGGTGTGGCCGACGATCCACGACGTCAGCACGCCCCCGCCGCTGCATCCGTACACGAACATCTTCTTCGCATCGATATACCCACGCGCGATCACCGTATCCACGGCGGCCATCAGGTCATCGTAGTCCTTGCTCGGGTAGGCGTGCTTGATCGCGTTCCCGAACGCCGATCCATAGCCAGTACTGCCGCGCGGATTCGTGTAGAGCACGACGTAGCCATTCGCCGCGTGCTCCTGCCATGGGAAGCTGAACGCGACGTTGTACATCGAGTGCGGTCCGCCGTGGATCGCAAGCATCAGCGGGTATTTCCGACCTGGATCGAAATCGGGTGGCTTGACGACCCATCCCTGAACGCGGAAGTCATCGACCGACTTGAGCCAGATCTCCTCGACGGCGCCGAGTGTCTTCCCTTCGAGGACGTCGGCGTTGACGCTCGTCAGGCGGCGAACGTTCGCCGGCGTCCTGAGCGAGAATGCCACGATGTCAGTGGGATCCTGGAATGAGGCGCGCGTTCCGACGGCCATGGTGGCGTTCAGGTCGGTCACCCCGAGCATGTGGGTCCCGGTGGTAACGGCGCGTGGTTCTCCTCGCAGCGGGGCGAACCAGAGGTTCTGTGATCCCTTGTCCTGAATGACGAAGTAGATCCCGCTGCCATCGGCCGCCCACTCGAGGCGCATCGGCGAACGATCGAGCGACGCGGTCAGTGCACGCGGGTTCGACCCATCGGCGTTCATGACGTAGAGCGTCGCGTCACGCCAGGTGTCGTCACTCCAGTCGAAGCCGGTGTACGCGATCAGCTTGCCATCGGGAGAGGGAACGGGGTTCCCATCAGGCCCCTTCCGGGTGGTGAGCTGCTTGACGTCACCTGACGCGACGTCCACCACGTACACCTCGCTCTCGTTGTACATGTAGTCGGCGTCCGGATCGCGAAGCGCGCCAAAGACCAGCCGCCGCCCATCCGGAGTCCAGCGTGCCGGACCATGCTCGAAGTCGCCACTCGTCAGGCGGCGCGGGGTGCCGCCGTCGGCCGGAACGACGAACAGGTGACGATAGCCGTCGTCCACGTATCCCTGGCGATCGAGCCGGTAGCGGAACCGTGTGACGACGCGAGGCGCCTCGGTCCACTTCGCGCCCTTGGGCGGCGTCGGCATCCCGATGTCCCATTTTTCCTTCATTGGGACGAGCATCCGGAAGGCGAGAGACTTCCCATCGGGGGACCACTCGACGTCGGACGGCGTCTCGGTCAGTCGAGTGAGCTGCGTAGTGCCTCCCTCGGCGTCCATCCATCGCACGAAGATCTGTGTTCCGGTCGGCTCGCCTTTCGCGAAATAGGCGAGGCGGGTTCCGTCGGGCGACCATTTGGGACTGGACCCATCGACCAGGAAGCGGTTGCGCGAGCCGTCGGCGTTCATGATCCAGAGCGACGACTCCCAGCGATCGTTGAGCTTGTCCACCCAGCGTCGCGTGTAGACGATCTGCTGCGCGTTGGGTGAGAGCTGCGGTTCGGCGACGTCTTCCCACTCGAGATAGTCCGCGAGCGCCAGTCGTTTCGCCGGCGTCTGCGCTGGAAGGGACGCGACAACGGCCACCGACGCGAGTAAAGCGCTGAGGTGGAGGCGGGTCATGGAACCTCCGGAGGGATTTGGGAGACGTCTATACTGTCGCGTTCCGCCTGCTGGCGCCACCAGTCCTTCGCGCCGAGCCCGCGGCGACGGCGTAGGCCATTGCGGCGCTGAGGAGCAGAACCCGCGACCCGCCCTCCACGGCGATCAACGCGGCGAGCGGCACCGCGACCGTCGAGGCAAAACCGTTCACTGCCCAGGCCCAGGCGACTGCCGCGCTCTCCCCTCGCGGGAACGCCCTGAGCCCGAGCGGAAACAGCATCCCCATCGCCGTGGCAACCGGGGCCAGCAGCACCAGGCCCGCCGCGCCTCGCAGAACGAGCGGCGTGGGCTGCAGAAGATGCACGAGCCCGAGCAGGCTGGCTGCGCAGAGAGCGAGCGCGACCGCCAGCGCGGCTCCCGCCATTCGTGCCCGGCCCGGGGTGAGTCGATCTGACGAGGCGCTCCCCACGCCGGAGAAGATGAGGATCGTGGCGAGCGCCATCGTCACCGCGTACACGGGGTGGCCCAACAGCAAGGTGAGCTGCTGGATGAGCGCGATTTCGGCGGCCATGAAGCCGAATCCGATCGCGGAAAAGTACGCAACGACCGGGATGGACACCCCGCCCGCGTGACGCACCGATCTCCGACGCAAGGCCGGCGGGAGGAGCATCAGAAGGGCTGCGAGAAGCGCGCTTTGCGCGAGCGTAGCGAAGATCGCGATGTACCCCCACTCCGCGAATGGAAGGAGGCTCGTCGAGCCGGGACGCAGCAGTGCTCGAATCGAGCTTGCGCGAAGAAAGCGATGCGGGTAGGGCCGGGCGTCACTCGCTGGGGAGACCGCGAAGGTGTAGGTCCGGGCAAAACGGCGTGCGCTATCCGGGTGGGCAACCGCGGCTCGCGCTGCTCGTGCGAGAGTCGGTGCGTCAGGCACGTGAAAGCGCGCTTCCGGATCGACTGCGCCGGGGTACCAGTCGAGATCGACCTGTCGATCCGTTGCCCATGCTCGCAAGCGCTCCAGGTCGATGACCGTAAACCCGGACGGCTTGATGAGCACCGTGGTCGTCCCCCAGCTCCTCGCGACCACGAGTCCGTTCTCCACCGCCGCCGGGTGTGTGCGCCGCAGGGCGTCGACCGCCGTGAGTATCGCGCGCACGCTCCCGCGTGGCGGGACAGTGACCCAGCGCGTGACGGCGAGGGCTCCGTCAGGCGTTAGGCGTTGGAGATAGTCGGCGTATGCGTCGGCCGTGTGCATGAAATCCTCGTTGAGCGCGTGCAGACCTCCAGCCGTGGCTCCATGCGTCCCGCCAGTAACCAGGCTGATGAGATCGAACCGCTCTGATGTCCGCGCCACGACCGCACGCGCGTCTCCCATGATCCAGTCGATGTCGACCCCAGTCGTCGCGCGGGTGGGCAGCGGAGCGAGACTGGCGCTCACACCGGCGAGCGCGGCATTGAGCTCGACGGCCACGATCCGGCGTGCGCCATGCGCGACCGCCGTCCACACCTCCATTCCATCGCCGGCCCCGAGCACGAGGACGCGCCGGCGATCGCCGAGCGCGTAGGGGAAGGCCGTTGGAAGCCACTCGAGCATCGCCATGGCGGGGCGGTTGGCGTCACTCACGTCCCATCGCGTGACGGCGCCCGCGATTTCGCCATCCACGAATAGCGCGGTTTGCCGTGGAAAATCACCGGCGTACGCGAGCGACAGCCCCGGTGCATGCCGGAACGCCGGAGCGTCTACCGCGACCACCCAGCCTAACGGGCTGCTTCGCTCCGCCACGCGCCGTGCATCCGGATACGCTTCGACCTGAGGCAGTCCCTTGTACGGCGAGGCGGTGATGCGCCATGGCGGCCGGACCGTGACGAGCGTTGCCAGAACGAGGATGGCGGCCGCCGGACCAAGGCTCCTGAGTGATCGCCTGCGTGTCCACGCGGCGATGGGCCCCGCCAGCGCCGCCACCAGTCCCGGTATCGCCAGCGCGCGCGTGGGCTGCGCGATCCACAGAATTCCGATCGTAAGAACCGCGCCGACGCCAGACCCGAGAAAGCTCGCGCCGTAGATCCATCCCGGCCGATCACTGTCGATCGTGATGGCGAGTAAAATCGCCAACGCGCCGAGCGCGAACGGAAGCGAGAGCAACACGTAGACTGCAGCGAGCCGCGGCCATTGGGCCGCGTTCCACGCCAGCTGAGTGAGATCGAGCGGAACGCGGTCGACGACCGCGGGCGTGAAGGCCAGCGCAAGCGGGCAGAGCAGAGCGACGCGGGGAAACCAGCGCCGCGCGGCGGTCGGGCTGATCCCACCGGCCGTCGCCACCGCCGTGCCGCTGGCGCCGACGCCGAGCATGGCGACACCGATCGCCATGTACGCGATGTGGTGAAAGTGCTCTATCGCGAGCGCGCGGACGAGAAGGATCTCGAAAGCGAGCGTGGCGGCGGCGAGGAGCCCGACAGCCGCCGGCAGGCTCATCGCAAGCCGCTCAGCATTGGAACGAACGCCACTGGCAGCAGATTCCGCGTCCGCAGGGCGCCCTTCGCATCCTTCTCGACGAGGATGAGATACTGCGCTCCGTACACACTTCCCACCGGAATCACCATCCGCCCATTTGGCCGGAGCTGGCGCGTAAGCGCGGGAGGGATGTGACTGGATGCGGCGGTAACGACGATCGCGTCGAAGGGGCCTTCGTCCGCCCACCCCTGATTGCCATCGCCGTGGCGCACCGTGACACGTGAGTACCCCAGTCGTGCCAGACGCTCTCGAGCACTCTCGGCCAGGGCGCGAAAGATCTCCATCGTGTACACCTCGGCGCCGGTCGCGGCGAGCACCGCCGCCTGATAGCCCGACCCCGTTCCGACCTCGAGGATTCGCATTCCGGGGCGCGGCCTAACGATCTCGGTCATGTAGGCGACGATGTACGGCTGCGAGATCGTCTGGCCGTGACCGATGGGCAACGGGTGATTCTCGTAGGCCTCGTCGCGAAACGCCGCCGGAACGAATTCGTGTCGCGGCACGGTGCGCATCGCGGTGAGAGTGGCCGTATCCTCGATACCCTCACGCGCGATATGGCGCTCGACCATCGCCAGGCGGCGAGCTCGGAGCGCCCGCTCATCCGACTCATCCGCACGTTGGGCGGCCGCAGCGCCAGAGAGCAGCGCGACTGTCAACGTCGCGCGCAACGCACGGAACACCTGGCGCCGCAGCAGAAAGCGCCGCCACGGAGGGTGTTTTCCCGACGCGAGCTTGCTGGCCGGAGGCTTGCGGACCTGAGGGGGCGATTTCACCTGGACCTCAACGGAGAGAAGCGATGCGTCTCGAGCTCACCGACGACGAAGCTGCCACGCTGCACGTGATGCTGCGCGCGTACCTCCCTGACCTGCGGCGGGAAGTCGCTGCCACGGACGCGCGTGATCTGCGCCACGAGCTCCTCAAGCGGCAGGATCTGTGCGAGTCGCTGCTGGCTCGGCTCGGTGACCGAGCCGACGTGGGCTGATAGGCCCGTCCCGGAGGGCGCAGATGACGCAGAAGACCGCAGAAGCTGCAACCGTCGCGGCTTATCACGGATGCCACGGATTTGAACGGCAAAACTTCACGAATACGGCAACGGCAACTGCAGAGCTTCTGGAACTGAAACTGCAAAACCCAGGGAATGACCGACCCCGGTAAGCCGCCGCGATCTTCACCCGAAGGGTTTTCACAAAGCTTTTCGCAGTTGCCGTTAATCCGTGTCGTTTCGCCGTTCAAGATCCGCACAATCCGTGATAAGCTGTTGCCATTGAAGACGCTCAATCGCCGATGAAGGCCGACGTCGCGATCGTCGGTGCCGGCGTTGCCGGACTGGCCGCCATGCGCGAGCTCGAGGGGCGGGGAATTCTCACTCGTGTGCTCGAGGCGCGCGATCGGATCGGTGGTCGCGTCCACACCATTCGCGACCAGCACGTCCCGCACCCGATCGAGCTGGGAGCCGAATTCGTTCACGGCGAGGCGGCGGAGGTGGTGGAGGTGGCTCGCGATGCGGGCCTTCTCATGTATGCCGTCGAAGGGGAGCGCTGGCGGTCGCGTGGCGGGCGGCTCACGTGTCTCGAGGATTTCTGGGCGCGTCTTCACACCGTCATGCGGCACCTCGAAAGCGAGAAGCGCGATCGCTCCTTCGCGCAATTTCTCGACGATACGCCCGGTGGACGGAGCGCGGCCGATGCGCGCGCACTGGCGCGGGCATTCGTGGAGGGCTTCCATGCCGCCGACGCGCGGCGGATCAGCGCAAACGCCCTCGCCGACGGTGGCAGCCCGAGTGAGGATGCCACCGAGCAGCGGCAGATGCGCATCCTCGATGGATACGACAGCGTGCCGCGGTGGCTCGCTCGCGAGCTTCAGGATCGCATAACGACGAACGCGGTCGTCGAGCGGATCGAATGGAGCGATGACGGCGTCGACCTGACGGCACGACGGA
Source organism: Gemmatimonadaceae bacterium (assembly GCA_035765135.1). Lineage (GTDB taxonomy): Bacteria > Gemmatimonadota > Gemmatimonadetes > Gemmatimonadales > Gemmatimonadaceae > JAICNG01. Next base: position 10,666 of record DASTYE010000199.1, on the reverse strand, counting down.
GCGACGGTATCACGATGTCGGTCACGGCGCGCGCTGCCATCGTCACGGTACCGCTCGGTGTGTTGCTGGCTCCTCCGGGCGAAGTCGGCGCGATCACCTTCTCGCCGACCGTAGGCGTTATCGATCGCATGCGGAATCGCCTGACGATGGGCTCCGTCGTTCGCATCGCGTTCCTCTTTCGAGAGCGATGGTGGACCGAGCGGATCGAAGCGATACCGCGCGACGAATCGCTCGAGTCGATGACGTTCCTGCATGGGGACTCTGGCGATGTGCGCGTTTGGTGGTCGCTTCATCCCGTGCAGGCTCCGGTGATGATTGGCTGGGTTGGCGGGCCGGCGGCGGAGCGACTTGCGGGAGTTTTCGGTGAGATCGAGGACCGCGCCATCAAGGCGCTTGCCGCCAACCTGCGTGTGTCACCGCGCCGAGTAGCGTCCCAGGTGGAGGCGTGCTGGACGCACGACTGGCAGGCGGATCCCTTCTCACGAGGCGCGTACACCTATGCGCTCGTCGGCGGTGCAGACGCCGCGTCCACTCTCGCGCGCCCGGTGAAGGGTACGCTCTGGTTCGCCGGGGAAGCTGCCGACCCCGAGGGTCGGAACGGCACCGTGCACGGCGCAATCGGAAGCGGGCGGCGAGCTGCGCAATCGGTGATCCGTGCTCTGGAACGTGATGCGCGACCGTCCTGAGACGGTGTCCCGCGATTATCATCCGGCGCATGCATCGTTACCCAAGAATTGCCGGGGCTACCGCGCTGGCGACCGCCCTTTGCCTCCCGCGGCTGCTCGCCGCGCAGGATACGACTCGCGCGCCGATTGACACCGTCCGCGACGGCGCGAGCCCGAAATCGTCGCCCGCCGCCGCGGTCACGCCCGCGAAGAAGCCACCGCCGGCGCGGCCCCCGAAGCCCAAGCCCGAATGGCCGGTCAAGGGCCCGCCGGCGCTCCCGGGCTCGATCCTCCCCGACCGCCGAATCGTCGCCTTTTACGGCAATCCGCTCTCGAAACGAATGGGCATCCTCGGTGCTCTACCACCGGAGAGGATGCTCGCGAAGCTGGACACCGTCGTGCAGAGCTGGCGCCTCGCCGACTCGTTGACCCCGGTGCAGCCGGCGCTGCACCTCATCGCGGTCGTCGCGCAGGGATCGGCGGGACGGGACGGGAAGTATCGCGCGCGGATGGCGGACACGCTCATCGACCGGGTGCTGAGCTGGGCGCAGACGCGGAACGCGATCGTCTTCCTCGACCTCCAGGTGGGGAAGAGCACGCTCCAGGACGAGCTGCCGAGGTTGTCGAAGTACCTGTCGCTGCCTAACGTTCACCTCGGGATCGATCCCGAGTTCTCGATGAAGCGTGGCGGTCGTCCGGGAGAGCGCGTGGGGACCTACGACGCCACCGACATCAACTGGGCGTCGCAGTATCTCGCCGAGCTGGTCACGCAGCACAACCTGCCGCCGAAGGTGTTCGTGATTCACCGGTTCACGCGTCCGATGGTCACGAACTCGAAGAAGATACGGCTCGACCCGCGCGTGCAGATCGTGATGCACATGGATGGCTGGGGGTGGCCGTCGCTGAAGAAGGAATCCTACCGGCGCTACATCTACGAGGAGCCGGTGCAGTTCACGGGATTCAAGCTGTTCTATCGCAACGACACGAAAACGGGGACGCCGCTGATGACGCCCGCCGAGATTCTGAAGCTCGAGCCGAAGCCGCTGTACATCCAGTATCAGTAAGGTCTCTGCGCGGCGATGCTGACGCTCCTCCGTCACCTGCTCGCCATCCTGCTGCTTCCGGTCGTCGTGACGATCGCTATCCCGCTGTGGCTGATGATGCGTTACGCGTCGATCGATTCACGGTGGAGCGACCCGGTCGCCTGGCCGGCGCGCGGACTCGGCGCCCTGGTGCTCATCGCCGGGCTGAGTCTCTTCCTCTGGTGTGTGGTGCTGTTCGCGCGAGTTGGTCGCGGCACTCTTGCGCCGTGGGACCCGACGCAGCGCCTCGTCGCCGTCGGCCCGTATCGCTACGTCCGCAATCCAATGATCAGTGGCGTCGCCGCTATTCTAGCGGGGCAGGCGTTGCTCACCGGGTCCTGGGTCATCGCGGTCTGGCTCCTGGTGTTCGTCGTCGTCAACCAGACGTATTTTCTCCTCTCGGAGGAGCCAGGCCTCGAACGCCGGTTCGGCGATTCCTACCGTGAATACAAGGCCCGGGTGCCGCGATGGATTCCGCGTCAGCCGGCGGATCCTGGATCGCGTTAGGCCGCGCACTTGGATTGCCGCGTTCGATGAGCTTGCCGCCGCGTTTCGGCGTCACCATGGAGCGTGGCCGGGATTCGCGATCTGCTCCAGTTGCTCCAGTTGCTGTCTCAGCTGCCCGGCGACAGTACGGAGGGAGGCGAGCTCCGCCTGCTGTTCCTTTGTCAGCTGATTCTTGATACGCACGAGCAGCGTCATGTGCGCGCGCTTGATCTCGCGCTCGATTCCGAGGACCCTGTCGACCTGCGCGAGCGTCTGAGGCTCATCGACCTTCGCGCCCTCGACCAGCGCGTTCAGCTTCTGCGCCTCGTCCTGCATTTTCCACTGCAGGTCCACGATCTTGAGCTGAAACTCGCGAATCTCCTGGGTAATGGACGACCGCTGCTCCGCCGTGAGCTTGATGGCTTGCTGGTGCTTCATCACGAGCTCGGGGGCAAAGAGATGCCGAGCGAAATCCGGCTCAGGTTCCTGCGCGGCCAGCAGCGGGGTCGCCGCGAGAAGCAGACCGATGACATGGACACATGCGCGGATCATGACGGGTTCCTCCGGGTGCGCGTGGATTCGGATGCGGGTGAGCCATCCTGCAAGTCGATGGGAGCCCAGCCCTGCGGTGATCCTATCGGTGGTATCGTGCGCAGCAGCTCGTCCCCCGGTGTGTTCAGGAGAAAGTCCGTCGGTGAGTGCCAGGCAGCGTCGCCGAGGTCCACGAGCTGAACGGGTGGTCTCCTCGATCCTGAATGGGGGAACGCGAGCACAATCGCGACGAGGATGACGGCCGCCGCGGCGGCCACTTTCACCGGCAGTGCCCACGGCGATACCGGACGCGATGCCGGTAGTCGGAACGGCGGAACGTGCGCGTGATCCTCTCGCCTCAGTCGCGCGAACATCTCGCGCAGGTCACGATCGTCATCGTTCATCGGACGTCCTCCAGCGTCAACAGCTCGCGCAGACGCTGTTTGCCGCGCTCGTAATGCGTTCGTGCCGTCCCGATCGAGATTCCGAGCACGGCGGCTGCCTCAGCAATGCTCAAGTCCTGGTAGAACACGAGATGAATCACCTGTCGTTGGCGCTCCGGTAACGTCGCCAGGGTGGAGATGAGTCGGGCGGATGAGTCCGACTCCGCGAGCACCCCTGACGGATCGGCGGAAGGGTCCGCGCGCTCGGCGATCGACGTGGACCGAAGGCGCCACAGCGCACGCCAACGTCGGTGCTCGGCCGCCGTCCGTCGAATCACTCCGAACAGCCACGTTTTCACGCTCGACCGGCTCCCGAAGACCGCGCGCCCGTCGAGCACCTTCAGATAACTCGCCTGCAACACGTCCTCCGCTTCGTTTCGATCTCGTCCGCAGCACGCCATCGCCCACGCAAAACAATCGGCATGGTTTCGCTCGAGCTCCGCCTCGACGCTTGCCCGCGCGATGCCCATTCGATCTCCGAGAGCAGTGGCTTGCTGGTGATAGGTGCGCCGGGGATGCTCCCCATATGACAGAAGGGAACCCGAACCAATGGCCTGGCGACCAGCCGGCGCCTGGCTAATTATTCTCTCGACGCCACATCCGGGGAGACTTTATGAAGCGCAAGCATCGTCCAGAGATCCCAAAGTTCGGGCGCGCTCCCGTGGCCAAGCCCGGCCGAGTGCGCCCGGAGGGAGATGCACAGGCGCACGCGCCGGTAAAGCCTGTGTCGCCGGCACGCATTCCGGTGGTCAAGCCCCATTCGACGTCGATGAAATCCGGACGGCGGGGCTCGTGAGGTCGAAGGGGGCGCGAGCCCGCGCCCCTGCAGCATTAAGCAGTCCTGGGGACCGCAGATGGCGGCGGGGGTCGCACAAGCTGCAACTGCAACGTCAACAGCTCATCACGGATTCCACGGATCGTAGAAGGGCGAAACGGCACGGATTAGTTGCAGCTGCGAAATGCTTTGTGAGAACCTATCGAGCGAAGATCGCGGCGGCTTGCTGGTTTTGCTGTTGCAGTTCCAAAAGATTCTGCCGTATCCCTGAAGTTTCGCCGTTCAAATCCGTGGAATCCGTGATAGGCCGTTGACGTTGCAGTTGCCGTTTTCTGCGGCCCTCTGCGGTTCCTCCGCCTCGGCATCGCAACTAGGGTAGCAGCCGCACCTATCTTCGGGCGGCGAGCTCTTCGACCTGCCGCAGGTGATTCAGATCGTGCCCCGCGTAGAGCCGGATGAGATGGCTGATGGTCTCCTCGCCGCGCTCCGCGTGCATCCCGTGATTCTCGAGCCGTTTCGGATCGACGCGACGCAATAGCCGCAGGTTCGCCGTGCGCGTGGCGTCGAACAGATCGACTGATTCCGCCGGATCGACATCGTCGTAGCGAAGGTGCCTGGACCAGTCATCCTGGTCGAATGCCTGAACCGGCACGCCATCGCGGGCGATAATCGACCGTATCCGCCAACTCGCGACGATTTCCGCGTCGGCGAGGTGCGCCATGATCTCGCCGGCTGTCCACATGTCGGGCGCCGGCCGACGGCGCAACACGCCAGGCGGAGTATCGCGCACGATCTCCCGCAGCCGGGCTCCGGTCGCCGCCAACACCTGTAGAGGATCTCGGCCTTCGACGTTGCCGAGGATGCGCTGGATGTACTCCGAGGGGGTTTCGACGAGCTTTGGCATTGGACCTCGCAGGGGAATGGAAGAACGGCAAAGATATCAGATGTCAGATTTCAGAATTCAGAATTCAGAGGTAACAACCTCCGAGGCAATCTGAAATCTGAATTCTGAAATCTGACCTCTGACGTCTTTGCCGTTAACGCACTGGCCCTCACTACGGTTCGACACCCGGCGGCGTGGACGCGCGCCGAGGGGTCCCCTAAGCTATCCGGCCATGGATGCCGCCGTCCGGGAGCAGCTCCTCCGCATGGATGCGCACGATCAGGCCGTTCGGGCCGAGGTCGTCGTCAATAACGGTTCGTATTCGCCCGCCTATGACCCGCGCATGGAGGAAGTTCATCGGCAAAACGCGGCGCGCCTCCGCGAGATCATCGGGCGCGTGGGATGGCCGGGTGAAAGCCTTGCCGGGAAGGACGGCGCGCACGCCGCGTGGCGCATCGCTCAGCACTCGATAGCGGAGCCGGACTTCATGCGCGAATGTCGCCGACTCCTCGATGAAGCCTCGCGACGGGGTGATGTCCCCCGGTGGCAATTCGCGATGATGGATGACCGGATCCGCACGTTCGAAGGCGTTCCTCAACGCTACGGCTCGCAGTTGCGGGAGACCGTGACCGGGCTCGCGCCCCATCCGCTCGAAGACGTCGCACGGGTGGAGCAGTGGCGACAGGAGGTTGGTCTCCCGCCGCTCGGCACGCTTCTCTCGGGATTGCGCGAGACACCACCGCCGTCCGCCGAGGAGATCGCGGCCTACGAGGCAGCCGAGCTGGAATGGCGACGCAAGGTCGGGTGGGTTCGTTAGGCGGGCGTCACCACCCCTGCTTGTCGACGTACTCCTTCGTCGTCGTCTTCGGCATCATGAACATGAAGGCGCCGAACATCCCGTACACGACCTTCGTCTTCAGCGGGATGTCGCCGGTCTCCAGCTCGTGTTTGAGGAGACCGAGAATCTCTCTCCACCCCGCGGCGACTTTCTCCGGCTTCTTGTGCGCCGTCGTCCAGCCGGAGTGCGTGATCGTCACCCGGCATCCGGTGCCTTCCGGGACCAGTTCCCAGGTGACGAGGGTGTAGGGCTCCACGCCGGTTGTGAACATGTAGGTGTGCGAGAACTTCCTCGGCGGCTCGACCGCGACGACCTCACCGACGATGAACACGCGCTTCCTGTCCGGGCTGTAGTAGCGCAGCCGGCTTCCCGGCTTGAGATCGGTCTCGAGCACGGTGTTGTAGAGGGCGCGCTGGATCTTCCCCGTCTTGGTGATCTCATCCCAGACGCGCTGCACCGGGACGTCGATGTGAATGGAGACGACATGATCCGGCAGCGGCGTAGTCATGCGCGCTCCTTGCGCGACGGGGTTTCCAGCTCCTCTCGCAAGCTCACCAGCGCCTCGGTCCACGGCTTCATGTATCGCGAGACCCAGCGATCGAATACGCGCTGGATCGGGACCGGATTGAGGTAGTTGTAGCGTTCACGGCCGTTGCGCCGCGGGACCACGAGCTCCGCCTCCTCGAGCACGCGCAGGTGCTGCATTACGGCGAATCGCGTCAGATCAGGGAAGCGCTCCGCGATGGCCCCGGTGGTCTGGGGGCCGTCGCGCAGCAGGTCGAGAATGGAGCGACGGATGGGGCTGGCCAACGCCTTCCATACCGGTTCCAGGTTATCGCGTGCTCGAGGCATTGAAATGCTCCGCTTGCATATGTGATAATAATATCACATAATGTCTCCGTCAACTTCACGCGTCCGCCGCATTCCCGTCGGTGGTACCTGACGGGCAGCCGGTCACGAGCACGGCCGCGCTCGTTGGGTTGATCCTCTACAGCCTGCCGTTGTCCGCACTCGCCGGATACGTGACGGCCTCGATCGCGCGCGACAATTCGATGCCGGCTGTCTGGGGGCTGGCCGTGCTCCAGCTGGTCCTTGGGATTATCGCCGAGACCTCGGCGTGGAGCATGGCGCCGGTGTGGTATCATCTCGTGTTCCTCGCGCTCCTCATGCCTGCCACGCTTTTCGGTGGACGGGTGGCGGCGCAACGCCACGCAAGTCGTGTAATCGCAAGAGCATAGCTGTCCTTTCCGTGAGAGGCGCGGAGTGGGACGGCCGCGAGGTGGTCACGAGTTTCCCGCCCATTTGAGAATCGTCTAAAGAAGGAGTCCCGAAGGCCACCTATCGATCGACAGGCGTGGAAGATACGCCTTCCTCGCCACCGCCAGGTCCGCGTCGAGTCATGCCGCGCCAATCTCGCTCAACTGCTGTGCATGGACTCGGCGCCGCGCTCGCGCGTGCCGCCGTCGCCGTCGGCATCATCGCGACGACGGCGACGTGCGACGGCGCCAACGTTCTGGGGCCAGTTGGAGTCGAGCCACTCCACCTGGAGTGGCTGAGCGACACGTTGCTGCTCGTGGAAGGTCGCGTACAGCCGGTGGTACGCATCGTCAAGGACGGGGCAGTGGTAACGGGCGCCCGCGTCGCGTATTCCACCAGCAATGCGGACATCGTCGCGGTCTCGTCAGGCGGCGACTCGCTGTACGCGAAACGCCTCGGCACGGCCGACGTGACCATCCGCGTCCGCGGGTCGCTGTTCCCGGAGGACGGAGCATCCTGGCAGCGGCCAGTGCGCGTGGTGCTGAAGGATCTTCAGCTCGATCGCTCGGCGGTCAACCTGACGAGCGTCGGTGACACGGCCACCATCCACGCGATCCCTCTCGGGGCGGAAGATCGCGTCATCGATGTCCCGGTCCAGTGGCAATCCGAGGACACGAACAAGGTAGTGGTGGCCGGCGGGCGCCTAACGGCCCGCGGGACGGGCGTCACGAACGTGATGGCTCTCGTCGGACTCGATACGGCGCGTGCCACGGTCACCGTGGAGCAACGGCTCGCTCGTTTCGTGCTGACACCGGAGGCGGTGACGCTCACCAGCCTCGACGACCAGGTGACGATCACGGCCACCGCTGTGGACAACACTGGCGCACTGGTGGATGGCGTCACGCCCTTCTGGGAGAGCGGCGACGCGTCGATCGCGCGCGTCAATGAGTCGGGGCTCGTCACGGCGGTCGAAGTTGGAACGACGACGATCTACGCGTTCAAGGGGCCGGTGCGGTCGGGGGCGCTCGTGCAAGTGCGCAACGACCCGGCGACTGTCATCGTCGTCCCCGTTGCTGACACATTGACGAGGCCTGGTCAGCAGCTCAGCTACACCGCGGAGGTCCGGAACGGGCGCGGCGTGCCACTCCCGGATTATCCGACAAGCTGGCGCTCCGACAACACCGCGGCCGTGACTGTCTCGAGCAGTGGAACGGCGACCGCGGCGGGGCAAGGGTTGGCGCGGGTCATCGCGCAAGCGGGAGCCGTCGCCGACACCATCGCGCTCGTCGTTCGCGATCTGACGATGCTGCACGTCGACAACGCATCGGATGGTACGCCTCGCATTGGGACGCACGCCCGTCCGTTCGCGACGATCCAGGCAGCGCTCGCCGACGCGACGTCCGGCGATACGATCGCCTTGCACCCTGGAAATCGCCCGTACGCGGAAACGCTTTTCCTCGTTGGACAGATCGCGATCGTCGGAAACGATTCGGCGTACCGCGCCAACGGTGACAATCCGGCGTTCCTCCCAACGGTATCGCACGAGACCGGGGCCGCGGCGATCTCGGTGGCGCAAAGCTCGTCAGTCGTGCTGCGCAACCTGGCTATTCGTCACGCGACCGATGGCCCGGCCGTCGATGCCGATGGCGCGGGGGTGCGCATCGAGAACGTCCATGTCAACCCGGGGCAGACGTTCAGGGTCGGTCGCGGCTTCCGAATCGCGAACGCGACCGGCCCGGTGATCGCTGACAGTCGCGTCAACGCGGTTGTCGGTTACGGGATTCTCCTGTCGAACGTCGGAGCGGGAACAATCACACGGGTTCAGATCTCCGGCGTCGATTCCGTGGCCGGCGCCACCGGAGAAGGGATTCGAATCGTCCGGGGCGCTGGCAACACCGTGGAATTGAGCGCCGTTCGCGCGACCGAGGGTGTGCGCATTCTCCTCGACTCCACGGCGGGCGGCCGCGTCGCATCGGACACCGTGGCCGGACGCCACCGGCTGCTTCGCGTCCGGGCCGCGACCGGCGCGACGGTGATTACCGGTAACGTGTTCAACCTCGCGCAACAGTCGAGCGACCCGCCATCGGCGGGTAGCTCGGCTGATGATCGCGCGGCGCTGGAAGTGCTCGGCTCCGGCGGCGTGTCCATCTCCGGGAACGCGTTCACCGAGGTCGGCAACGCGATGGATGCGATCCGGCTCATCGATGTACGCGGACAAGGCGCGTCGATCGCCTCGAGCCGCTTTGCTGGAGGGCGGTATCACGTACGCTCGACGCGCTCCACGTGGTCGCTCACCGGCTCTTTCCTCGACGGCGCTGTGCGTGCCGTGGTTGCGGAGGAGGCTGACACGATCGCGATGACGTCGGATACGCTGCGCAACGGAGCGGGTCGCGGATGCGTGGACGTTCGCGGGGCGTCGTCGCTTTCGGTCGTCGGCGGATGGCTGGCGAGCTGCACGAGCGCGTCGGCTGACACCGGCATGGCGGCGATCACCGTCGATGGGATTGGCGCTACGCTGACGGTCCGCGGCACCCAGTTTACCGGCGCGAACGAGACCGCGATCGGGTTTTCCGGAGCCGCCCTCACGGTTCAGAACGCGACCCTGTCGGGCGCGGGCGCGCGCGCCGTTCCGGCCCTCCGGTGGCCAGCCGCGATCACCGCGACAGCCGGCTCCGTCGAGCTCACCAGTTCGACCATCACTGGCTACCGGAGTCTCGATGCCGCTTCATTGGTCTCGAGCAACGTTCGCGTCGAAGGCAATCGCATGTGGCGACAGCGTCGTGGCCTCGCTCTGTCGCAGTGGTCGACCGCTGTCGTCGCGAACAATGACTTCGCCGATAACGAGGTAGCGGCGCTCGTCAACAATGATGCGACCCTCCTATCGGCCGGAGTCAACTGGTGGGGCGATGGCCGCGGGCCGCGCCGAACGTCGGCGATCGATGCGGTTGGCGACAGTCTCGTTGGGAACGTGAGCGCCGGGACTCCCGCCACGACGCCTAACTTCGCCGCTGTTGCGGGCACCGAGGACTCCCTCCGCATCGTCCGTGGCAACAATCAGTCGGGCCCTCGGGGCACGACGCTGCCGCTGCGCCTCACGGTGCGCGTAATGGACGCGCAGGGGCGGCCCGCCGCCGGCGTGACGATCAGATTCCGCATCCTGAGTGGAGGCGGGAGTGTGGATGGCTCCGGGTCGGTGGACCGGGTCTCCAACGCGAGCGGGCTCGCCGAAGTGCAAATGACGTTAGGCGCGTCGGCGGGCACGACGAGCGTCGAGGGATCGTACGGCACCGGCGTCCGGCGGCGCGCCGTGGTCTTCACGGTGACGAGCCAATGAGCCAGTGCCAACGGTGCGGGGCGTCGATTGCTCCGGGATCGCGATTCTGCCCGAGCTGCGGACGCCAGCTCCTCGATCCGGCGGCGTCGACGCTCCTTCTCAGCGCGACGGACGACGCATTGCTGGCCGAGGTGCGCCACGCTCTGGCGGGCGAGTACGAGATCGATCGCGAGGTCGGCCGGGGTGCGATGGCCGTTGTCTACCGGGCGAAGGAAGCCGGCCTCGGGCGCCGGGTGGCGCTGAAGGTTCTGCCTCCGGAAATGACGTTGAGTCCCGAGCTGACGGAGCGCTTCAAGCGCGAAGCGCGCCTCGCGGCTTCGCTCGATCACGCGAATATCATCCCGGTGTACCGGGAGGGACAGTCCGGCCGGT
>DASTYE010000198.1:0-24132 GCA_035765135.1 Gemmatimonadaceae bacterium | reverse complement strand
GCGCATCAACCCCGCTCCAATGGATGTACGCGGTGGGATGCGAATCGGCAACCGTCCCGTGATCGGACTCCATCCGAGCAAGGCACGCGCCGCCGCACGCTGTGAGACACCGATACCGCTCCACGCCACCAGATAGGCGGGCACGCTCGGCATCTGCTGCAGCAGGTATGGATTGCCGAGCGAGACCACGATCGGTCGCTTCCGCTGCTTGACGAGTGCCTGCACGAAGCTCGCGAACTCTCGCGGGGCGTCCGCGCTGGTCGCGTTCCACGCGTGAGAAACGTAGGAGCTCACGACGACGACCTGCGCCGACCGCGCGGCGCGAAGCAGACGCTGCCACTCCGCGCTCGAGGGCGCATCGGCGTTCACCAGCTCCGACCGAACGCTCGTGAAGTGCCGCCGAAGCTCGGCATCGAACACGGTCCCGGCGGCGAGATCGGTGCGTCGGGCCAACGTGATCGAGAGCACTCGCCGAGAGCGTGGAAGCCGTGATAGCGGCACCTGACCGAGAGAGTCGCGCACCAGCGTAATCGACCGCTGGGCCACCGTACGCGCCACGGCCACGTGATCCGAGTCGCCGACGACGAAGCGCACGCTGTCGATCGCGATCGAACGGCGGCGATCCAGTCCCACACGCCGCTTCGCCTCGAGTAACCGACGAACCGACGCATCGATGCGCGCGTGGTCATATCGCCCGCTCTCCACGCCGGCGACGATCGCGTCGATCGTCTGTCGCGCATCCACCGGCTGAATCAGGACGTCAGCGCCAGCTTCGACGGCGCGAATCGCGGCCTCGACAGCGCCGTACTTGTCGAGCACTCCGCGCATGTCCATCGCGTCGGAAATCACGACACCTTCGAAACCCATCTCGCTCCGAAGGAGATCGCCGAGCACGCGCTTCGACAGCGTTCCCGGCACGCCGGTGGAATCGAGCGCGGGCATCGATCCGTGAAACGTCATGATCGCGCCGACACCCGCTGCGACCGATGCCCGGAACGGCACAAGCTCGACACTGTCGAGCCTCGCTCGCGTCACTCCCACGACCGGCAAGGCGAGATGAGAGTTTACCTCGGTGTCACCATGCCCCGGAAAGTGCTTTCCCGTCGCGATCATCCCGTGCTCCTGCATTCCACGCACGAACGCGGCTCCGAGACGCGCCGCGAGCGCTGGATCCTCAGCGTAGGAACGGGTGTTGATGACGGGATTCGCGGGATTGTTGTTCACGTCGAGTATCGGCGCGTACGCGACGTGAACTCCGATCGCGCGTCCTTCGATCGCCGTCACCCGACCCTGCTCGTACGCCAGCGCCGTATCACCCGAGGCGCCGAGCGCCATCTGTGGTGGGAACACCACCGCGCCACCGAGGTCGATGGCGTTGGGCAGAAACCACCCGCCCCGTGCACGGTATCCTGCGCCGAATTCGAAGTCGGCCCCGAAGAGCAGCGGTACCCGGCTCAACCGCTGCATCGCATCGAGCTTCACCGCGATCTCGACCGGCGAGCCGACCGACACCGTGAAGCCCCCGACGCGCTCCTCCTGGAGGAGACGCCGCAACGTCTCCCACTGCGGCGAGTCCGCCGGCGAGTAGTCGCCATAGACCGTTGGCCACACCATCTGCGCCGCTTTCTCACGGAGCGAAAGCGAGGCGAGCGTCGAGTCGACCCAGTCGGCGGATGTCGCCGGCGAAGCGAGCGCCACGCTCCCCGACTCGACCGAGACCGCGGGTGCCGGTGCCGGTGTCGGTGTCGAGCCGCCGCACGCCGCCAATACCAGAGCGACGACACCGACGCTCACGCGCGGGGATGCGCAGGTGTTTCTATTCAGCACGTTGGTCATTCTCACGGCAGCGCCGTCGGTTCCGGAGGACTCGGAGGCAGGGCGTCGAGCCGCCGACGCACCTGAGCGAACTGCGGGAGATCGCGCGCTCCCCGCTCCACGGCGTCGGGCGGAAGTTGCTCGATCATCGCTTCGGCGTCGGCGATGCGATCTTCGGTGAGCGGATGCGTCGAGAACCAGGCGAGCAGCTCGTTAGGGCTTCCACGTTCCTCCTCGAGCAATCGCTCGAAAAATCGCGGCATGCCGCGAGGATCGAGGCCGGCGAGCGTCAGGTACCGCACGGCAACGCGATCCGCCTCCATCTCCGCCTCCCGACTGTGCTTCGCCATCCAGGCGCTTCCGGCCACCTGCAGCGCAACCTGCTCCGCGGCACCGGGGGCGCGACCGAGCAGTACGTAGACGAGACTCACGGCGGCGTTCGTGTTCTGCGCCTTGGCCATCTGCTCGAGACCATGACGCTCGACGACGTGTCCGATTTCGTGCGCGAGAACTCCGGCGAGCTCGGAGGCGGTCTCCGCACGTTCGAGGATCCCACGGTTCACGAAGATGAACCCGCCCGGAATGGCGAAGGCGTTGGGTACCTCGGAATCGACGACGCGGAACTCATAGTCACGTCCCGTCGTGTCGGCCCGGTCCACGATGTGCCCGCCGAGCTCCCGCACGAAGCGGACGACGGGCTCGTCATCGAGGAGAGGCATTTCGCGAGAGGCCTGCGCGGCGACCGCCGATCCCATCTCCCGCTCGTCTTCGATGCTGATTGACGACGAGTCGACGCACGCGCCGAGCGTCGCGAGCGCGATGATGCCAGCGACGCGCTGGATGCCGCGACTCACCAGTTGATCGTTCCCTGCTTGGTGGTGTCGACCTGCTCGCTGGAGCCGGCGCCGAACAGGAAGGCGTCCATGTTCTTGGTGAGGAACTGGCGGGCCTGAGGATCCATCAGGTTCAGGCCGTAGTGATTGATGAGCATCATCTGCTGCCGGTTCCACTCGGCCCAGCATACGGTGCAGATCTCTCGCTGCACGCGTTCGCCGATGGGGCCAGGGAACGGTTGCCGCTCGAATCCCGCGCGCGTCTTCGCGCAGCGCGAGCACGTTATGTCGCTCATTCTCGTTCATCTCCCGAAGAAAGCGGGCCAGGGGCCAAGAAAAAGGGTCACGGGCTCGATATGTACGATACACCCATGACCCCCACTTGGCCTCTGGCCCTAGGCCCTTGGCCCTGCTTTATCGAGCGTACTTGACCTTTGCCAAGCCGAACGCCTGAAGGAGCCGAATGTACACCCACCCGATGTCGAGCTCGTACCACTTCGCTCCGAACTTCGCGGAGTGCGGATCGGCATGGTGGTTGTTATGCAGCTCCTCGCCGCCCAGCCAGATCGCGATCGGCGTGATGTTCCGGCTTTCGTCCTTCACATCGAAGTTCCGGTAGCCGAGCGCGTGACCGACGCCGTTGACGATGCCCGCGGCCCAGAAGGGGATCCACAGCATCTGAACGCCCCACACGAGCGGCCCCACGTAGATACCAAAGAGATAGATGTCGACAGTGAGCATCACGACGATGCCGAGCCAGTTCAGTGGCGTCAGCAACCGGCGCTCGAGCCAGTCGTTGGGCGTGCCCTTCCCGTACTTGTCGACCAGGCCCGGCTGGCGAATCGCCTGCCGGTAGTAGAGCGCGCCCTTGAGAATGATGTTTCGCAGCCCCTCGAGAAGCGGCGAGTGCGGATCGCCCTCACGGTCAGCGAACGCGTGGTGCTTGCGGTGGCAGGCGACCCATTCCTTCGTGACGATTCCCGTGGAAAGCCAGAGCCAGAGACGCATCGGCACGGCGACGAGCGCGTGGAACTGCACACCACGATGCGTCTGGTCACGGTGCAGGAACAACGTCACGCAGACATTGGTGAGGTGCCCGGCGATCACGACGAACAGCACCGGTATCCACCAATGCGATGCCCAGCTGGCGAAGTCCAACATTCCTCGTATTCCTCCCTGTAGCGACGGCCGCCAATGGTGACGGAACGGCCCGGTCTCGATACGCGAGGCCCGGGCCGGGTATCGTAAGTTAAGCACGCTCCGTGCCCGAAGCTACCTCCAGAGGAAAAGACGAGTATTTCCGTCGATCGTGACACGGTCGCGCGCGGGTTTCCCCTTGCGGACGTGCACGCCAGGCGTAGCGTCAGCAGCGTGAAGACACGCGCGAGTGAAGCGGCCACGATGCCGCAACTGGCGGGCCGTGCCACCGCCAAAGGGACAGTTCGCCACGCGGAGCGATACGCGAAAAAACGGGGCGCGAGCTTCCATCGCCCGTTCGAACGCGGGCTCCGCGTCTCCGTCGTCGGACTCGGCACCTACCTCGGCGAGTGCGATGACGCCGATGACACTCGTTATGAGGTGGTCGCGCGCGCGGCGCTCGAGCGCGGGGTCAACGTGCTCGACACCGCCATCAACTATCGATGCCAGCGGTCGGAGCGGGTGCTGGGACGCGCGATACGGGCCGCGCTCGCCGGAGGCGTCGTGGCGCGCGACGAGATCGTGACGTGCACCAAGGGCGGCTACATCCCGCTCGAGGGACAACCGCCGACATCCCGTGAGGAGTACCATGCATTCCTCGACCGGGAGTACTTCGCGGCCGGGGTCGTCACGCGAGAAGATGTCGTGGGGGACGCGCATAGCATCGCGCCGGGGTTTCTCGCCGACCAGCTTCGGCGCAGTCGCGAGAACCTCGGTCTCGACACGATAGACGTCTACTACGTACACAACCCGGAGCAGCAGCTCGACTCGATCAAACCCGCGCAGCTGTTCGACCGCCTCCGCGAGGCGTTCGCAATGCTCGAGTCACGCTGCGATGACGGCCATATAGCGCGATACGGATGTGCGACCTGGAACGGCTTCCGTGTCGCCCGCGGAACCCGCGGACACCTGGAGCTGGCCGAGGTTGTCGCGGCGGCTCGCGAGGTCGGCGGCGAAGACCATCGGTTCCGCATCGTGCAGCTCCCGATCAATCTCGCCATGCCCGAGGCAGTCCGGCTGTCGACACAACGCGTCAGAGGGCGGGATTTGCCGTTCCTGCACGCGGCGGCGGAGCTCGGGATTACCGTGGTCGCCAGCGCATCGCTGCTGCAGTCACGACTGGCCGTCGGGCTGCCGGCGGAGGTACGGGAAGCGCTTCCCGGATTCTCGACCGACGCGCAGCGCGCGCTGGCCTTCGTGGGTGGCCTTCCGGTGTCGACGGCACTCGTGGGCATGCGGAGCATCGCGCACCTCGACGAGAATCTCGCCACGTTCACCGCGTGAACCACGGAAGGCGCCCCGACGTTCGTCCTGGCGTGGCTCCTTCCCATCACACACCGGACGGCTCGTTTCGCAATCCCTGGGCGCTCGACGAAGCGCGCTTCGGCGGTTTGCTCAAGTGGCGCTGGGATCGCATTCGCCATCCACTCCCCCGGGACAATGGCGCGCACACGCTCCGCAGGGTACTCCCAGCGATTCCATCGCCGCGTGCGGCCGCTGGCGAGATCGTAGTGACGTGGGTCGGTCACTCGACGCTGTTGGTCCAGCTCGGAACGCTGAACATCCTGACGGACCCAATCTGGAGCGATCGCGCATCCCCGTGGCGCGCGATAGGTCCCCGCCGCCTCGTCGAGCCCGGCGTCGCGATCGATGCGTTGCCTCCCATCGACGTCGTCCTCGTCTCGCACAATCACTATGATCACCTCGATGCGTGGACGGTTCGGACACTGGCTTCGACTCACACGGAAGCGCGATGGATCGTGCCGCTGCGCCTCGGCAAGCTGGTCAGCTCGCTCGGTGCGAGCGCGGTCGAGGAGCTGGACTGGTGGGAGGAGCGACAGCTCGGCGATGCAACGATAGGCTGTACGCCGGCACGCCACTTCAGCGCGCGCACGCCACTGGACCGTAACCGCACCCTGTGGTGCGGGTATACGGTTGCCACCAGTGGGCGGCGTTTCTATTACGCGGGCGACACGGGTGTTCATCCGGAATTCGCTCGCATTGGCGAGCGATTCGGCCCGTTCGACGTGAGCGCGCTGCCCGTCGGCGCGTACGAGCCCCGATGGTTCATGCGACCCGTGCACATCGATCCCGACGAGGCGGTGACGGCCTTTCGCGCACTCCATGCGCATCACGGCTCTGAATCGGATGCAGTCATGGTCGGCCTGCACTGGGGCACGTTCCGGCTCACGGACGAGCCGGTGCTCGATCCGCCTCGGCGAACACGCGAGGCGTGGTCGCGCGCCGGGCTTTCCGAGGAGCACCTGTGGATCCTCGCGCATGGGGAGACTCGCATCGCACCACGAGGGTGAATTCGAACGCTCTTCCGCGCCGCCCGCGCCGCATCCATGTTGGGCGCTCATGGAGCGTGGACTCACCGTCTACCGTCATGATTCTCCGGGCGGACGCATCGTGATCATCACCGTCGACGAGCGTGATCCGATGCACGTCGTCGCGCGGCTCCAGGTGGAGCGGCGCACGGATCCGAAGCGCCAGGGCGTGGGTGAGCCACCGCTGATCGCGGAAGCGCGCGGGACATCGCGTGAAGCGGTGTTGGCGGAGCTGCGCGCGCTCGCGAACGATGACGTCGAGCTGGCGCGCCGCCTCGAACGTTGGACGGCCATGCAGCGGCGTCCCCGCTCCGATGCTCCATGAGGATTTAGGCGTTTCCGGCCCGTACCGCACGCGGTGTGGTGCGGGTCATGCGCGGCGTCAGGTGCGGCGCGCGCGCGATTCTTGCCAAGACGTGCGGGCACCACACTCTCAACTGGGAGAGCAATGCCATGGCGACGAAGAAGCGGTCGTCTCGCGGTAAGTCACGGTCGGGCGGTCGGCGCGGCCGGTCGTCGGGCGGAAGAAAATCCGCGCGTAAGAAAGGCGGCAGGAAGTCAGCAGCGCGGAAATCGACCCGCCGCAAATCGTCCGCGCGGGGCTCAGCCCGGAAGTCATCGGCGCGCAAGAGCTCTCGCGGTCGCAAGCGCGCACGGAAGCAGTCGCCGGTCGCGCGCGCCAAGCGCGTCGCGACGACGGTCGTAAAGCAGGCCGGTGATGCCGTGCAGCGTGTGCCGGAAGTGATCGGCAATCTCGTTGACCGGGTGACTTGATCGCACGGCGACCGTAGTGCACGATGACGGGGCGGCGACAGCCGCCCCGTTCTGCATCCGCCACCCTCAGCCGAGGCTCGCATGCCTACCCGCCGGGAGTTCGCGCTCGCCGTTGGAGCGGCCACGCTCGGTGCGTGCGTTCGCACACCGTCACCACCGCCCTCCGCACCCACACCGACCACCACGCCAACCGCGCCGGCGGCCGCCGACGCCAACGCCCCCGCCGTCGATGCGTTGACAGAGCTCGTGAGGCACAGGTATGGCGCACATCTGTCGGAAGCGCAGATCGGGATGGTTCGCGATGACATCCGCGGCGGGCTGCGCACCTCCGATCGCCTTCGCGCGATCCGGTTGCCGAATTCCGCGGAGCCCGATGTGGTGTTCACGGTGCACCGTGGAGGCGACCGGTGAGCGTTCCTGAAGACGTCCTCTATGGAAGTATCCGCGAGCTGAGCGAAGCGATCCGCACGCGGAAGCTTTCTCCGGTGGAGTTGGCCGAGGCGTATCTGCAACGACTCGAGCAGCTGGGTCCCAGGTTCGGCGCGGTCGTGACGATCACTCGCGAGCGCGCGCTCCGTGAGGCGCGTGCGGCGGAGCGAGAGATCGCCGCCGGGCAATGGCGCGGACCGCTCCACGGTGTGCCATACGGGGTGAAGGACCTGCTGTCGACCGCGGGGGACCTCACCACCTGGGGCGCGGCGCCATATCGCGAGCAACGCTTCGACTTCGATGCGACCATCGTCCAGCGCCTCACGAAAGCAGGCGCAGTACTCGTCGCGAAGCTGGCGATGATCGAGCTGGCCGGCGGGTTTGGTTATCGTCAGGCAGATGCGTCGTTCACGGGACCGGCGCGCACGCCGTGGAATCTCGGATACTGGGCGGGTGGCTCATCCTCGGGGCCGGGAGCGGCCGTCGCCGCAGCGCTCGTTCCGTTCGCCATCGGAAGCGAAACGTGGGGCTCGATCACGACGCCATGCGCGTTCAGCGGGGTTACCGGCCTGCGACCGACGTACGGTCGCGTGAGCCGCCACGGCGCGATGGCGCTCTCGTGGTCGATGGACAAGCTTGGCCCGATGTGCCGCACGGCCGATGATTGCGGACTCATTCTCGCCGCCATAGCCGGACCCGATCCGCTCGACCCATCGGCGAGCACGCGCGAGTACACCTACACTCGTGATTCCCCGGCGCGTCGGCGGTTCCGCATCGGTGTCCTGAAGAATGCGACCGCCGGAGTGCAGGAGGAGGTTGCAGCGAGCTTCGAGGCGTCACTCCGCGTGCTCGCGGAGCTCGCCGATCTCGTCCCCGATGTCGAGCTGCCTGATCACCCGTACGGGATGGCGGCCTCGCTGATCATCGACGCCGAGGGCGCGAGCGCGTTCGAGGATCTTCTGGAGACGGGGCGTGCGGCGCTGCTGACGGCGCCAGAAGACCGTCATGGCGGCTACTCCGGCACAACCGTATTCGCGAAGGACTACCTGAAGGCGATACGGTTGCGCGGCGTGATGAGCCGCGACCTGGACGCCGTATTCGCGCGTTACGACGCGGTCGTGTCTCCCACGCGCGGTACGGTGGCGTTTCCCATCGGCAAGTCGTTCAACGAGGCGTGGCCGAACGTGCCGATGCCTCCGGGAACGCGGGCGCAGCCGCTCGGCGCCGCGGCGAACATCGCGGGGCTGCCGGGGCTCGCGGTACCGAATGGATTCGGTCGCGAGGGACTTCCGACATCGATCACGTTCACCGGCCGCGCCTTCGAGGAGAATCTCCTCATCGCGGCGGCGTCGGCGTATCAAGGTCGTACTGACTGGCACCGCCGGCGTCCGCCCATCGCCGGAGCCAGTTCGCCACCGCCTCAATGAGCTTGTCGCGCCCGTAATCCACGGTGATGACGTGCCCCGCGCCCTCGAGCCACAGCATCTCCTTGTCCTTGGCGCCGAGCGCCGCGAACGCGCGCTCGGCGACGGTGGTGGCGAGGCGATTGTCCTCTCGCGATTGCGCGAGCAAGGTCGGCACCCGGATGCGCGGGAGCGCCATTCGCGCACGCTCCGCGATGAGCGCGAGCTCGCGTGCCAGCTTTGGCGTCATCGCTCGGTAACCAAGACTCCGCGCCCGCTCGGACGGGTCTTGGATCGAGCGCTCGGTATTCCCGCGGAGCACCGGCGTCACCAGATGGATCAACTGATAGTGCCTGACGAGGCGACGTAACCGCGGGGGCAGCTCGACGTACGGCGCCAGCAGGGCGAGCGCGACGATCCGGTCGCGCTCGGCCGCCAGAATCGCGGCGAGCGCGCCGCCCATGGAGAGTCCGACGAGGGCGACACGGTCGTATCGCGCCAGCAGGTAATCGAGGGCCTCGCGCGCGGCGCCGACCCACTGCTGTGAGCGCGATGAGGCGAAGGAACGAAGAGTCCGACCGTGTCCCGGGAGAAGGGGCGCGTGCACATCCCAGCCGCGCGCGTGCAGCTCTTCCGCGAGGTACGCGAGCGTTTGCGGGGTGTCGCCGAAGCCATGCAGGAGTAGTACGGCCTCGCGCGTGCCACGCCGCTCGTGCACGATCGGGCCGGCGCCCTCGATGATGCCGCTCGCGCCCACCGGAAGTCGCAGCCCGACCCCGCGGGCCACCCACCATACACGCGCTTGCCGTGCCGCGGCGAGAGCCGCCGCCATCACGACGAGCGCGACGATCGTCGCCGTCACGCCGGGAGCACTGTCGGAGCCGTCATCGCCGGAATAGTAACGCGCCGCTGCGTGGATTCGCAGCGGCGCGCTCGAGAAGTCGACCGACGGGCGGCGTTACCCGATTGAGCTGCGCAACGACCCGCGATCGTCGTGCACTTCGATCGGGCTCGCGGAGCCGCGACCGGAGTGTTCGAAACGCTGGGCGAGTCCGTCGAGATCGGTGATGATGAGTCCGTTGCCTTCGCGCTGGACGAGACCGTCGGCCGTCAAGCGCCCGAGCACGAGCGAGATGGATTCTCGCGTCGCGCCGACGAGCTCGCCAAGGAGGCGGCGCGGCAGAACGGGGGACGGCGTGGCAGCGCCGTCGTGCTGGGCGCGACCCTGTGCGAGCCGGAGCAATGCCGCGATCAGCCGCTGTTCGACGGTGAGCGTCGCATGCTCGCCGAAGCGTTCGAGCAGCTCCGAGCGCTCCGCCATGATCTGGCGCATCAGGGCGAGAGCGGCCACGGGCTGTTCGCGCATGAGTGCACTGACGCGCGACGTGGTGAGGTGGAGCGTCTCACTCTCCTCTTCGGCACGCGCGTCGCTCACGTAGCGGCCGTTTTGCACGAGCCCCTCGCCGCCGAACGTCTCTCCGACCGTCGCGATCCAGGGGACGAAACTCCGGCCGGCGCCGAGCCGATTCCGCAGCACGATCTGGCCGTGGAGAACGATGAAGATTCCGTCGGCCGGCGCTCCACGCTCGTAGACCGCGAACCCGCTCGGCCAGGTCGCTCGCGCCCCGAAGGCGGCAAGTGCCTCTCGCTCTTCGCGCGAAAGTCGCGCGATCCTCGTTACGGCTACTGCTGTCACGTCAGACCTGCAGGCGACTGCGCTTGAGGTGAACACTCTGCGACGTGGGAACGTCGCGCGCCCAGGTGTTGCGCTTCCGCAATGAATGGGCCGCGCTGGACAGGAGGCCGATATTCGCTTCTATTGGGGTGTCTCCCCCCGGGACACGTAAACCCACGATGTCGCCCGCTTCGAATCCTCCGGGCGTGCCGCTGCCATCAGTCGCCATTCTCGGCGTCGATGCGCTGCTCGCGGCGCGGCCGGCAACGCCCGTGCAACTCGCGCACGCATGCCAGGCCGCGGGATATGCAGCCGCATATCCCGCGACGTGGGGCGATGAGCTGTTGTCGACGGCGTGCGTGCGTCGCGTCGCCACACGCGGCGAAGGTCCCGCCATCTTCTGCGCGTGTCCGCACGTGAGCGACGCGCTCCTCGAAGTGGGGCCGGATCTCGTGCGGTTTCTCGTTCCCCTCGTTGCACCCCCGGTCGCGTGTGCACGCTATCTCCGCGCCCTCTACGGTCACAACCGCGTGCGCATCACGTACATCGGCGCCTGCCCCGGCGCGCACGATCCCGCGATCGACGCGCACCTGACGCCGATTCAGTTCTTCGGCGTGCTCGCGCAGCTCGGGATCGACCTGCAGCAACAGCCGGAAATATTCGAGTCGGTGCTCCCTCCCGATCGGCGTCGGTATCGCTCGATTCCCGGCGGCGCACCGACCGCGGAGATACTCGCGAGAGAAGGCGGCGGTCGCGCACTCGAGGAAATCACCGACGCCGATTGGAAGACCGAGCTCGCGCAGCGTCTACTCTCGAGCCCGCGCACGTTGTTCGACGTCGCTCCCTCGCTCGGCTGTCACTGTGCGGGCGCCCGGCCCGGAGTGACGCCTGCCGCGGCACGTCCATCGGTGGTCGCGCTCGAGCCACCCCGCGCATCGAGCGAGGTCGTCGACCATAGCGTGCCCGTCGATCTCGATCGCGCGCTGCCGCTCGTCGTCATGCGTGCGGCACCGCCCGGAGCGTCACCTCCGCCTCACGAGAACCCCGCACCGGTCGCGCAACCGAAGGTGGTGGAGACGGTTCCCGAATTGACGGAGGTCATGGCCGCGCCTCTTGCTGTCGTCGCCGTGCAGGTGCCTGACGAGAGCACGGCGATGGAGGAGCATCGCGAGCAGGAAGCGGCGCGACACAAGGCGGCAGCGCCCGTCGTCGCGCGGGCGGCGCAAACCGTTCCGCTCGCTCGCACCGAGGGAGGACAGGTCGTTCCACGCGCGTACGCCGCTCGACGACGTACGCCGTCCGAGGGCGCTGCCGCGATCGCTCCGCCGCGGGTAATGGATGCTCTTGTCCTCGAGCCGCCCCTCGCCACCGCGGACCCTTCTCCAGCCGCGGTGGCATCGCCCGAGCTTCCTGCGCCGGCGCAGCCCGCACAGGCACCCTCCCCCGAGAAGTCAGCGGCCCCGCGACCCACTCCGCGCTCGGTCACCGTTCCCCTCCCTTCCGAAGAGCTGAAGCCTGTTCCACCGCCGCCTGCACCGAGTCACGGACAAGCCGCGATTGTGGCGGCGGCTGTCACGGTCGTCATCGCGTTCGTTGCCCTGGTCGCTCTGCGAGACGGCGCTGGCCACGTCACGAGCGAATCGTCAGGCATGGCCGCTCCCGTGCCGGTGACGCTCGAGAGTCTTCCACCTCTCACGTTCCCGCTGCCCGATTCAACGCCGACACCAGCCGTCGACACGTCGGTGACCACCGGCGCGGAAACACCGCCGCGGTCAACCGCGTCACCAGTCGAGTCGACTTCGGTCGCTCCGCCGGCCGCGCCGAACGTGACCACATCGCCGCGCGCGCGCCGACGCACTCCTCCACGGCGCAGCCGCGCCGGCGTCATTCCGGCGGACACCGCCGCGACGCGGAGAGCGAACGCGGACTCTATCGAGCGTGACGCGATTCGACGTGAGCTCGAGCACCGCCGCGCACGGCTCGACTCGATCGCGCGGTCGCTCGAGCCGAATCCGAGTCGGCCCGACCGCTGACACGGGAGCGACGGCTGGCGTGGGCCGCCTGGGGCGCGGTTTGCCTCCTGTGGGGCACTACGTATCTCGCGATCCGTATCGGCGTCGCTACCTGGGAGCCGTTTCTCTTCGGCGGTCTGCGGTTCGCCGCCGCGGGAACGATCGTGATTCTCGTCATGCGCGTGCGCGGTGTCCGCGTCCCGCGCGACACGCGCGTGCTGCGTGATGCGGCGATCACCGGCATTCTCTTGCTCGTCGGTGGAAACGCGGCGGTCATTCTCGCCGAGCGACATGTCCCGAGCGGTATCACGGCGGTGGTCGCGAGCACGATGCCGATCTGGACCGTGTTCATTACCGCCTTCATGCCGCGCGGCCACCGCCTCAACGCATTGAATTGGATAGGCCTCATCGGCGGACTTGCCGGTGTGGTGTTGCTCGTGTGGCCGGAGCTCTCGGGACCGATCCCCGCGCATCGCGAGTTTCTCTTTGGCGTAGTGACCCTGCAGCTGGGGGCGATCTCGTGGGCGGCCGGATCGGTGTACGCGGCAAGCCGCCGCACGAACGTGGCGCCGATGCTGAGCGCCGGACTCCAGATGCTGGCCGGAGGCATCGTGATGATCCTCGTCGGAACCGCGCTCGGGGAATGGACGAGGCTGCGCCCCGATCGGGCAGGGTGGCAGGCGTTCCTGTATCTACTGGTTTTCGGCTCGCTACTCGGCTATCTCGCGTTTGTGTACGCGCTTCAGCACCTCCCCGTCGCGAAGGTATCGCTCTACGGGTACGTGAATCCGATCGTCGCCGTGATCGTGGGCGCGCTCATTCTGCAGGAGCGCTTTGGCCTGCGTGAGGCCGCCGCGACGGCGGTCGTACTGAGCGCTGTCGCCCTCGCGCGGCTCGGCGAGAGTCCTGCCTAACGGCCGAGCGGGGGCCGCCGGGTCGAGTCTCCCTTCATCACCGAGTCCGGCATCTTCTCGATGGGGAGCTGCACCGGCCTCTCCTCCGGGAGCTTGAATCCGCGCCACCGGCCCGGCCGCGAATCCGGCAGCACCTCCGGCATCCTCGGGCGCATCGCGCGGATGGAGTCTTCGGGGGGAAGCTTCGAGTCGCGCGCGGTGTCTCCGCCGCGCGCAGAACGCGGTGGGCGCGAAGCTTTCGCCGCGGACGTGCTCGTGTCGGCGCTTTCCGCGGCCGCGGAATCGGGCGTGAGGTCGTCGGTGGGAGTACTGTCGGCGCGCATGCTGTCCTCGGCGGAGTCATCCCGCGGCTGACACGCGACCAGCGCAAGGAGCAATCCCGCCGCGCGCAGCACCTGTGTCGTCCGCATTGAAGACTCCTCGGAGAATGACCTTCACGATCGTACCCCGCCGAGCTGATCGAGGTTCGCTCAGCGGGTCCGCAGCGCGGCGGCGGCCTCCCCGAGGGCACGAGTGGCCAGCGTGAAGCGTGCCGCGAGGTCGGCGATCTCGCGTGCCGTCACCTCCCGGTCACCCTCGCGGATGGCCTCGTTCACGGATGGCAGTACCATCGTGGAGTACCCGTTGTTCTCGTCGGCGACATAGATCAGCCCGCGATACCATGGGCGCGTCCGAAGTCCCTCGGGGCGCGTCAGTGCACGCTCGACCCGCATCAACGCGGCGTTTGCCCGATCGAGCGAACGCCGTGGGACCGATGAGCGTGCGAGAGCCTCGTCGCGAGCACCCGCGAACGCCGACGCGGCGCGCTCCATCGCGTCGATCGATCGCCGCAGCGTGTCGAGCGACATTGTCCAACCGCGTCCCCGAATGCCTCGCTCCGCCGTCGTGAGATGATTCTTGAGGGTCCTCGCGAACTCGGCGTAGTCGTAGGGAAGGACGTCGGCGTTGGCGAGTCGCAGCGCCAGGGCAGCGCCGATGCGCGCGGCTGTCGCGTGACGCTGGAATCCGGGATCGCCGAATCGGGACATCCACTCGTGCGTATCGTACGCCGAGTGATAGACGCCGTACGGCCCGCCGAATCCCCAGTCGAGGTGCGGAATTCCCAGGTGATTGTAGAAGCCGGCAAAGTCCGACCCGCCACCGGGATCGCCCATCGGTGGCTCGGCCGTATCGGCGGCCGCCCGGGCGCGCCACACCGCATACACGCTCCCGGCACCGGACGGATCGGCGACGCCTTTCACGACATCGCGCAACGTCGCGCGCAGTGAGGGCGAGCCTCCGCCCCCGAAGTTCGGCCCCTGCGCGGCGACATCCTGATTGAGGTAGGCAATGCCGCCACTCGTCAGGCGGGCCGAATCATCCTCGACATACTCGGTGGAGCCGATCAGTCCCCACTCTTCGGCGTCCCACGTCGCGAAGATGATGGTCCGCTTCGGCCGCCGCCCCGCGCGCGCCTCCTCGGCGACGGCGCGGGCCGCCTCGAGCACGCTGACCACGCCGCTGACATCATCGGCGGCGCCGGGGCCCCAGGAGTCCCGGTGTGCTCCCATCACGATGAGCTGGTCGGGGTATGTCGTGCCACGAATCGCGCCGTACGTGTTCCAGATCGGTTTCCGCGCGCTGCTCGCGGTGTCCAGCCTGACGAGTACCCTCGCGCGCACCGGTCCGGGGCCAATGTGGTAGCGAAACGGCAACGCGCCCTGCCAATCCTGGGGGATGGCGGCCCCCCGAACCTCGCGCAGGAGCTCCGCGGCGTTTGCCCAGGACAGCGGCACCACCGGAATGCGTGGGACGCGCAGCGAATCCGTTGGCAGCCGGCGCGCCCCCTTCACGCTCGCCCATCCTGGGGTGCTCGGATCACCCGCTCCGTTCATCACGCTGCCACGCTGCACTGCCGTCGATGGGCGGAGCGGACCGTCCGGATACACGTCGCCGCGGAAAAACCCGTCGTCGGCGGGATCGCTGTAGAGGAGCAGAGCCGTCGCGCCGTGACGCTCCGCCTCCCGCGCCTTGATGCCCCGGAACGATCGTCCGTAGCGCGCGATCGCGATCTTGCCACGGACGGACACACCTAACGAGTCGAGCCGCGCGTAGTCCTCGATCAGCCCGTAATTGACGTAAACGAGCTCAGCTGAAACGTCGCCGGCGCCCGAGTACCCGTTCGCCATGACGAGCTGCCCCGACTCGGCCGTGACCGGATCGCCGGAGATCGGCCCCTCCGCGAGCACGAGCTCGAGGGTGTCGGGGGCCACACGCCACACGCGTGTCTCCGTGGAATGCGGCATCCAGACTTCGTATTCGCGCGTCGTCGTCTCGAGCCCCCACTCGCGCATCCGGTCGAGCACGTAATCGCGCGTGATCGCCTGCGCCGGCGTTCCCGCAATGTGACTTCGCGCGCTGAGGGCCCGGGAATACGTCGCGGCGCGACTGGAGTCGGGCCGTCGAACGACGCTCTGCTCGAGCGCCCGCTGCGCCGACGCGGTCCGCGGCGCGTAGCCCACCATCTCCTGCGCACCGAGCGAAGTCGCGGCGAAAGCCAGCCAAACCGCGACTCCGGCCGACCTGATGGAGCAGTCAGCCCTGCCCACGATCTCGCCGATCAGACGTGCCGCCCCGACGCTCGGGCGTCTCGCGGCGCTCGAGTCCGCGGCCACGCAGGGAGTCCAGCTCCGGCCGGTAATAGCCGCGAAGCGTGTACCCCACCGCATCGTCGACCAGGATATCCAGACGTTCCATGGCGCGGTCCGCGTCGCCGTTGTTGACGCCGTGTTCCTCCAGTACGCGCCGGCATGCCCGCTTGAGGAAGGCCCACTCCTCTGTCACCGACGTCAACGGTATACCATCGACCCGACGGAAGTGCCCGTGCGCATCCGCGATGAGGACACGAAGCGGCTCGTCGATGTGGGTCGCGCCTGACCGGGCGAGCCGCAGCATTTTCGGAAGAATCTCCGGAAAGGAGTCGACGAGTCGTGAGGCGGGAAGCTTCGCCCACGGTTCATCCGCGACCAGGTGGCGCCATTCAGCGATCACCTGGTCCACGCCGCCGAGCAGAACTTCGTACGGCGATGGGCCACTGTTCGCCGGCACCGACGCGCGATCACGACGCGCTTGCGGGTCTTGCTCGTCGTCGAACAAGGGCATGACGGTCTCGCTGAAGCGAACGGCGCTGGAAGATCGCCCGCGACTTCGCGGAGGTGAGGGCCGGAAAGATAACGCGTCCGGCCGTCAGCGCGCCACGTACTCCTCGATCGTGCGCTCAATGGCGGCCAGGAGGCGTCGCTCGCGATCCGGCCCTTCGGGAACACCACGGGCCAACGCCGTGAACTGCGACACCATCTCTTCCTCGACGAACGCATCGGGATCACGGATGCCAAGCTGCTCGAGCGCGAGAAGCGCGAGCTCGCGCAGTCGTGCACGCGTGGGTGGAGCGAGCCCACGCAGCGCGGCTGGGTCTGGCGTGATGCGCGGCCGCTCCCGCGACCGTCGCGGCGCCTCCCGCAGCGACCGCAGCGGCGCCACGTTCACGACGAAGGACCCCGGCGTATGCTCGTGCCAGGACTCCACGACACCGCGTCGTCTGAGCGAGCCCAGCAGACGCATGATCGCCTCCCGCACGACCGACTGTCCGTCCCAGCTGTTGATCCCTCGCCCGGTGATCACCAGCAGCTCCCCGGACGCGGCCACCTGGCGCTCGCGCAGCCACGCCTCACAACGCGCCTCGGCTTCCTTTGGCCGCGGGAGCGTCGCGCGCAGGTTCAGCGTCCGCTCACGGCCGAAGCGCGCCTCGTCGAGCGCATGGTGGAGCGCCACGATGCCATTGCGACGACGGTCACCGCCACGACGCTGCGTCATCGGAGGCTACCGGATGGCGTCCCAAAGCACACGCCCATCGAGCGTCTCGAGCGGAACGGTCGATGTCGCCCACGCCAGCGTGGGGGCGATGTCGACGACGCGCGCGGGACGCGTGCGCCGCCCGGGAGCGAACGGCGGACCATAGAGAATGACCGGCACGTGCGCGTCGTAATCGTTCGGCGAGCCGTGCTGTGCGTAGCGTGGCGTTGTCTTCCACACACTGTACGGTCGAAGGGTAATCACCAGCTCTGCGGGTACGTCCGGTGGGATCGTATGCAGCCACCGCCGAGCCGATGCATCCGTGCTCGTGTCACGCATGCCAAGCTCGCTCAGGCGATTGACGCGAGCGATCCCGGGAACGGAGACGAGGCTGCGGGCGAGCGCGCGGAGCAGCGAGTCCGCGTTGATGCGTGCTCGCGCCATCGCTCGCCGATCGAGGAAAATCATCCCCGCGTCGAGCTGCAGGGCGCTGGTGTCCGCCCCGCGCGCGGCCAGCTGCGACCTCACGCGAGTAAAGACCGGCGCGACATCGACCTCGAACGCATCTTCGCCGCTGCGACGCACGTGCATTTCCGGAAAGGGTGCGACGCCATGGTCCGCGGTGAGCGCGATGATCACCTTCGTCGAATCGCGAAGCGTGAACAGCGTGTCGAGAAAGGCGCCGAGCGCCCGGTCGAGACGGAGGATCTGATCGTGGACCTCTCGCGAATCGGGCCCGTACTTGTGCCCGATGTAGTCGGTCGCGGACAGCGAGATGGCGAGGATGTCCGTCTGCGGTCCGGCGCCCAGGTCGAGCGCTCGAAGACCGTCGAGCGCGAATCGGAGCGTCAGCTCGTCGTAAAACGGCGTCGCCGCCAGTCCCCACTCCGGATCGTTCGCGGCGACGTGTGGGAACCGAAAGTCGCGCGCGTTCGCCTCCTCGGGAACACTGTCCGGTTCCGGATACGCATTCTCCGGCAGCAGCAGCGCCCACGGACGCGTCATCATCGAATCGGGAAGACGCCGCTCGTTGAAGCGACGCACCCAATCCGGCAGCGTGTCCGCGTAGTACGTGCTGGTGGTGAACAGCCCCGGTGAAGCAAACCAGAATACCTGCTGTGCGTCGCGGCCGATCGGCAGGATGGCGCCGCGATCCTTACCCGAGACCGACAGAGCCCTCGTGCGCGGATTCTTCGAGCGCAGCCAGTCGGTCAGCGTCGTGCCTCGGAACCGGAACGGAGACGCGCCCGCCCCTCGTGCGCCGATCAGCGGCTGCTGTGGATCCTGCACGCCGGCCGAGTTGTGCACGATCCCGGTGCGGCGCGGAAATCGGCCTGACATGGTGGTCGCGTGCCCCGGCGCCGTCTCCGTGAGCGCGTGATCGTGGAAGGCGTTCGTGTAAAACGCGCCGCGTGTGGCCAGCCGGCCGAGGCCGCCGGTGAGCTGTGCGCGCCACCGATCCAGGTAGTCGGCCCGGAGCTGATCGACCGTGAAAAACACGACGAGCGTCGGGACTCGAGCAGGATCGGGAAGTGGACGTGGTCTTCCCTGCACGGGTCGCTGCGCGGCTACCGGTGCGACGGTGCATCCGAGTGCGGCGGCGACAATGAACGATCGAGCGATGCGATGCATGGTGTCGAAGTTAGCGCGCGTCGTCATGCGCGTCACCCTTGTTGTGAAGTGGCCCTTGCCCGCACCCACGTGCGGCGCGCCGATTGCACTTTCCCTGACGCGTCGCATTCACCGGGGGTCATATGGCCGCACGGAAAAAGGGCGGAGGTCGCCGAAAATACGGTCGCGCCGCGAGCAAGCGCGTCGAGAGCGCCATGCGCCGGCGCAAGAAGGGGACGTTGCGCAGCGGCCGCGGCGGGAAGGGCGGACGCGTGAAGAGTCGCAAGCAAGCGATCGCGATCGGCCTCTCGGAGGCCCGCAAGAAGGGCGCGAAAGTCCCACGTCGTCGAAGCAGCGGGCGCAAGCGCTCGTCGGGGAGCCGCAAACGATCGACCCGCAAGCGGTCGTCTCGTTAGGTTTGCCGCCGGGTGTCCGGCTGCCGCCGCCCGCGATCAGCGACGCGGCAGCAGCTCGGCCCGCCCGTAGAGCGCGCCACCCTTCATCACCAGGCGCACGCGTCGCGCGTTGGCGATGTCGGCGAGGGGATCGGCGTCGAGCACGACCAGGTCGCCCAGCTTCCCCGCCTGAAGCGAGCCCAGCTCGCGCTCCCGCCCCATCGCGCGCGCCGCCACGATCGTCGCGGACTCGAGCACCTGCGCCGGCGACATGCCCGCCGACTGCAACGCTTCCATCTCGCGATACACACTCGGGCCATGCGCCGTCCCGGGATTGCCCGCGTCCGTCCCCATCGCCATCGGAATCCCCGCGTCACGCATGCGGCGCACGTTCCGCGCGGTGGCGGCAAACACCGTATCGGCGCGCCCACTCCGCACGAGCCCCTGGAGACCCGCGGCCCGCTTCTCCTCCGGCAGCACACGCTCGAGCTTCGCTCGCGTGACCGGATCGACACACTCGAGAGGGTAGCGCGACGCGGGTGAGCGCCCCGCGAACACATCCGCGTATCCCTCGTATACCGTCAACGTCGGAATCACGATCGTCCCTCGCTGCTTCGCGAGCGCGATGAACTCATCATCGATCGCCTCCGGCGCAACGGAATGCACGAGCACGCTCGCACCGGCGCGTATTGCCTCCTTCGCTCGCTCCAGCTGAGTGGCGTGCACGATGAGCGGAAGACCGGCGCGCTTGGCCTCGGCTCCCGCGAGCTCCAGCTGCGCCCGCATCGCGGGTCGCAACGAGTCGGGCCGCTGGAGATACCAGACCTTGATCGCGCGCGATCCGAAGTACGCGTTCTCCCGGACTCCGCGTCGCGTCGCCGAATCGCTGGCCATGTGGATGAACTGCCGCATCGTCGGCGTGTTGACCCAGTGATCGACCGTCGCCAGCAGCGGCCCGGCCGCCACGACCCGCGGTGCATTCAGCGCTCGCTCGTTGTTCTGCATGAGCGGAATGGTCCACGGAAACCCGCCCACATCGAACACGGCGGTCACACCGGAACACAGATACGCGCGATCGAAGCGCCCCTTCTCCACCCGAAGCGCCGAGTTGACCGAGTCGTAGGGAAACTCGGCGCGGAGATCGATGGCATCGGGACGACCGTCCACCCAGCCGGTTTGCGAGTAGTGAACGTGCGCATCGATCAGCCCGGGAATCACGAACGCTCCCGATGCCTGAACCACCTCCGCCGTCGGCGGAGGAGCGCAGCTCGATGACGGTCCCGCGCAAACGACGCGTCCTCCCACGACGACCACCGTCGCATTTGGAACCGGCGCCGTACCGGGATTCACGAGCGTCCCGCCGACGATCGCGATCGGTGGTGGCGCCGCGTTCATCGGCAGGCCGAACGCCGTGCTCACCGCGATCTTCCACCCCTGCGGTGTCCGGACGAAGACCCGCTCCGAGATGCCTTCGCTGGTCGATCCTTGCTGCGTGACGCGGTAGTGGTAGGTGCCGTACACGACTCCCGGCGCGAGGGACACGAGCCGGAGATCACGCGCGATCAATGTGTCCGGCCACGTCGAGTCGCGTCGCGCTGACCATCCCTCGAACCCCATCTCGAGTCCGCCTGGCCCGTTCCGCGCCAGCTGGTCAGTCTCGAGGTAGTACGAGAGATAGCGCACACGATCACGCTGATGGACGGCGCTGATGTTCCCCTCGAAGACCCGGCGCGCCTCGGCCGTGTCGCTCGCGGCGTTTGCGGACGGGGCGGGAGCCGAGCCGGCGCTCGCGCAGGCGATGAGGAGCGGCAACGCGAAAGCGACCGTCAGGACACTGGAGGTAGTCATGGCGGTCAATTCTACCGCCGAACGCGAAAAGCGGAATGCGGTATGAATCCACCCGCATTCCGCATTCGGCTCTTCCCGCCCTCGAATCTCAGAGCCCGATAGCGACGCCCAGCCGGTACGTGATGAGGTTCGTTTGGCTGCGAATCGGGTCGAAGTAGATCTCGCCCGTGCCATCCTCGCGAATGCTGCCCTCGCGGAGGTAGCGCGCCTCGCCGTTGGCGTGGTACTGGGCTCCGAGATCGATCGAGATCGGATTCTTCCGTCCGCGCCGGATGGGAATGTACAAGCCGCCCCCAGCCGACCACGCGAACGTTGCGTCGTCGAAGTTCGTCGAGCTGGCAAATGGCTCGAGGTCGGCGCTGCCTTCCACCGACGATCGCGTGAAGAAATACGACAGCCCGGCGGTTCCGTTCAGATACGGCCGGATCATCCCGCTCGGCAGCATGACCTGCGGCCCGATGCCGAGGACGAAGATGTTATTGCTGGTGCTGACGTCGACCCGGATCCGTCCGAGCGTTTCGCTGAGCGGGACACGTTTCGTCTCGTGCCCGTACATCATGAGACCCAGGCTCAGGCGGAGTCCGAGCGCGCCCTGCCGGTCGAACGCGTAGAGGAACTCGCCGCCGATCCCCGCGCCCCAGTCGATGTAGTCGTCGAACTCGCCTAACGGCTGCGCGACGAGCAGATGGATGGTCGCGAAGCCGCGGCTCGGCCCGCGCGGCTCGTCGGGGTGCATGTACTGCGCCTGAAGCATCGCGGGCGTCATCGCCATGACGATCAGCAGCGCGCCGATCGATCCGCGAAAGAATCTGCGTGACATTGTGAATTCCTGGTGGCTACCCGGCTCCCTACGGTGGCTGAAGTGGTCCCGTTTCGCGAGATCTAGCGAGCTGGAGGCGGCGCGTTGTCCGGCGGATCGAGGGGCGCATCCCCTTCGACCTCGAGTGGCCGCACGATCGCGCGACCGCCGGAAACCAGGCGGCGCGCCGCGACCAGACGGCGGTCGAACCACTCACCTCGCGGTGTCGTCAGGCTCTCGACGCGGACCCCGCCACCGCTCGCCGTCGAGTGAATGATACGGTCTTCGCCGAGATATATGGCGACGTGATCGATTCTCGTCCCGTTGCCGGCGAAGAAGAGCAGGTCGCCCTCTCGAAGATCTCCGCGATCCAGTGAAATCGGCTCGCCGACGTCCGCGATCTGACGGGCGGTCCGTGGGAGATCGATCCCGTGACGGGCGAACACGTACTGCACGAACCCGGAGCAGTCGAATCCTTTCGTCGGCGTCGCACCGCCGTAGGCGTATCTGATGCCCTCGTAGCGGTTCGCGGTTCTGATCACGCTCGCCGCGCTGACCGAGGTCCCGGGCATACGGCCGGGCTTCGCGAGAACGGGTGTGCGCGTATCGTCATCGCGCGGGTCCTCATGAACGGCCTCGTGCTCCGGCTCCCGCTCCACTCGCACGGGCCTGCGGCGGCGAGGCGAACGCGGCCGGTCTGCGCGGCGACGACCACCAAACTCGAACGCGATCCCCACGCGATACTCCCAGTCGTTCGCGAACCCCGGCGGCAAGTCGAACTCGTCCTGTAGAAGCGTGCGCCGGCGAGCCGTGCCTTCCACCGCGATCGCGCGCGACAGCTGCCACGCCACACCCCATCCGTAGCTCAACGTCGCGACCGACGCGCGGTCGCCGTCCGGATATCGAGCTCCGTGTCCGCCGATACCGCCCAGTGCAAACGGGTGCAAGCCTCCCAGTGCCGTCGGGCCGGCCATACGGAACGGCGAGAGAATTACGTCTCCATCCGCGGTCCACGCGGTGATCTTCAGCGTTCCGTCGCTGTTGGTCGGCGTTCTCTCGACACGTCCGAGCCCGAGCGCACCGCTCGCGCGGACGCCGAGTATCCCGGCCCACGACGTGTACGAAATGCCGCCAAGTGTGGTCTCGAGGGGGAGCGCGTCGTTTCGCCCAAGGTGGAACGCGATGGCGTGACGCGACTGCGCCATCCCGGCGACGGGGGCGAGTGACAGGACGGAGACGAGTACAGCGCAGGACGAGATTGTCGGCCGCATGGTGTCGCTTCCGCGGATTGAGGTCGGAACCTCAGCGACGCAGGGCCGATGCCGATATGGTGGCTGTGCTAGCCCGTTGTGCCGCCGTTACTTATAGACGCCCAGGTCCAGGCAGGCGATACGACTGCCCACGCGGAGGGACGCGGACTCGTCCGACCGGAGAGACATGGGCGCGATCGGCGCCCCTCCCCGAACGAACACCCCTGGGAAGCTCCGTTGCGTCACTGGAGCCGCCCAGGGGTGTCAGCGGAAAATGCAGTGCTACACGAAAGAGGCGATCAGAACATGATTCCGAAAGTGATCGGCACGAGCGCGAAGTCGTTGTCGCCCTCGACGAAGACCTTCACGTACCGCACTTCGAGGAACGTGCTCATCCCCGTCAGGCCGAACTCGAGTCCGACGCCGCCGTTGATACCGAAGTCGTTCTCCGCCTCGAAGTCGGCGAGCTTCGAATTGTAGAACCCGATTCCACCGGACAGGTACGGCTTCACGCCGATACCGCCCATCCCGATGTTCGCGTTCAGAGCGCCGCCGATCACCCGGAGGTTGTCATCGGTAGTGATACCAAGGCCACCTTGCTCGACACCCATACTGTGATACGTCACATCCGCGCGCAGCTTCACGGGGAGGGCCATCATTCCGAAGCCCAGCATGAATTGACCGTGAAATCCGTTCTCGAGCGCATCGCTGAAATCACCCTGCGGCATCGAAAGACCGCCAGCCAGACCAAACCGGACGGGGCTCTGTGCCTCGGCCACGCTCGCACTCACTACGACGGCCGCGACGAGAGCGGCAAACACCGAAATGACGCGCTTCATGAATCACGCTCCTTGGTCATTGGAGATTCATTGGGGCCGGGGATTCGGGGTCGAATCGACCCCGAAGGTCTCCCGGCTGCGCGCAACTTAATCATCCGGGTCGCATTTTCAACGCGTGGGTCGCGTCACCCACCCATCGATGACAGCACGCGCTCGAGAATCGTAAGCCCTTGCGCC
>DASTYE010000197.1:0-2492 GCA_035765135.1 Gemmatimonadaceae bacterium | reverse complement strand
GCGCACGCTGTACGAGCGATCACCCAGCCAGCGCTGCACATCATCCGTGCGTCGCCCGCGTGACTGCAGCACCGCGGCGAGCATCTCCGGCCAGCTGCCCGGCCGACGCGAATCGACGACGTCACATTCTCCGCGACCAAGAATTCCGCACTCGGCGTCGCGGCGACGATCGTCGTCGTCGCGATCGCGCTTGTCCTTGTCCTTCTTCCCCTTCTTCTTGCCGCGGCGGTCGTCGTACCGATCGTCGTCGCGGTTATCCCTGCGATCGCCAAAGATGACGCGGCACCCGGCGGGGCGCTCGCGCACCGCGGTCGCGCAGTCGGTTGGCTCGGGCTGTTGGCCCGGCGGCACTCCATCGATCCAGATGCGGCACATGCCCGGGGGCGGGCGATGGCCCGGCGGCACTCGCTCCGGCCCGCGATCGCGCGACTGCGCGGACGCGGGGAGCGCGATGCCGATCAGGAGGAGCGTGGCTGCAATGAATCGTGGCATTCTATGACCTCAGTAAAGCGTCTGATCTCGACTCCGAACGGTCACCCCTTGGCAAGGCATCAACGGTGCCAGGTTGGACGTCGACTGGCGGCCGGGCAACACGTTGGGGCGAAAGGACATGGGTTTATGCGCCCGGCGACTGTGATGTTGGTTGTCCCACGTACAGGACGCCCGGAAAGGGACACCTCGGCCGTTGCCGCTCTCGTCGCCGAGGCGTCCTCTAACGCAATGATCTTCAATCCCGCCGCAGCTCCCGGCGCGCTCACGCCTGCCGACAAGTCGGACGCGCAACGGTACGCGGCGCACCTCGTCGCCATTCGGCGGCTCGCGTCCCAACTCGCGCATTCTGGTGCGCCCGACGAGCTCGCACGCGTCCTCGTCGAGGAGCTTCACCGCACGCTCGCAGCCGCGTGGGTCGCGCTCTACCGCGCGGATCCCGCGGGGTCGTTCTCCCGGCGCGCGATCGTCGGCGATCCGGCTTCGCGACTTCCCGCGACGATCTCTGGCGGCGATGCGGTTGCCTTACGCCGCCCGGCCCCGCCACTCGATGAGCGCCCCAGCGAAGCGCTCACCGTGTTCGGCGGCGCGGCCGCCGCGATCCCGCTCGAGGACGCGGACACGCGACTGGGTTGGCTGATCATGGGTGGCCGCCTCGATGGCAGTCCGTTCGATCGGCTCGACGCCGATCTCGTCGCGCTCATGTGCGACATCGCCGTTCCGCGATTGGCCGCGGTGGAGTTCGATGCGCAATTCGCGCGCGCCGCTCTCACCGATCAGCTCACCGGACTCGGCAATCGGCGCGCGTTCACCGAACGCCTCGAGGAAGAGATCGCGCGCGCGAATCGCGGCAGCTCGCCGGTGTCGCTTCTGCTCGTGGACATCGACAGGTTCGGCGCCTTCAATGCGACGCATGGGCGCGATGCGGGCGATCGCGCGCTTGGCGCCGTCGCCATCGCCGTGCGCGCATCGGTACGCCTGTCGGACTCCGCGTTTCGCTACGGTGGCGGGCAGCTGGCGCTTCTCCTGCCTGGAGCGGCCGCGCTCGGCGCGTTCGTGGCCGCCGAGCGAATTCGTGCGGCAGTCAGCGCTCTGGACGGAGAGGTTCCAGCGCCGCTGACGGTGAGCATTGGCATCGGCTCGTTGCGCGAAGGCTCGCACGCACCGATCTCGCTCGCATCACTCGCACTCGTCCGCAAGGCGGACGAGGCGCTCTATCAGGCGAAGCAGAGCGGGCGGAACAGAACCGTCATTGGCTGACGGTCTCGTCGCCGAACGAAATCCCGGTCGCGCGCGCCGTTTGCACAAGATCGTGTGACGGATCGACGCGCTTCGTTTCCTTGAGCGCTTCCTTGATCGGGATCGTGACGATGTGCGGGGATTGGAGTGCCATCATCATCCCCCACTGCGCGTCAGCGATCGCGCGCACGGCCGCACCGCCGAATCGCGTCGCCAGCAGTCGATCATAGCCGGTGGGCGGACCGCCGCGCTGGAGATGTCCGAGAATGAGCGACCGTGTCTCCTTCCCGGTGAGCTCCTGGATTTGACTCGCGATCTTGTCGGCAAGCCCGCCGAGGCGTTTGGCTTGCCCGGGAAGCGATGCACCAAGCTGAGACTCGCCACCGCCTAACGGCATTGCACCCTCGGCCACCACCACGATCGAGAAATGACGGCCGGCCTTGTCGCGTGCCTGGATCTTCTCGGCGACGAGCTCGATGTCGTACGGAATCTCGGGGATGAGAATGACGTCCGCCGTGCCGGCGACGCCGGCATGCAGCGCGATGAAGCCCGCGTGACGGCCCATCACCTCCATCACGATCACCCGATCGTGACTCTCCGCGGTCGTATGCAGCTTGTCGATGGCTTCCATCGCCGTGTTGACGGCGGTGTCGAATCCGAATGTCGTGATCGTTCCGCTGACGTCGTTGTCGATCGTCTTCGGCACGCACACGATTCGCATCCCCTTCTCCACCAGCCGCTGCGCGATCGCCAGCGAGCCATCG
>DASTYE010000196.1:0-7314 GCA_035765135.1 Gemmatimonadaceae bacterium | reverse complement strand
GGCAAGAGGCCTCTTGCCGTTGCCGTTCTCTGTGCTCTCTGTGTCTCTGTGGTTAATGCCCTTCGGGCTCGTCGCGCGCTGAACCCCGCCCCTTCACAACCCAGCTCCCGACGAGAATCCGGTCCCCGAACGGCGAATCATCATCGTTCGCCGCATTCCCGACGACGTGGATCGCGATCGCCCCGACGTCCTCCGCCGGCGCCCGCCACTCCACGACCCATCGCATCGAATCGGATGGGGCAGCGAGGGCGTGCGACGCGTATTGCACACCACTGGCCGTGTCGGTGGTGACGTCCACACGCGTATCGACTGCGCAAAGAGTCCCGGCCTGTTTGCCGGCATTCGGTCCATCCGCCACCCGCACCGCGAGCTGAAAGCCTCCAATCATCGCCGCGCTGTCGCGGATTCCCACCTCGAGGCGATAGACCGCACCCAACGCGTACTGCTCCGGGACGCCGCCTAACGTCACGACGTCCGGCGCCTCGGGCGGGCCATCGAAGTGACACTCCCGGCACGTCGGCTCCCCGAAGCCGCCCGTATGCGCCAGCGGCGGGCGCGCATCGTACGCCGCGCCCGCCGCCACCACTGAAGCCGACAGCGCGATCGCGGCCGCGACCGCGATACCGCTCGTCACGAACCCAGGCGCGCCCGGCCGATCGTCCCGGCGTCGGTGCCGAACCAGATCGACTTCGTCGGCGCGTGGTACGTCATGTGACGCACGGTGTTTCGCGCCGCGCCATTGCTCGGGATCGGCGTCGTGCTCACCACCTTCCTCGTCTTCGTGTCGAACCCGACGAGCTGGTTCGGGACGACACCCGTCTCCACGTACCAGATGCGGTCGTTCTCGTCCACGATCATCGCGTAGGGACGCGCGCCCTGCCCCGACGGATTGCCCCACTCCTCGACTTTCCCGGTCTTTGGATCGAGCCGGCCCAGGAATCCCCGCGCGTAGTCCACGTACCAGATCGCGCCGTCGGACGTGCGCTCGATCCGCCGACCGCGGGCGCCCTCTGGCAGCTCGAACTCCTTGAGCGTCATCGTCGCATCGACAGTCCCGATCTTGTTCGTCCCGAACTCGTTGAACCACGGCCGTCCCTGCGGATCGACGATGATCCCGTAGGGAAGCGGACGCGCTCCGGGGACCTTCAACACCTGCACCTTGCTGTCGGCCACCGTGAGCTTGCCGACGTAGCCGCCGCCCTGGACGGTGAACCAGATGTCACCTTTCGGATCGAAGACGAGCGTGTGCGGATCGCGCGCGCCCTCGTCGGGCATCGCGATCTTCGTGATCACTTTGGTCTTCGGGTCGAGGCGGCCGATGTGCGAGGCGCGATTGCCCGCATACCAGACCATCCCGCTCTTGTCCACGATCAGGTTGTGCGGCCCGGCCCCTTTCTCGAGGTCGTACTTCGTGAACTCGCCCGACTTCGGATCGAGCACCGCGACATAGTCGGCCGTCTGTCCAACGAACCACACGCGTCCCTGCGTATCCACGTATGGGTCGCGCGGCCGTGAATTCGCCCACGGCACCGTCCATTCGTCGATCTCGACCTTCTGTGCGAGAGTCGGGACCGGGAGCGTCACAGTGAGTAGCGGGGCGGCCAACAGGAGAGCGAGAGCGCGCATGACGTTCCTCCAATGAACCCAGGTGTCCAGACATCATTCTACGCACGAGCGGCCCCGTACGCTGGGCGCGCGAAAGCCCCCACCAGTTTCTTACAATACACCCCTGCGGAGCGGGTGCGGCACCACGGTCCTCGGCGTAAGATTGCGAAAGCAACCTATTGGGAGACACGCACGATGCTCTCTGCGGTGCGAACGCTGCTCGTCGCGGCCGGACTGGCGACGCTGGTCCCGGTTTGTCGCGCGCAGACCATGTCGTTCGAGGAGTACGACCCTCCCTCCTCGCTCGTCGTCCCGGAACATCGCGTCACGCGCGCCCGGTTCCCGTTCATCGACGTCCACAGCCACCAGTCGGCGTCGGCCGACTACGCGCGCCTCGCTCGCGAGATGGATGCGCTCAACATGGGCGTCATGGTGAACCTGAGCGGTCGTTCGGGTGACGCACTGGCGACCGCGGTACGGCGCGCGCAGGAGTCCGCGCCCGGCCGCTTCGTCTTTTTCGCCAACCTCCAGTTCTCGGGTCTCGACGATCCCCAGTGGGGCGCGAACGCCGCCGCACAGCTCGAGCGTGACGTGAAGGCCGGCGCGCGAGGGCTCAAGATCTTCAAAAACCTTGGCCTCGATCTCAAGGACGGGTCGGGCAAGCGCGTCCCGGTCGACGACCCGCGCCTCGACCCCGTCTGGCGCAAGGCGGGAGAGCTGGGGATTCCGGTCCTCATCCACACCGCCGAGCCGCGCCAGTTTTTCCAGCCGCACGACAAGAACAACGAGCGCTGGCTCGAGCTCAAGGAGTTCCCACAGCGTGCACGTCCGCCCGGTGAGTATCCGCCGTGGGCGACGATCATCGCCGAACAGCACCGCGTCTTCCGCAAGCATCCGCGGACGACGTTCATCAACGCCCACCTCGGCTGGCTCGGCGGCGACCTGGCGCACCTGGGCGCGCTGATGGACTCGCTGCCCAACATGCACACGGAGATTGGCGCGGTCCTGGCAGAGCTCGGACGGCAACCCCGGTTCGCGCGCCAGTTTCTCATCAAGTACCAGGACCGGGTCCTCTTCGGCAAGGACAGCTATCAGCCGGCCGAGTACCACACGTACTTCCGCGTTCTCGAGACCGCGGACGAGTACTTCGATTACTACCGGCGTCGTCACGCCTTCTGGAAGATGTACGGCATCGATCTGCCGGATGAAGTCCTGAGGAAGATTTACTACAAGAACGCGCTGCGGATCATTCCCGGTCTCGACGCGTCGAAGTTCCCGCGGTAAGGCGGTCGCGTCTCATCCATGGATTCCTTCGTCGAGCTGCTGTTCAAGTATCGTCCCGTCGTGTTCGAGCGCGGAGATTTCGTGCTCGCTGCGCCGGCGCCCGTGGTGATCGCGGTCGCCGTTATCGCGATCGGGATCGTGCTCGGCTGGGCGTATCAGCGCGCTCGCGGCAAGAGTACGCCGCGTGATCGCGTCGTGCTGACCGCGATTCGCGCCGGCATTCTCGTGCTCGCCGGGTTCGCGCTCCTCCGCCCGACATTGATGCTCTCGACGGCCGTTCCGCAGAAGAACGCGGTCGCGATCCTGATCGATGACTCGCGCAGCATGCGCATCGCGGACGCGGGTGGCCAGTCGCGCGCCGACGTCGCTCAGCATCTCCTCGGCACCCGCGACAGCGTGCTCGCGCGCGCCCTCGGCGAGCGCTTCCAGTTGCGTTACTTCCGCTTCTCGTCAGGCGCCGAGCCGGTGCCCGACGGTCGCGCGATGACGTTCGCGGGTGGACGCACGCATCTGGGCTCCGCGCTCGACCGTGCGCGGCAGGAACTTTCGACCGTACCGCTCTCGGGGCTCGTCGTCATCACCGATGGCGCCGACAATTCCGCGACGGCACTCGCCGAGCCGCTGTTGGCGCTCAAGGCGCGTGGCGTTCCCGTCTACACGATTGGCGTCGGCGAGCCGCGGTTCGAGAAAGACATCGAGATCACGCGGGTCGAGGTGCCGCACAGCGCGCTGCGCGGCACGGCACTCGTCGCGAACGTTCTCGTCGCGCAGCGCGGGTTCGCCGGGAAGAAAGTAA
Source organism: Gemmatimonadaceae bacterium (assembly GCA_035765135.1). GTDB lineage: Bacteria > Gemmatimonadota > Gemmatimonadetes > Gemmatimonadales > Gemmatimonadaceae > JAICNG01. The sequence continues at coordinate 3,629 of DASTYE010000196.1, read as the reverse complement.
AGCTGCTCGCCGAGGACGGCGGGCGCATCGTCGCGTCGCAGGATGTGACACTTCGGGGAGACGGCGAAGAGTCGCCGGTGCGGATGCGCGTCGTCACCTCGGAGACGGGACCGCGCCAGCTCCGCTTCCGGATCGCGCGCGAAGATGGAGAGCTGATCGCCGAGAACAATGCGCGCGATGCGTTGGTGACGGTGACGAATCGCGCGGAGAAGGTGCTTTACGTCGAGGGCGAGCCGCGGTTCGAGCTCAAGTTCATGCGCCGCGCGGTGCGCGATGACCAGAACATCCGGCTCGTCGCGCTCCAGCGAACCGCCGAGAACAAGTTCCTGCGGCTCGGCGTCGAGGACAGCCTGGAGCTGGTCGCGGGATTCCCCAAGACGCGCGAGGAGCTGTTCACCTATCGCGCGGTCATCCTCGGCAGCGTCGAAGCGAGCTTCTTCACCCTCGAGCAGATGAGAATGCTCGCCGATTTCGTCGGGGAGCGCGGCGGTGGGCTGCTCCTGCTCGGCGGGCGCCGCGCGTTCGCCGAGGGCGGCTATGCGGAGACGCCCCTCGCCGATGTGATGCCGGTGGAAGTGACCGGACGGGAGGAGGGCGGCGACGAGTACTTCGCCGAGCTTCAGATCGCGCCGACGCCCGCGGGTGCCATGCACCCCGCAATGCAACTCGGCGCGAGCGAGCAGGCATCGCTCGAGCGGTGGAAGTCGATGCCGGCGCTGACGACGGTGAATCGCGTGGGACGCGCGAAGCCCGGCGCGACGGCGCTACTCGTTGGGCAGGCGATCTCCGGTGGTGGCGGCGAGCGTCAGGTCGTGCTCGCGCACCAGCGATACGGACGCGGCAAGGCTATCGCCTTCCCCGTACAGGATTCGTGGGTGTGGCAGATGCATTCGACGGTCGCCGTGGACGATCTCTCGCACGAGACGTTCTGGCGGCAGATGCTGCGGTGGCTCGTGAGCGATGTGCCGGAGCGCGTAACGATGGCGGCACCGGATCACGTCGCACCCGGCGAGGCGGTTCCGGTGCGCGCACAGGTGAGCAACGAGAGCTTCCTCGCCGTGAACGGCGCGGCCGTGAGCGCGAGTGTGCTCGGGCCAAATGGAGTGCCCGCCGACGTGCCCCTCGAGTGGATGGTCGACAAGGATGGCGAGTATCGCGGCACCTTCACCGCGAGCGAGCCGGGTCTGTACCGCGTGCGGGTGAGCGCTCGCGTGGGCGACAGCGTGATCGTCGGCAGTGAGGATTACGTCATCGCGCAGGACATCCAGCAGGAGATGTTCGGAGCCGCGCAGCGGCCGGCGTTACTCCAGCGTGTCGCGCAGGAAACCGGCGGACGCTATTACACGCCCGAGACGGCAGAAGCTCTCGCGCGCGACATGGTGTACACGAGCAGCGGCACGACGGTCACCGAGCAGCTCGAGCTGTGGGACATGCCTATCTTGTTCGTCGCCCTCATTGGGTTGATCGCGGCGGAGTGGCTGCTGCGGCGCCGACGGGGACTTGCATGAAGGCGGAATGCGGAATTCGGATTGCGGTTTGCGGGCTGCTCTTCGCAGCTGGGGCGCTTCGCGCGCAGACGCATGTCATCATCGTCACCGGCGCGAGTGGGGAGGCGAAGTATGGGGCCGCGTTCCACGCCACTGCTTCGGCGCTTGTTGACGCTCTGGTGACGAAGCATGGATTGGCGGATGACGCCGTGACCTATCTCGCCGAGGATCCGGCGCGGGATGCGAAGCGCATCGATGGGAAGTCGAGCAAGGCGGAGTTGACGCAGGCGATCGCGCAGGTGGCGAGCCGGGCGCGCGCGGGAGAGCGCGTGGTGCTCATCCTCATTGGGCACGGGAGCCACGCCGGCGCGGACTCGCGGTTCAACTTGCCGGGTCCCGATCTCACCGCGGCCGAGATGAGTGTCATGCTCGCGCCGTTGCGCTCGATGCAGGTTGCCGTCGTCAACGCCGCCAGCGCGAGCGGTGATTTTCTCCCCGTGCTCTCGGGGAAGAACCGCGTCGTCATTACGGCGACGAAGTCATCGTACGAGCGGAACGAAACGCTCTTTCCACGCTACTTCGTCGCCGCGTTCACCACGCCAGGGGCCGATACCGACAAGGACGAGCGCATCTCACTCCTCGAGGCGTTCACCTACGCGAAGCGTGAGGTGGCGCGCGCGTTCGAGACGGACAACCGCCTTCCCACCGAGCACGCCGTGCTCGATGATGACGGGGACAAGAAAGGCTCGGCCGAGCCCGATCAGCGAGCGGGCGATGGCTCGCTCGCGCGCCGATTCATCGTCGGCGGTGAGGGCGCCGCTGCCGTCGCCGCGAATGGTCCCGCCTCGAGCGAGCTCGTCACGAAGCGCACGCGGCTGGAGGCGCAGATCGATTCCCTTCGGCGACGGAAGGACGCGATGGCCGCCGACGCGTACGAGCGTGAGCTGGAGCGCTTGCTCGTCGAGCTGGCGCAGGTGAGCCAGGCGATTCGCGAAGGCAGGACGCCGTGACGCTGCGCTCAGGGTTGACTCAGCTCATGGCGATGGCGCTCGTCGCCTGCGCCGCCGCCGCACCGCAGGATGACGCGGCCCGCCTCGCTCAGGCGCAGTCGCAGATGCGGCGCGGCGCCTACGACAGCGCGGCGACCACGTTCGCCGACCTCGCCGGATCGAGCGACGCATCGATCGCGGTCGCCGCCCGGCGCAATCACGTGCGAGCGCTGGCGGAGCGCGGGCGGTACGATGACGCGGAAGCCGCGGCTCGGCGATACACGACCCAGCCTCGGGGCGAGAACGTTCTCGTTCAACTCGGCGACATCCTGCGCACACGCGGCCGCCTCGCGCCGGCCGAGAGCGCGTACACACTCGCCGTCTCCCGGCGGGCGACCGACAGCCTAACGGCGCGGCTCCGCCTCGGTGAGCTGCGGCTCGATCACGGCGACCGCGCGGGTGCCCGCCGCGTGTTCGACGGGTTCATCGATGTCTACAACACGCGCGGCGAGCGGTTGACCTCCGCCGAGCTCCTCGCCGTCGCGCGGGCGTGCCGCCACCTTGGCGCGGATGACCCGCAGCTCTTCAAGGACGCGCTGCGCGCCTACGACGCAGCCATCGCCGCCGACTCGGGGAACGTCGACGCGCGCATCGAGGCGGGGGAGATGTTCCTCGAGAAATACAACGGCCCGGATGCGCGGCAGATGTTCGGCGGCATTCTCAAGGAGAACCCGTCGAATCCTCGAGCGCTGCTGGGAATGGCCCGGGTGCTGGTCTTCGAGGGCGCACCGGGCGCCGACTCGCTGGTAAAGCGCAGCCTGGCGGTCAACGAGCGACTCGTGGACGCTCGCCTCATGCTCGCGCGACTTCGTCTCGACAGCGAGGAGTACGACGACGCCGAGCGAGAGGCGAGGCGCGCACTGGAGACCGATCCGGGAAGCCCTGTCGCGCATGCGCTCATCGCCGCGAGCCGGTACATGCGCGACGATCGCAAAGGGTTCGAGGAGGCGAGCCGTCGCTCGCTCGAGCGAGATGCGCAATCTGTCGTGCTGCACACAACGCTCGCCGAGGTAGCGAGTCGCAATCGGCGCTACCAGGCGGCCGTTGACTTCGCGCGTCGCGCCGTGGTGCTGGACTCGAGCTCGTCGCTCGC
>DASTYE010000195.1:0-18127 GCA_035765135.1 Gemmatimonadaceae bacterium | reverse complement strand
AATCCGAGCGCGAGGAGCGTTCCTCCCGCCGCCACCCCCACGACCGTGGCGGCGCTCGCTCCCGCCAGGCGACCCGTCCGCACATTGGACAAGTCCGCCTCCAGCCTCACGAGTGAGCGGCGCTCATCGACCGGCACCACCGTCGCGCTGACCTCGTGCGCGCGGGCGAGCACGTAGCGACGTCCGCCCATGTCCATGCCGCGTCGCAGCTGCATCCAGAACCCGCGATGCTCCTCCCACACGATGCGCTCCGGGAAGCGACGCTTGATCGTCAGGCACTCCTCGCGCTGCATCCAGGTATCGAGCGATGCGAGCACTTCCGCCGGTGTGCCGACAACCGTTCGCGTCGCGATGACGTGGGCGACGCCCGCGAACCTCGCGAGCGCACCGGTCTCCTCAGGCATCGCGACGCGCGTTCGCTCCTCCGCCAGCGCCTGACGCATGTGATGCGGAGCGAGACCGACCTCCTTCGCGATGTCGAGCAGACGATCCTCGGCGATGTACTCCCCGGGATCGAGCTCCGCCGCCTGCAGCTCAGCGGCGCGCGCGAGAACCCGTTCGAGCGCCGAGCGATCGAGCCGCGCAGGGAGATCGCGGCCGTCGGCCATCCGTCAGATCCCTCCGAGGATCACCGCGAGCTGGCGGTTGATCGCATCCCGGATTGCCTCCGGGAGGGGAAACGCCGCCGCGATCGCGTTGCCGAGATCGCCGGTCGCTGGTGCCCCCGCCGCACCCAGGTAATATCGGGCGTAGCCCGGCGCGAGGTCGGGAGAGATGCGTTCGAGCAGGAGATAGCCGGCGCGCACCGCCGCTGCACCGATGAACGCATCGGTGACGCCGCTTCGCCGCTCACTCGGCGTGGTATTGTCCGCCACCGCCGTCGATGCCATGCCATAGACGGACTCGTGCGTGAAGACGTAGATCGCGTCAGCCGCCGCCTCGCGCGATTCCGGCATCGTCCCCACGATGATGTTGCTGCGTTTCTCGAAGGTGAAGGTGCGACCCTCGCCGTTGATCGGGAGCGAGAGGAGCCAGTCACCCGCCTGCTGCTGCGTGTTGTTGAGGAATGGCTGGAACCGCGCGCGATACGTTTCCGTCCACATGGACCGCACGCGTTCGATCACCGGCGCGAGCTCGCTTTGCCGCTGGTTCCACCAGGAACGGTAGAAGCGCTCGTTCTCGTCGTTGAGCGAGAGCGCGAACAGTCGCAGCCAATCGCGGTCGGCCGCTGTCGAAAACGTCTGCGCGAAGGTGGCGATGATTTCCTGCGCCAGGCGGTCGCTCGCTCGTCCGGGGTCTCCGTCGGCGCGAAGGAACAAATCGATCGCCTGTCGCAGGTCCTCCCAGCTCGCGAACCGCATCGCGAGGAACTGCGCGTTGAGCAGGACGCGATTGGTCGCATAACGGGCGCGGAGACGTTCCCGGTTCACGTCGAGCGATGTCCGCACGCTCGCGCGCGACTTGATCTCGGCCATCCGGCTGGCGTACCCGCGCTTGAACATCGGGACGCGGCCCGTGTCATCGGAGATCAGCGCGAACCCGTGCAACCAGAGATCGACATGAGCGCGTGTGCCGACCGGCCACGTCACCCCTGCCTGTTCTCCGGTCGCGGGCGATGGTGACGGGAGCGGCTCGCCCGGTCCGGACGAGGCGCAGGCGGCGAGAGCGATTGTCGCGAGCGTCTGGAGAATTCCTTGGTGGCGTCGAATCATCGTGGGCATGGTGAGTGGGCTGAGAATCAAGGGCCAGGGGCCAAGGGCCAGGGGCCAAAAGGAGGTGAGGGATTCAGAGCTACGGCGCACCCTTCACCCTCCCCCTGGCCCTTGGCCTTTGGCCCTTGGCCCGCTTCTAAAGCGCCTCCACTATGACCGCAATTCCCTGACCCCCGCCGATACAGGCCGTCCCGAGGCCGAATCGCTTTCCCTGTGCGCGCAGTGCATGCAGGAGATGCGCCGTGATGCGTGCGCCGGAGGCCGCGAGCGGATGGCTGATCGCGATCGCGCCGCCATGCACGTTCAGTTTTTCGCGCGGAAGCTTCAGCTCCACTTCGACCGCGCACGCCTGCGGGGCGAAGGCTTCGTTCACCTCGATGAGATCCATGTCATCGAGCGTCATCTTCGCCGCTCGGAGCGCGTTCTTCGTGGCCGGGACCGGGCCGATGCCCATGATCTTCGGATCGACACCAGCGACGCCCCACGCGACGAGGCGACCGATCGGCTTCTTCCCTGTCCGCTTCGCGTATTCCGCGCTCGAGACCACGAGCGCGCCCGCTCCATCACCGATTCCCGACGCGTTGCCGGCGGTGACCAGGCCGTCCGCACGGAAGTAGGGCTTCAGCTTGGAGAGTCCTTCGATCGACGTATCGGGACGCATGTGCTCGTCGCGGGCGAATTGCGTCACCTGTCCCTTGCGGTCCTTCACCGGAACGGTGACGACTTCGTCGGAGAAGACGCCGGCATCCCACGCCTGCTTCGCGAGCGCCTGCGAGCGATACGCGAACTCATCGACACACGACCGCTCGAGCTTGTACTGCACCGCCAGATTCTCGGCGGTTTCGGCCATCGAGAGACCGGCGACGGGATCCTTGAGCGACTCCCAGAGAGAATCCTCGAGCGCGGGCGCTTTCCCCAGCGGCGTGCCCCAACGCAGACCGCGCGCGATGTGCGGCGCCTGAGACATCGACTCCCCGCCGCCGACGAGACACACGTCGGCCTCTCCCAGCAGAACTTCCTGCGCTCCGTTCACGATCGCCTGGAAGCCCGAGCCGCACAGACGGTTTACGGTCAGCGCGGGCGTCTCGATGGGACACCCCGCCTTCAACGCGACGTGTCGCGCGAAGTAGATCGTATCGAACGTCGTCTGCAGAACGTTGCCGAAAATCGAATGCTGAATCTCGCTGGGCGCTACATCAGCGCGCTCGAGCGCCGCCTTGGCGGCGACGACGGTCAGATCGACCGCCGTGTAGTCCTTCAGCGAGCCGCCGAACGTCCCGAATGGAGTGCGGACCGCGGACAGGAAAACGATGTCGCGGTTGGATGACTGGGTCATGTGTGTGCTGGATGGTTGGTACGTGCAAGATGGTCCCGGCGCATGGGCAGATTCAAGCCGAGGTCGTCAAGGTCGTCGAGGTGGTCGAGGTGGTCGAGGTGGCCACGGCGACCTTCGTTTCCTCAACGACGTTCCTCGACGACCTGGACGACCTCGACGACCTCGACAACCTAGGCTGTCCTGATCCACTCGGCGATCCAGTCGCCCACCTCGCTCGTGCCGTATTCGCCGCCGAGGTCGGCGGTGACCACATTCTCGACAATCGCGGCGCGGATCGCTCGCTCGACCATCAGCGCCGCCTCGGGCGCGCCCACCGTCCGCAGCATCATCCCGAGGGAGAGAATCGCCGCCATTGGGTTTGCGATGTTCTTCCCCGCGAGCGACGGCGCGCTCCCGTGCACGGGCTCGAACATCGAGACGAAGCCCGGATGCCGATTCGCGCTCGGTGCCAGGCCGAGCCCGCCAACGATGCCTGATGCGAGGTCGGAGAGGATGTCCCCGAACAGATTGCCGGTGACGATCACCTGGAAGTTCTCCGGATTCCGGACCAGCTCCATTGCCATCACGTCGATGTAACGCGTCTCGCGCCGGATCTCCGGAAACTCCTCTTTCCCGATCTCGTCGAAGAGCCGGCGCCAGAGCATGTGTGCCGGGATCGCGTTGGCCTTGTCGGCCATCGTCACGTGCTCACGACCGTTCTCGCGCGCCCACAGAAACGCGTACCGAATGATGCGCTCTACGCCGCGCCGCGTGTTGATCTCTTCGGCGATGGTGATCTCGTCAGGCATGCCGCGCTTGAACGAGCCGCCGACACCTGCGTACAACCCTTCGGTGTTCTCCCGAAAAATGACGAGGTCGATGTCGCTCGTCGTCTTGTCCTTGAGTGGCGTCAGCCGCTCGTCGAAGAGACGTGCGGGTCGTTCGTTGATGTAGAGGTCGAGCTGGAAGCGCATCCCGAGCAGGATGTCACGCGCGTGCTCGTTCCCGGGGACGCGCGGGTCGCCGAGCGCGCCGACGAGAATCGCGTCGAACTCTTCGCCGAGCCGCCGCATCTCGGCGGGTGAGATCGTCTCGCCCGTCGAGAGATAGTGGTCGGCTCCATACGGTAGCGTCTCGAGCTCGATCCCGGGACGATAGATGGGCTCGACGATGTCGAGCACCTTGAGCGCCTCATTGATCACCTCCGGCCCGATTCCATCTCCGGCGATGACGGCGAGCTTCGGCATGGTCGGGTGACTCCGGCGAATCGGTCGCGCTTCAGCGCGGCGGATTCGCGGGTACGGGGATTAGAAAGGGCGAGAGCGAATCGGTGCGTGTTGTGGTGTCCGCCACCACTGATCCGGGGTGCGAGAGGCTGAAGACGTACGCGGCCACCCGATGACGCTGCGCCTCGGACAGGCGGCCTTCGAACGAAGGCATTCCGATCGGGGATGCCTTGGGGACCGCAACCCCCTGGGTTATTACGCGGAATATCGAGCGATAGGATCCGTCGGCGTGCAGCCAGACATCATCACGCAGGTTGGGCCCCAGATTCGTCAGCCCGCCCCCATACTGGCCGTGACAGGTGAAGCACGTACCGCTGCGATTGAAGATGCTGTCACCGGCGGCGCTGTCGGCGAGGAGCACGAACGACACGTCAGGCACGATTGTCGACGCGTTCGCGCTGTCCCGCGTGGTGTCCGCCCCGGCGAGGCGCGTCGTATCCGTAAGTGTGTCGCCCGCGCCTGGAGGTGCAATTGCCGTGTCGGCCGGCGTCTCGCGAGGCGCGTCGCCGCAGGCCGCCATCAATCCGAGCAGAGCGATGCGCGAGAACGCCTGCCTCACGCAGAAGCAACTGCGCGTCCGCACGTCGTACAGAACTTCCATCCGAGCTCGAGCTCGGTGCTGCACGCCGGACACCGTTGCACGGCGAGATTCTGTCCGCAATGCGGACAGAACGTGACGCGTCTCCCCTGTGGAAGCGATCCGCCGCAGTACCGGCATCCGCCAGCGGCGACGGCGCTTGCCATGGCAACGCTGCGACCGGCGCCGCCAACGCCACGATCACTCACCGGCGCGGCGTAGTACTCGGCTGGTGGTGGTGTAGGCGCGCGCGGCGGCGATGGCGGCGATGGCATTGCCGCCATGGTGCTCGGCTGCGCCGGAACGCTCGGTGCGGGACGTGGCGGCGGCGGTGGTGGCGCCGCTGGTCGTGGTGGCGGCGGTGGCGCCGGCGCGGGCCGTGGTGCCGGGGCGGCGCTCACCGTTCGAACGTCGTCCGGCCTGGTCTCCGCCGACGACATCTGCTCGTACCGTCTCACCGCTTCGGGTGAAAGCGATACGCGCGCCGCCGCGAACTCACGAAAGAGCGCGGTGTTGGGATTCGGGCTCGCGAGCTCGCGCTTGATCCCATCCTGCATGCTCGCGTCGCCAAGGAGATACGAGCGCTCGCCGCTCAACAGGCGCAGCAATGCAAGCTCGTAATCCTGATTCGTCTCGATGCCGAGCTCTCTCCGATTGTGCCGATACGGCACGATGTTCTGGTAGAGCTCCGACACCTCGAACGGTCGATTCATGTACTCCGGGTACTCGGAGCGGATCCGCTGCACGAGCCGCTGGAGTAAGCGGTCGAGATCATCCATGAGCGAAGGGATATGAGAACGTATGACGCGGCCCTATTGGTGCGCCGGAGGAACGGACAGCGCAAGGGGGAGGCCATTCGAAAGCGGAACGAGGATCGAGAAAGCGGCGGTGAGCCCTTCCCCGATCCTCGTGGGACAGCTGATGCGGCGATCTATCGACCTCTTTCCGCTGCCTCGACTTTCGCGTCCACGTCGTTGCTCAGCTTCGCGCGATTCGAGCCGCCAACGGTGGCGACCACGCGCCGCACCACGTTGTCACGGTGCGCCTTCGAATCCGAAAAGCCGTAGAAATAGCCGACGATGATGCCGACGATGAACACGACCACATTCATTTTCATGACATTCCTCGGGCGTCAGTAGCCTCTATGTGAGACTGGTGGAGCCTCAGCGGGGTAACGCCCGATGGGACGCAAAGCGGGTGGGGAGGGGGTCGGGCTCGAGCGCGATGCGGCCCGCGCCACGTTCTGCCGCCAGCCAGAGGTCGAACCCCGAGGGGATGGCCCCGTGCGAGGTCGATAGCTCTCGCGCCGCTTTCGTCGCGAGCTCGTTCGCGTACTCGTTCTGTGGATGCCCGGCGTGACCGCGAACCCAGCGCCATTGCACCGCGTGCCCGTTCACCGCCTCGATCGCTTCCTGCCAGAGCTCCTTGTTTTCGACGGGTCCCGTCTTCCGACGCCATTCGCGAGCCGCCCACCGATGCACCCAGTCCGTCATCCCGTCGACGAGATAACGGGAGTCCGTGGTGAACACGACGCGGAAGGTATTCCCTTTCTTCGAAAGCGCGCGAAACGCCTCGATGACGCTGCGCAGCGCCATGCGGTTGTTGGTCGTCGCGTTCTCGGAGACCCAGAAGTCGCGGCGAACCAGCCCATCGCCGCGCGCGATCTCGATGAGCCCCCCAGCCCCACCGGGGTTCTCCCCTTCGCGGCCGTTGCCGAGGCACGACTCGTCGGCGTAGACGGCGACGAGCGGCGCATCGTCGTCGCGCGAGCGCCTAACGGGCACGGATGACGTGCAGCTCCTCGAGCTCGTCGAGCGCCAGCTCGATCGGCTCGCCGGTCGTCGGATGACGGGCGCGGATGATCTCGCGGCCGCCCCGGAGCACGAGCTCCTGCGGCACCACCACGTACTCGGTGCCTCTCCGGTACGCCGCCACGCGCTCGCCGACGCGCACCGCACGCTCGAGGGCCTCGTACTGCTCGTGAGTCAGCTGCATCACCGCTCCCCCCCGCACCAGCGTGTGATCAAGGTCTCGAGCACGTCGGTCGCTCGCGCGACTTCATCGACGTCGATCCATTCCTCGGCCGCGTGGGCCATCCCGATATCGCCCGGCCCGAAGCACACCGCCGGTATGCCGGCAGCGTTGAGCAGCGCCGCATCGGTCCACGCAGTCATGCCGCCAAATCTCGCCTGCTCGCCGCGCGCCGTCAGCGCATCCGACAGCGCGCGAACGATCGGCGCATCGCGCGCGACATCGGACGGCGCCTGCCACAGGATCTCGCGAGCGTCGACCGCTATCGAAGGGCGTCGCTCTCGCGCCCGTGTGATCGCCGCGCGCACCTCCTCGAACGGGTCCTCGCGACGCTCGCCCGGGAGCGTACGTCGCTCCACGCGCACGACGCACCGATCGGGATACGTGGACCAGCCCTGACCGCCCTCGATCGTCGAGACGTGCAGCGACGATCTCCCGAGCAGCGGGTGATGGGGGCGAGCGGGCAGCACCTCCTGTTCCAGGTGATCGAGCTCCGCGAGGATCAGGCCGGCATCGAGAATCGCGTCCACCCCGAGCTCGTAACGGCTCCCGTGCGCGGCGCGCCCGCGCACGTCGATCTCGATCCACGCGAACCCTTTGTGGGCTGGCATCACCGCGAGGCTCGTCGGCTCGGCGACTATCGCCGCGTCGGCGCGCACGCCGCATCGAAGCAGCTCGCGCGTTCCGATGCTGGTGTGCTCCTCATCCACCACCGCCGTGACGATCACCTCGCCATCGATTCCCCGGGCCGCCGCTCGCGCCGCCGCGGCGCACATCGCGGCGACACCACCTTTCATGTCCGACGCACCGCGCCCGTAGACGCGGCCGTCTCGCTCGTCCGCCGCGAACGGCGCATGCGCCATCCCTTCGACATCGACGACATCGAGGTGGCCATTGAGCATGAGTGACGGCCCCGTGGCGCGCCCACCTCGAGCGATGACGTTGGGGCGTCCGGGCGCCGCTTCGTGCGTGTTGACGCGCAGCCCCCACGCTTCGAGCGTCGAGGCCAGCATCTGTGCAACCGCGTGCTCACCGGCGCTGTCCGGCGCGAGCGAGGGATTGCGCGAATCGATTCGAACCAGGTCGCGCAGCAGGGCGATCGGCTCGATGCGGGTCACGCCGGAGCCTTCTGCGCCACGCGCTGCGCTCGTACGCCGTCGCGATCGACGCCCCAGGGCACGACGGTCGTGACGCGCTCCAGGGCTTGGCGAACGTCGCGCTCGCGTCCATCCCGCGCGATCACGAGGACACATCCGCCCCCCGACGCGCCGAGCGCCTTTCCGCCGATGGCGCCCGCATCGAGCGCGACCGCGAGAGCCCGCTCGATCGCCGGTGTCGTTATGCGCTGGTGGAGCGCCCGCTGATGCGTCCAGTGCTCGCCCACCAGCTCGCCGAGCTCGTCGAGCGACCGTGCCGCCAGCGCATCGGCCATCGCACGAGCCAGCTCCGCCATCCGCGCGAGCGCGCGGACGACTCGCGGCTCACGATCGCGATACGCGTCGAGCACCGCCGTGATCGTCGTCCCCGAGATACGCGACTCACCGGTGTACGCGACGACGCATCGACGCTCGATCGCGTCCGCCAACGCGTCGTCGAGCGGGATCGGTTGAACCACGATCCGGTCGGTGAAGGCAAGTCCGAGTGCTCCGCCGTAGGCGGCCGCGTAATGATCCTGCCACCCGCCGGCGACGCCCAGCTCTTCGACCTCGACGCCGCGGCTCCTGCGCACGAGCACCTCGCGATCGATCGCCTCGTCGCGCCAGGCGGCGATGGCCGCCTGCAGCGCGATGCCGGCGGCCGATGAGCCGCCCAGGCCGGCCCCCGGTGGAATATCCGATTCGAGGGTCACCGCGGCGTCATCGAGTCGCGCACGCCGCAACGCCGCGCGCGTCAGGTCATCGGCCGCTGCCGTCAGCGCGGCGCCCGACTCGAGCGTCACCGTCGCGCGGCGGGTGATCGCCATGTTGCAGACGAAGCCACCCATCTCTTCGCCGTACGGTGGAACGTCGGTCCACCCGCCCCCGAAATCGATGCGCGCCGGTGCGCGCGCGACGACGGCGTCCACCGGCTCAGCTCGAATGATCCTTGAGAATCACCCATCGCGGTCCATCGCGCACCACGAGCAGCGACGTGGGACCACGGGCGATGACGGAGTCGCCGCGCATGAGCTTGTACCACGCGATGACGTGCATCGCATCGTTGTTGATTGGATCCGCCTCGACGTTCTCGAACGCGAGCGAATCGCGCAGCGCCCCCGGCGCGAACCGCGGCGCGTAGCGTTCGCGGATGGCGGCCTTGCCATGGGCAACGCCGTTCGTCGTGACGTACGCCGTGCGCGGGCTGTTCATGTAGTCAGACATGAACGCCTCGAGATCGCCGCGATTCCACGCCCGCGCGCCCCGGTCGAGCAGGGCCAGCGCGATGGTGCGTGCGAGCGTGGAATCGGGCGTCGGCGGCGCGGAAGCACAGGCGGCGGCGAGCAGCGCGAGAGCGGCGGTCACGGTGCGCATGTGGCGAAGGAGTAGGGGAAGATCGGAAGGTACCGCCGCGCCGCGGAGACGCCAAATCATCGCCTGGCGCTTGCGGTCCCGCCGTTTGCGCGCTACATGCGGGGCCCATGTCACGCCCCGATTGATCACCGGTGCCCCGCTTCGTGACGACCCCGCTTCTCCCGCTTTCCCGCGACACGAAAGCCCGGCTGATGGGAACGCCGCTCGTGGTGATGCTCGACGTCGACGGCACGCTCGCGCCCATCGTCGCGAGGTTCGATGAGGCGGTCGTCCCACCCGCGACGCAACGCGCGGTCGGTGCGCTCGTGGATCGACCCGATGTCCACGTCGCGCTCGTGTCCGGGCGCAGCGCCGCGGTCGCGCGCCGGATGGTCGGCGTGTCCCACGTGTGGGTCGCCGGCAACCATGGATTCGAGGTCGAAGGGCCAAGCGGGGAGGACTTCAGCGATCCCGGCATGGCCCGCTACCGCGGCGTGATCGCCGCCGCCGTTGAACAGCTTCGCCCGCACGTCGGCGACATGGAGGGCGTGATCGTCGAAGACAAGGCGATCACCCTCTCGGTGCACTGGCGTCTGGCGGATCCATCGATCGCTCCCAGGCTACGCCTGGCTGTCGATCGCGTGGCGCAAGCGCTCGGCCTGCGCGTCACGACAGGGAAGCGCATATACGAGATCAAGCCCGCTGCTCTCATCGACAAGGGAACGGCGGTGCTCGCTCTCGCCGAACGCCTGGCCGCTGGCCACGATGAGGCGTCGATGATGTTCGCCGGCGACGACGTGACCGATGAAGACGCGATCCGCGCGCTCCGGGAGCATCATCCTCGGGCCGTCACGGTGCGCATTCATGGCGAGGGGAGCACGGCGACCGCCGCGGAGTTTTCCCTTCGGGACACCGAGTCGATGCGCGTATTTCTCGAGGAGCTCGCGGCCCTGCGCCATTGATGAGGAAAGCGCGCTCCGTGAGGAGCGCGCCGCCATTTACCGCTTCTTCTTCGCCTTCGCCGAGCTCTTTTTCGCGGTGGCCGGCCTGGGGCGGGCAGCTCGGTGAGCAGCGGCCTTTTTTGCCGGTCGGGCCGCTTTCGCCGCGGGCTTCGGCGCCGCCTTCGCGGCCGGCTTCGGTGGCGTCGGGGGTGCGACCGGGGCCTGGTTCCTTCCATCAGACTCGATACGCGGTGGCTCCGCTCGGACGACCTCTGCTCGGACTGGTGTCGGACGCAGAGCGCTCGTTGGTCGGCGCGGACCCTGCGACTCCTCCACCTCGCGGAGCAGCTTGTCCGCCTCGTCCTGCGTCATCTGTCCGCGACGCACCATGTACTGCACCAGATCGCGCGCGCTCTCGAGCGCGAAGCCGGTGAGCCCGGCGGCGGCACCGATCACGTCCTTCATCGCTGCGGCGATCTTGCTTCCTGCCTCGAGCGAGATCTCCTGCGCGCGTGCGGCCATTTCCGCGACAGTATCGCGTACGTCGGCGCCGCGATGTCCGGGACGGCGGGGCGGTGGGACGGTCGCGGTCGCGCCTGGTGTCGGTGTGGCGGTGGTTGGCTCTGTCGGCTTGACGTCGGTGACTTGTGGCTTGTCGACCATTTAGCGCGCTCTCGACTGTGGGCGTCGGCCCATCATTGAACGGAGCGACGTCAGGCGCTACCTTCGCGCGCGGTCGGCCCCGAGGATGCGGTAAGTATATGATTTTTCGGGTCATATGCAAGGTGCGTACGGCCGCTGTCCGCGCCGGCCCGGCCTCGGCATTGTAGGCCCTTATCTCGACACAATAGCGACACTAATGCGGCTTGAATGCTAGAAGGCATACGCATCCTCGACCTCACGCGCGTGCTCGCAGGCCCCGTCTGTACCATGATGCTCGGCGACCTCGGAGCCGACGTCATCAAGATCGAACGCCCCGACGGGGGCGACGAGACCCGCGGCTGGGGACCTCCCTTCGATGCACGAGGCCAGAGCGCCTACTTCCTCAGCGTCAACCGCAACAAGCTCAGTGTCGCCGCGAGCTTCGACGTCCGGGCCGACCGGGAGCTCATCGAGCGGCTGGTGAGCGAAGCGGATGTCGTCGTCGAGAACTTCCTGTCCGGAACGCTCGAACGACGATCGCTCGGCCACCGCCGACTCCGCGGGCGATATCCATCGCTCATTTGGTGCACGATCACTGGGTTCGATCCGGACAGCGAGCGTCCCGGGTACGACTACGTGGTGCAGGCGGAGCGGGGCTGGATGTCGATCACCGGCGACCGCGATGGACCGCCGATGAAGACCGGCGTGGCGCTCGCCGATGTCATCGCGGGAAAGGACGCGGCCATCGCGATTCTCGGCGCGCTACTCGCGCGAGCGATTCGTGGGATGGGGCGGCATTTGACGATCTCGCTCGCGCGCAGCGCGGCGGCGGCGCTCGTCAACGTTGCCCAGAACGCCCTCCTCACCGGTGAGGATGCGTCACGCTGGGGGAATGCGCATCCGAATCTCGTTCCATATCAGTTGTTCGATGCGGCCGACCGCCCGATCGTCGTTGCTGTGGGAAGCGATGCGCAGTGGATGGCGTGCGTGCGCGCGCTCGAGCTCTCGGAGCTCGCGGCCGACCCGACGCTGGCCACGAACGCCGGCCGGCTCGCGCAAAGAGATCGCGTCGTGAAGGCGATGGCAGCGCGCCTGCGCCAGGAGTCAGCCGCTGTGTGGACGCGTCGTCTCGATGGTGCCGGCGTGCCGAACGGTCTCGTGAAGTCGGTGCTCGAAGCATTGCGCGAAGAAGAGGCATCGCCGCTCACCGGAGTGGGCCCGAGTGTCCCCGGTTCGATCCGATTCCCGCCCCCGAAGCTCGATGAACACGGCAGGCTCGTGCGAGAGAGTGGGTGGGACGCGTTCACGAGAATTCGGAAGGCGGAGGCCGGAGCGTTATGATTGACCTCGGGCCGCGACACGATCGCAGCACCCGTCTCAGGTCGTAGCTTCCGCATTCCTCCTTGCGCTACATCGGAAACAAGACTCGCCTGCTCGGATTCATTACCAGCGCGCTCGAGCGCCTGGAGATTCCGGCTGGAACGGCGCACGATGCGTTCGCCGGCACGTCGGCCGTTGGCCGTGCGCTGAAAGAGCGCGGATGGCGCGTGGCATCGAGCGATCTCATGACCTACTCGTACGTCTTTCAGCGCGCCTACGTCGTCGCGCAGCGTGAGCCATCGATGGCCGAGTTGCGGGCGGGCGACCCTGACGTGCGAGCGGCGCTGCGATCGCCGCGCTTTCGCGCACAGGCAGCGTCCCGCAACGGATCGCGACTCGGCGTCGTCGCGGAGTATCTCGAGCGCTGGCTCGATCCCGAGGCGGGGTTCTTTGCCTCACACTTCTCGGGCGAGCGGATGTATTTCACGGAGGAAAACGCTCGACGAATCGATACGGTGCGGACGACGTTGCACCGGTGGCATCGCGCCGGCCTCATTGGGGACGATGCGTTTTACCTGTTGCTCTCGGCGCTGATCGAAGGGTCGGATCGTGTCGCCAACACCGCCGGCGTGTATGCGGCATACATCAAAAGCTGGCAGCCGAACGCGCTGCGCCCGCTGCGGCTCGCGCCGATGCCGCCCGTGAAAGGCGTCCGCGGATCGACGGCGCACCGGGCTGACGCCGTTGAGATCGCACGCGCGCTCGGGCCGATCGATCTCCTCTATGTGGATCCTCCCTACAACGCTCGGCAGTATCCCGGGTATTACCATGTTCCGGAGCTGATTGCCCGCGGCTGGAGCGATGGGGCGCCGGCGCTTCGGGGGAAGACCGGGTTATTGGAGGCCGACGGGCAGCGAAGCGTCTGGTGTTCGGCCCGCAGTGTGCGTCATGCATTGCGAGAGCTTCTGGAGGCGACCGGCGCGCGCCACGTCCTCGTCAGCTACAACTCGGAGGGTTTGCTCCCCGAGAAGGTGCTGAAGGAAACGCTGCGCGACGCATCAATGGATGGCCGGGTGCGGTGCTTCCGGAAGACATACCGAAGGTATCGAGCCGATAGCGACCACGAGCGGCGGCGATACCGGGCGGATGGGCTTCGGGAACTGCTCGTTTATGCCCGGTTGCGCAGTTAGTGATAGTTTTGTTACGCCGCGTGATGCCGGTCGTCTGTAGGGCATGGCAGCCTCCATTGCACTCCGAGTTCCGGGAGCAAAAGCACTTTCCGGGGCGCAGGAGAGGGATTACACTAGCGACGTGAAGACCACAGCCGCGACGCCGGTTTCTCCCGTCGATCAGCTTCAGGCGGACCAGGAAGTCATCGCGCGCGTGCTGGCGGGTGATCGGGATGCATTCTCCCTCCTGATCGGACGCTACAGCGATCCTCTCTATCGGCATGCGCTCGGTATGACGGGGAGTCCGGACGTAGCGGAGGATATCCTCCAATCGTCTTTCATCAAAGCGTATCAACACCTCGCAGAGGTGCATGGTCGCTTCGATGCCTGGATCTTCCGCATCGTGGCCAACGGCTGCAAGGATTGGCTGAAGAACATTCGGCGAACGCATTTGAGCTACGAGGAGGATGATCAGCCCTCGTCGTTCGCGACGCCGGATGAGGAGCTGGACCGGACGGAGCTGCGTAGTGATCTGGACCGTGCGCTATCGGCACTGGCGCCGTCGCTGCGGGAAGCGTTCGTGATGAAGCACGTGGAAGGCCGCTCATACGAAGAGATGGCCGATCTATTGGGAACCACCGTTGGGGCGCTGAAGATGCGCGTGCACCGCGCGCGTGAGGCTCTCCAAGTCCTCCTGGAGGAGAAGTACGCCTGATGCTCGACGACCTGAATCCCCGAGAGGGCCGCAGCGAGCCCGGCCGCGATCGTCCGCGCGCCGTTCCTTCGCGCCCGTTTGCCGACCGTGAAGTTCCGCGGGGGACTCGCCGTACGCCTCAGACCGTGCAGGCGTGGCTGGATGGCGATCTTCCCGAAGCCGCCGTGCGTCGTGGAGACACCGCGCGCGATGTCGACTTCTGGCGCCGCATCGAGACGGAAGTCGATTCGCGCCGCCGCATGAAGACGCCTGCCTACGTGCAGGATCGTATCATGCAGGCGCTGCCGCAGGCGACCCCGCGCGTGATCACGCCGTTCTGGCGCCGCCAGTTCGCGGTCACGCCGACGATGGCCGTTGCCGTCGGCGCCGCGATGCTCGCACTCGGCGTCCTGCTCGCGTCGCTGCTGCTCGCGCGGTAACCACGCGCCGCCTGGTGCGGCCGCGGACATTCGAATGAAGGGCCAGCTTCCCTAACGGGAGGCTGGCCCTTTGTCGTCTCGAACGTGACGCCCAAACGATACGCGCTGCGGATTGCGCCGTCGCGCTAAGAAGTCCCCGCCCCGCGAACGATCGCGTACACGGGCGACGATGACGATACGCTGCCGTCCGCGCGGGCGAGCTCGCGCACGACCGCCCGCAGCGGCTCCAGCCCACCGCGGCGGCGAACGACGAGCAGCTCGCGGGTCGTGGCGAGCGAGCCGACGATCACGACCGTCACGGCGTTGGGCCCGTCTTGTGCCCACGCCACCTCGAGCGATGGGTCGCCCGGGGCGATGTCGGTGACCGCGCCGGTCAGATGTACGACTACGCCTGCGTGCTCGGCGGAGACGCCGGTGAGCGAGACCAGGAATATCGACTCATCGACGTTAGGCGCAGTACTGGCGTCACCGCATGCCATGCCGAGGACAACGAGCGCGAGCGCGGAGTACCGCGGCCCACGAAGGCGCGTCATTGCGAGCTGGACGCGTCCGTCACGCGTGTCTCGAGCATTCGGCGGAAGAGGACCACGTCGCCGATGTCGAGACGACCGTTACGATTCCCGACGAGGTCGAGTGCCCGCTGTCGCGTCGCGTCGAGCGACGCGGGCTCGGCGACGCCGCGGAGCGCCTCCTGTGCGGTGAGCGAGGGCATCATGACACGCACGTGAATTTCGCTCACGGTCGCGACGGACCGCGAGTCGCTGACTTCCACCGCGACGCGGCTGTCGGCCAGATGCTCCGGAGCGCCTTGCACGACGCCGTCGGCGGTGAGAACGAGCCCGGCCGGCAATTCGCCGACCGTGCGCCACCGATACGGTGGTGCGCCGCCAAGTGCCTGTAGCCGCTGCGCGAACCCTCTTTCGCCAAGGGGAGCGCTGACCATCGTGCTCGCTGTCGCGAGAACGGGCGCGGGATTGCTGAAGGTGACGTTGAAGGCAACGCGGTCGCCGCTCGCCGAAATCGCGTCGATGCGCATTCCCGTTGGGATTCCCTCGCTGGTGCGCAGCCACGGGATCGACGAGTCGGAAATGGCGAAGACCGACGACGATCCCGGGAACGGATCGCCGAAATCGCCGACGTTGGCGCGCACGGCCAGGTCGTTGCGGCCGTCCGCCTGCACCACCTGCACCGCGGGCCGCGTCTCATCATCGTTCACGCCCCACTGCCGAGTCGCGAGCACCGCATCGTTCACACGCCAGATCACCAGCCCGGTCCCCGGCGCGGATGCATCGGCGCCCACTCCTGCTCGATACTCCAGCAGCAAGTGCTCCGGCGCGCCATCGATGTCGATACGGATGATCTCCCCAGCGTGCGCGGCGGCGGTCAGCTCCACGGTACCCGACGTCGTAATGCGCCGAACGCTGGCCCAGCCCAATCGTTCTCGCGCCCACGCACCGAAGTGGGGGGGACGCGCGGGCGGGGCGGCCCAGATGCCCATCACATCCCACCCTCCTACGCCGAACGAGCTTCCGTCGTAGTCGTAGAGATCTGGCAGACCGAGGACGTGGCCGATCTCGTGAACGGGAATGTTGACGCGAGTCGGGACGATCTCCTGGCCCTGACAGGCGACCGCGGATGCGCCAACGAAATCATCGATGACGATCGGTTTTCCACTCGCGCCGATGGTGCTCGTCACGTACGGCTGCCCATTCCACCCGGGCAGCAGGCTGAGCCGGTAGCCTGTTTCGCGAAATCCGCGCAGGCTGTCGGGGCCACAACCGTATTCGGATCCCGGCTGGAGGAGAACCGCGATGTCGACGGCGCCGTCGTCATCGCCCGAATCGGGAACGCCATCCGCGCCGTCGTTGTCGTACTTCCGCCAGTCGACGATCCCCTCGGCGCGCTGGAGCAGGTCACGAGCGAACTCGCCGTAGCGCAGCCAGACGCTCGCCGGATCGCCGTCCACGTACGAGGCGCGCGTGCGCGGCAGCCTGATCCAGGACGTCGTGGCGCCGGCGAAGGTAAGCGCACCTAACGATACCTCGCGATAGTAGCGCGCGACCGAGTACGGCCCCACGCCGGCGTCGTCGCCGAAATAGGCGGCGTCGTACACCGCGCGGTCGAACTGCGGCGTGACATCGGCGAAGGTGCCGGCGATGATCGGCATGCCGAGGGTGCCGCGAAGCGGACGTCTCGAGGCGAGGCCTGTGGTCGGGGCGGAGGCGGTGGAAAGAGCGAGGTCCCGCCGGTCGTGCGTGATCAACCCGCGCGTTTGCTGCGCACGCGCCCCCACGAACGAGCCGCAGAGGATGAAGAGCGCGATCCAGCCGAGCTGGATTCGGAGTCGGAGCGCACGAAACGTCGGACGAGGTACCATGACGGCCGCGCACCACGAGCACGTTCCAAGCCCGGCCCTGACGCCCGTTCGAACGCGTTAAGATGTTGGTATCTCGCCGCTTGCGATTAGTGGTATTGACGCCTGCCGAGCGGCACTGTTGCTGGCGTGCAACAGACTGCGTGGCGATGTCCATCGATGTCACAGCCCGCGGCACACGCCAGAGATGTCATCGCGCGAGGTGCGACGTCGGGAACAGTGGAACACTGGAACATGGTCGCGCGGAGGGACACCGGCGCGTCCGTGACCAGGGACATGACCCGTTGTGGCGTGTCAGCGAGCCCATCGCCTATCACTCACTGCTGTAATGGGATGCGCCATTGGCGAGCGAGCCGGACGCCGCGGCCTCCGCCATGCCTTGCGGATCAGTGACTCTTTCGACTGCTCCTGGAGGTCCCATGGCTCGACGCATTGTTCTTTCGCTTTCCGCGGCGGCTGCCCTCGTCGGACAGGCCGCTCTCGCGCAGGCGCCGGCGACCCGCATCGAGGTCACACCCTACGCGGGCTACATGCTCTTCGGCGATTTCGTGAAGGGCCCGCTCGGCACCTCGATCTCCAACGCCGGGGGTGGGCTCGTTGGCGCACAGCTGGGTGTGGCGCTCACGCCTAACGTGGCGGTCGTCGGCAACGTCGCTCGTGCCAGCGGCGACATCGATATCGGCGTTCCCTTCCTGGACGGCATCACCATCGGCTCGAGCTCGGCGTGGATCTTCGACGGCGCGCTCCAGCTCTCGCTGCCGGTTCCCGGTCGCGCCTTCGTTCCGTTTCTTCAGCTCGGTGCAGGTGCGATGCGCCACAACCTGAAGATCGGGCTCTCGACCGATGCGACGAACTTCATCGGAACGGTGGGGGCGGGCGCCGACCTGGGGCTCACCCGCTCCGTGGGCGTGCGTCTCATGGCGAGGGACTACATTGGCCGGTTCGACGTGCAGGAAGCGACCACGATCGACTACCAGCCGGAGATCGCGCACAACTTTGGGTTCAGCGCGGGGCTGAAGATCGCGTTCTGAGAGAACGAGGAACGAGAACGTAGGACTGGGGAATTCGGGTGGACTGCTTCCCGTGGGGGGTTGCGTCCATCAATTTCCTCAGTCCTTCGTCTTCGTTCCTCATTCT
>DASTYE010000194.1:0-8412 GCA_035765135.1 Gemmatimonadaceae bacterium | reverse complement strand
GGGGCGAATGCCGATTCCCTGTTCGCCGAGCCCTGGATGCCTAACGCGCCGATGGCGACGCCGCGCGGGCTGAAGGAGCCGGCGCGGGCGGTCGATGCCTTCACGCGGGCGGTCGAGGAGACGGCCAGGCGCTACGGCAGCTACGACGTCGCGTGGGGCGATGTCCACCGCGTGCGCGTGGGGAAGGTGGACGTGCCCGTCGGGGGATGCAGCGGCGCGCTCGGATGCTTCCGCGTTCTCAACTTCAGAACCGATCCCGATGGGAAGCGCGCGGTGACCGGAGGCGATGGCTGGGTGCTCGCCGTGGAGTTCGGCAGGGATGTGCCGCGCGCGTACTCCGTGCTCGCGTACGGCGAGAGCGCGCGCGAGGAATCGCCGCACCACAGCGATCAGGCCGAGATGTTCGCGCGTGGTGAGATGAAGCGCGTCGCCTTCACCGAGCGGGACATCGAGGCGCAGACGATTCGCCGATATCGACCGGGCGCGGAGCAGAAGTAGGCGGCTGTCTAGAAGACGATCGTCTTGATGATCCTGACGGCGCGTCCTTGCGTTCGAGTAGGCGGCGTCACCGAGATTCGAAGCGGCATGGAGGTCTCGCGCCACCGCTCCTGGCCGCCGGCGAGATATCCGAGGAGTAGACCCAGGCCCGCCCCGGCGCTCGCTCCGAACATCGCCGTGTCGGTGTGATCGAAGCAGATGAACGACTCCGCCGTGCAGTCGTCGCCGGCGGCGTATCCGATCACCCCACCGATGACTATTCCAACGAGCCCGCCGGCGCGGGCGCTCGATCCGCGATCTATGTGACTCACCTCCAGCCGCTCGACCCGAGCCAGCGGGACGATTACGTCGCTCGAGGTAGAGTCGTTGCGAACCGAGATCGCCGAGTCGCGCAGCGCGACCAGTGGGCCGATCACGACGAGGGGGCTCGCGCCGCCGGGCTGCGTGTCACGAACGGTGATCCGGACGCGGGTGCCGGGCGCGATGGAATCGGCGCGCTGAGCGGAGAGAGCGGGGACGAGCCCGAGGAGCAGGGAAATCAGTGAGAGCGCGATTCGCATTGGGACCTCCATCGTCGGTAGGAACAAGGTGTTCTCACCACGAGGCGGGCGCCCTACGTCACTGTACGTAGCCGTCGGCGGATCTTCGGGGCGTCATTGCGCGCCCACTCCGTTCGTGCGCAGTATTGGCACCCAATGACCGACGACGGCCGGGCGCGGGGCTCGCGCAACTGGATCGGGCTCATTCTTCGCGACGTGCACTTCTGGGTGCCCGTCATCGTGCTCATCGGCGGACTGTTCGTCCTTCGATGGATTCATTGAGCGCGCCCGCGCGGGAGTACACGCCTCCGCTCGAGCCGCGTGCGGTCGACGCGACCCGCCTGCGCCGTCTGCAGACGATCGGCATGATCTCCGGGCTGACGGCCGGCGCCTGGCTGGGTGCGGCCGAGGCGCCGACCAAGCTCGTGACGACGGGCGTCTCGCCGTTCGTGGTCTCGCTCAGCATGGTCATCGGTGTCTTCCTCGCGCGGTGGACCGTCCCGGCGCTCATCCAGGGGACGTCATACATCCGCGCCGACCTGCGACAGGCACCGCACCTCATCGTGTGGGGCGTGCTGGCGGGATGCCTGTGGGCGGTCGCCAACACGTTGACCATTTTCGCGGTGCGCGACGTCGGCCTCAGCATCGCCTTCCCGCTGTGGAACAGCAACAGCCTGCTCGGAATCCTCTGGGGCATCGTGCTCTTCAAGGAGCTGCGCGGCGCGGACTGGCGGCGCTGGCTCGGGGTGTTAGGCGGCGCACTGTTGATGTTCGCCGGTGCCACGGCGCTGGCGATCGCATCATCGACGCAGGCGCCGGCCGGTAACGCCCTTCGCGGCGTCGTCGCCGCACTCACCGCCGGCGTGCTCTGGGGGACGATGTACATCCCGTATCGCAAGGCGTATCTGACCGGGATGAGCCCGCTGTCGTTCATCACCTTCTTCACGATCGGCGAGCTCGGGATGATGGGCGTGCTCGCCGTCGTCTACACCGGTGGTGTCGCACCCTTGTGGGCCGAGCTGACGACCGCGCGGCATGTCCTCTTCTGGTTCCTCCTCGGCGGCTTCGTCTGGGTGATCGGCGATCTCTTCCAGCAGTACGCGGTGAAATACGCCGGCATCACGCGCGGGATCCCGTTGTCGAACACGAACCAGCTCTGGGGACTGCTCTGGGGCGTCCTGGTGTTCGGCGAGCTCCTCGGCGGCACGCGCGCGCTCTACACGCAGGTGATCGGCGGCTCCCTGGTGATGGCGTTAGGCGCAGGCGTGATCGCGATGTCCTCGGTGCGGGAGCGTGAGCACCGCCGCTGGCAGGAGGCCGCGGCGCGGGAGAGCGACCGGTACGGGGTCGATCCGGCCTACGTGCGCGCGCGTGCGGCGGGGGAGGAGGTCGGCGCGCGCCTGGGGCGGACATGGGTCGACTGGCTCGTCGTCGCGCTCGCGAGCGCGATCCTGATCGCGTTCGCGGCGATGGCCGAGGCGCCGCGCCTCACCATGAGCTGGGAGTGGATGGTGGCGCTCACCGTGGTCATGCTCGCCATCCTCGGCGGCTGCAGCGCCGCGCTGTGGCGGGCGACGCGGTTCACCTGAGCTTTACGCAGGCTGGCATCCAGGTTCAAAGGTTGAACGGATCCCGCAGATGCGGCGGGAACTGCCGGATGGTTCCTGGTGCATTGAAACCTCCGCGCGCAACCACAAACACCTTGTGTTTTGTTCTGCGCGAGGAAGGATCGGTGCGCCGGGAACGATCCGGTAGTTCCCGCCGCATCCGCGGTATCCGTTCCTCCTTTGAACCTGGATGCCCGTGACAGGCGAGGCTACTCGCGCACGGGCGTCAGCACGATGTTGCGGTACTCGACCGGACCATGGTCCCCCTGGAGCATGAGCGGGCCCGGCGCGCCCTCGTTGCTGTCGAGCGCGCCGCCGGTGATGCCGGGGATCTCCTGGTTGCTGATCACCGTCTTCCCGTTGAGCACGACGGTGATCATCCGGCCGAGCAGCGTAATGTCGTATGATTGCCATTCGTCGGCCTTGCGATTCGCGATCTCGCTCGGCGTCAGAAATCCGTAGACGCTCCCGAGCAGATCGTTCTGCGGCTGGGCGGGAATGCTGTCCTCGATCTGCACCTCGTAGCGGCCGCGCAGATAGATGCCGCTGTTGCTGCCCCTGGGATAGCGAAACTCGACGTGCAGCTTGAAGTCGCCGAAGCTCCGGTCGGTCACGAGATTGCCACCTGATGCCGTGTTGCGGAGCACGCCGTTCGCCGCCTCCCACTTGTTCGCGGCGCCGAGCACGCGCCATCCCGAGAGATCCTTCCCGTTAAAGAGGCGGATCGCTGCCCCCCACTGCGGCGGTGTCTCGCGTCGCATCGCGGGCGCTCGCTTCGCCGTCCACGAGTACTGCTTCCCGTCGGGGTAGGTCACCGAGCCGGAACCCTGCTCCCCCTCGAGTCTCCCTTCGAATCGGAGATCGCCTTCGCCTTCCTCCCATTGCGGCGGAATCGCGAAGCGAATGGTCCCATCGGCGTACTCGACTCGTGCAATCGGGCGCGCGCTCCCCACCTCGCCGACCATCCGTCCCACGAGTGCGGCCCGCCCGGAGGGGCGCAGCTCGAGCCACGACGGCACCCGTGTGGTGCCCTTGTCGATGGTAATGTCCCAGCGGCCGACGAATGCGGTGCGCGCGGCGGGCTGTGAGACGAGTGCCGCGTTAGGTATCGCGAGCGCGATCAGGACGGCGGTGTAGCGCCACATGCTGCTGCTCCTGTGTGGAGGATCGTGGACGCGCGGCGGCGCGTACCGTCCCGAAAATACTCCTCGGCACCGCGTCTGTCAGGGCGCCGCGGCCGCCTCGTCGCTGACGATCTCGCGCACTGCACACTCGTGAATCACGGTCGCCGGCCACTCCGGGTCGTACCGCCTGGCGCGCAGCATCCGGGAGAGCGTCTTTCGCTTTCCCGTGCCCCAGACGATCATGACGGCCTGCTTCGCCGCGGCGATGGTGTCGATGCCGACGCTGATGCCATGATCCGGCACCGCGTCGAGCGTGCCGAACGACGGGAACGTCGCAAGGTTGTCGCGACGCGTCTCCTCCGACAGCGCAATGATCCGCGTGCGGCTCTCGCGCGGGCTGCCGGGTGGGTTGAACCCGACGTGGCCATCGCTCGCGCCGGACGCCAGCACGAAGCAGTCGATGCCGCCGGCGTCGCCGATGCGCGCGTCGTACGCGGCGGGATCATTCGGCTGTGGAAACCAGATTGCGTCGGCGCGAAGGCGGTGCTCGCGCGAAAGTATCCGATTGAATCGATGGCGGATCTCCTCGCGCACGTAGTAATGGCAGGACCACGGCTGGTCGGACGGCACGTATTCGAAGCCCGAGCCGGCGCGCACCAGGTATTCATCCATCATGACGATGGTGACGTGGCTGAGGTCCTGCGGCTTGCTCGCCAGCATGTCGGCCATCGCCACCAGCACTGGTCGCGGCGTACGACCGGTCGGGCAGCCGAGGAGGAAGTGGCGGCCCGTTAGGCGCGCCTGCTCGATGCGGGTGAGCAGTCGTGCCGCCACGTGCTCCCCCACCGCTTCGGGTGAGGGGAGCACGCGGACCGGTGTGCCGGACGTGGAAGTGACCGTGCTCGCCTCGTCAGGATACCACGGGGATTTCTGTCAACCACGTGAGCGCGGCGATCAGCAGCAGAAAGGTGGCGAAGGCCGGCATGTTCGGCTCGCGCACCACCGCCGGTTGAAGGGCGCGGTACACCGCGACGGCGCCGATCAGCAGCAGGAGGCCTTCGTTCGTGATGAGGAATGCGGCACCGAGCGCCGCCACGATCGCCCAGCGCTGCCACCGTGACAGTGCATGAAAGCCGCGCGCTCCATCCAGCTGCCACACCGGGATCAGGTTGAAGAGATTGATGAAGCCGGTGAGCTGCGCGATCGCGCTCCAGAGCGGGATGCCGGTGATTCGATAGGCAGCGTACGCGGCGATTCCCGCGCCAAGTCCCCAGACCGGCCCCGCGAGCCCGACGCGCGCATCCTTCGCCGGATCGTCGATGTGCTGCTTGAGGAGGACGAGCGCGCCAATCCCCGGAATGAACAGCGGCGCGCCGGCGGCGAGGCCGAGTCGCCTGATCTCGGCGACGTGTCCCATCTCGTGAATGTAGATCGACAGGACCAATCCGGCCGCCAGCGCCCATCCGAACTGCGACCAATACAGTCCGAAGAAGGCGAACATCGAGAAGAAGGTGCTTGCCTTCGTCAGCCCCAGCAGCAGGAACTTGAGCTTCCCCAACGCAAACACGCCGACGACGATGAGTGCCGCCCCCGCTCGCTTCCACCACGGGCCACTCCCGGCGCTGGCGATGCGCGTGCCCGGGGTCGAGGCGATCCGCGTCGTCAGGTCGGCAATCCGCTCGGTGATGACGGCATGCTGCTTCGAGGAGGGCGGGAGCAGCTCGATCGCGCGCTGCCACGTCTCTCGCGCGGCCTCGAGGTTGCCGTTCGCGATCTGTGAATCGGCGCGAGATGCCAGCTCCTTCAGCGTCTCCGCGTGTACGAGCGTATGGCACACCGGGCATGCGAGCATCGTCGGCGCGAGCTCGGTCGCGCACCGGGCGCAGCGAAGCGCCGTGCCTTCGGTCTTCGGTCGAACGCCGATCATGCGTTAGGCGGGTGCTGGCCCGTCCGATCCCACCCGGTAGGGACCGCTGATGGGAACCTCGGCCTTCGCCGTCATCTTCCACGCCTGCTGCATGCCGAACACGATGATGAGCGCGCTGATGAGCCCCGAGGGCATCGATCCCGCGACGTAAAGAACTGGCAGAGCGAAGATGAAGAGAAAGGTCGCTCCAAGCGCGAGCGCCATCCCCGAAGCTGTCGTCGACGAGTCGGCCGCCGTTCCGGAAGCCGTGGCTGCGCCTGCCGTCGCGACCGCCGAGCCAGCGCTATCGGTCGAAGCAGCCGAGTCGCGACGGGCGCTGGTTGTATCGCCTGCCGTCGACGCCGGTGAGTTGCCGTCCAGGATGGACTTGAAGGCAATGGGCGAATAGGCGAGGCCGACGGCGAAATACGTGAGCACGACCGCCATCCACTGGAAGCGACGCCCTCCGGCGTTCGCTGATCCCTTGCGCACCGCCGCGCCGACCATGAAGCCGATAACGATCGCGACGAGCCCGATCTCCCAGCCCGTTATGGCGATCACGGCGTAGTAGAGAATGGCGCCGGCGATCGCCGCGGCGAATCCGAACGCCAACGAACGCCCGAGGACGCCTGGGTGCCGTCTTGCGCCGTCTGCCTTCCGATTCTCCGCCTCCGCGGCTTCCTTGCAGCGCTCGCAGGCCGGCCGCTCGGCGACATGATAGTACTGCGTGCTCAGCGCTGCGCCACAGATGCCGCACGTGAGGCTGGATTGCGCGTTCGATGCATCCGCATGAACGGCCCGATCGAATTGCAGATCGTCCTGCGACTGACGCGTGGATTCAGCAGACATCGTCGACCCTGAGGAGAGAGTGGGGACGCATGCCGGGCGGTATGTCACCGCCCGCCAAGGAAAGACGCCCGCGATGGCCTCGACGTTTCGGGGAAATACGCGGGCGGGCCCGTTAGGGCAATGGGTGGAACAGCAGGCTCGCCGCGCCCACCATCCCCTCCCACCCCTGGAGCGCCGCACCGACCAACTGCACCTTGTCGACGAACTCGGGGGCGACGTATTCGCGGTACGCTGCCACCGTCGGGCCGAGCAGCAGCTCCCCCGCTGCCGCGACGCCTCCGCCGATCACGATTCTCTCCGGAGCGAACAGCGGCGTGAGCGACGCGAGGCCGAGGCCGAGCCAGCGTCCCGTCTCGGCGAGGGCATTCACCGCCGGCTTCTTGCCACGGCCCGCTGCGCTGACGATCTCGCGAACGGAACGCCTGCCGGCGCGCGCCGACAGCGCGGCCGAGCAGACCAGCGCCTCGAGACACCCGCGCGCGCCGCAGGTGCAGCGTCGCCCCTTCGGGTCGAGAATGATGTGGCCGATGTCGCCCGCGCACTCCCCGGTGTAGCGCAGCAGCGCTCCATCGATGATGACACCGCCGCCGAGACCGGTGCCGACGGTGACGCCCAGCAAGCGTGTCGCATCCTTGCCCGATCCGTACCGATACTCGCCGAGCACGGCCGCGTTCGAGTCGACCTCGAGATGACAGGGAAGAGCGAGGCGATCCTCGAGAGTGCGCCGCAACGGAAACCCGCAGAGCGCCGGCAGATTCGCGTTGGCGATCATGGCCGTGTGCTCGCGATCGAGGAACCCGGCCACCGATACGCCGATGCCTAACGCGCTCCCACCCTCTCGCTCGAGCATGGGACGAAGCGTGGACACGATGCGATCAACGAGCGGGATCGGTTCCCCACGGTGGCCCGTCGATACCGTTGCCCGCCTGACGACACGGCCATCCTCGGCGACGATTCCGATCTTCGTCCTGGTGCCGCCAATGTCGATGGCCCCGGCGAGCCGCATTCAGAGCGCCGCCTCGGCGAGCGCCGGCTTCTTCCAGAGGTCGATCGGCCTGGCGATTCCCCGGGGGCGGAACGGGAGAGTGATCTTGCGACCGAGTCCCGCCGACGCGTACGCGGCGTAGAGAACCTCCTGGACGACGCGGCCGGTCTCGCCATCGGCGATCGGTGTCTCCTTCCCGCGCACGCAGCGCGCGCAGTGTCGCATCTCCTGCGGGAAGCCGTAATTCCAGTGTTCCTCGAACACCGGATAGGTCCACCCTTTGGTGGACGACGCCTTCTCGACCGCGTAGCCGAATCCCACTTCGGAATACGTGGGCAGCGCGTTGCCCATGAGCATGTCGGCGTATGTCTGACCCTTCGCGCCGAACACCTCGATCGAATCGTCCATTCCACCCGGGCGGTTCCAGCTGTTCTCGACCATCCCGATGGCGCCGTTCTCGAACTCGATGATGGTGATCGCCTCGTCGTCGCCTAACGTGCGGCCGGCGTGCACCTGCGTCGAGAGCTGCGCGTAGACGCTCTTCACCTTCGGCTTGCCCAGGAACCACCAGCAAAAAGCGATGCCGTGGCATCCGAGGTCCATGAGGGCGCCGCCGCCGGACTGCTCGACGTCCCAGAACCAGTCGGAGTGCGGACCGGAGTGTTTCTCGCTCTGCTTCACCAGATGAATGCGCCCGAATGCGCCTTCGTCCGCCATCTGCTTCGCCTTGACGTATTTCGGCGCGAAGAACAGCTCTTCGGCGTAGAGCAGGAGGACGCCGGCTTTGGCGCATGCGTCGATCATCGCGTCGGCT
This sequence comes from Gemmatimonadaceae bacterium, assembly GCA_035765135.1. Classification (GTDB taxonomy): domain Bacteria; phylum Gemmatimonadota; class Gemmatimonadetes; order Gemmatimonadales; family Gemmatimonadaceae; genus JAICNG01. The sequence goes on along the minus strand of DASTYE010000194.1, from coordinate 90 downwards.
TCCTCGAGCGTGATGCAGAGGGGCTTCTCGCAGATGACGTGCTTTCCCGCACGAGCGGCGTCGATCGTTATGCGGGCGTGGAGACGGTTG
>DASTYE010000193.1:0-28615 GCA_035765135.1 Gemmatimonadaceae bacterium | reverse complement strand
CCGCGCGTTGCGCGGCCGTTCGCTTTCCTTACCCCTGGCCCTTGGCCCTTGGCCCCTGGCCCGTCGTGTTTGGCCCCTGGCCCGTGGCCCGTCGTAACTTCTCCAACGCTCCGTACCCCTCCCCCCGCTCGACCGCGTCTTCCGCTCTCCTCACTGACGCCTCGAAATCGTCGCCATCGCCGCTCACGTGGATCGCGGCCGCGGCGTTCAGCACGACGGCCGCACGCGCCGCACCACGGATTCGGCCGGTGAGCACTCCTTCAATGGTCTGTGCGTTCGCGGCCGGATCCCCACCGCCAAGCTCGCGCGCATCGGTCGCTCCGAGTCCGAACGCGGCCGGGTCGATGGTCCACTCCCGAACCCTCCCGTGTGTCACCTCGAGCACGCGCGTGGGCCCTAACGGCGACACTTCATCCATCCCCGGTTCACCGTGCACGACCATCGCGCGCCGGCTCCCGAGTGCCGCGAGCGCCCCCGCCAGCAGCGGTAGCCGCTGGGGGTCGGCGACGCCGACCACCTGTCTCCCCGCACCCGCCGGATTGGCGAGGGGGCCAAGGATGTTCATCATCGTGTGAATTGCCAGCTCGCGTCGCACCGGCCCGACGTGCCGCATTGCCGGGTGCATGAGCGGAGCGAACATGAACACAATCCCCGCCTCGCGGAGCGCCTGCTCCATCTCTTCCACGGTACACTCGATGCGGACGCCTAACGCCTCCAGCACGTCGGCGCTGCCGCACTGCGAGGTGAAGGAACGGTTTCCGTGCTTCGCGATCCGCACGCCGGCGCCGGCCGCGACCAACGCAGCCGCCGTCGAAATGTTGAAGGTGGTGACCGCCCCGCCGCCGGTGCCGCACGTGTCAACGAGCGAATCGGGGCCGTTGGACGGGAGGCGCACCATCGCTTCGCGGAGCGCTCGCGCGCCCCCCGCGACCTCATCGATCGTCTCGCCTTTCACGCGCAGCGCGACCAGAATCGCCGCGACCTGGGCCGGGCTGGCCTCCCCGCGCATGATCGCGCCGAAGGCCTCGGCGGTGTCGTCCGTGCTGAGCGATTGACCACCGGCGAGCTGACGGATGGCGCGAGCCAGAGCGTCAGGGGGTGGCAATGGTCTCCAGCAGGCGCTCCGGAAGCGCCGCGTTGGTCGCGACGAGCGCGATCACCAGCGCCAGAAGGCGCACTCGCTCCACGTCCTCCTCGAGAAAGAGACCGTGGCGCGCGCGATTCGTTAGGTTCACCACGCCGACGAGCTCGCTGCGATAGACGAGCGGAAAGCTGATGAACGAGCCGGTCGTGAAGTACTGGTCGCGCAGAAGCGGATGCCTCGCGGCGTCCGCGACATCCTGGACGAGGATGGGCTCGCGTGAGGCCGCCACTCGCCCGGCGACGCCCTGCCCGATCGGGATCCGCCGCCCGTCGAGAATCCCCGGCTGCAGCCCGCGTGATGCCGCGAGAAAGAGATGGTCCCCATCGGGTGCCCGCAACATGAGCGACACCCGTTGCGCCTGCATGTCGTCGCCGACCAGCGACAGCAGCTCATCCACGAGCTGCCGCGGATCGGTGGTGCTGGCATCCAGGGCGAGCACGCGCTCGATCAGGTAGAGCGTCCGCGTCTTTTCGCGCAGCGTCTCCGCCCGGCGGTGAAGCTCGATGTGTGCCTGCTCCAGTTGACCGACCGCTGCCCCCACCTGCTGCTCCACTGCCTGCGCGCGGCGCGTTGCTCGGCGCGCCTCCTCCTTGGCGCGCGCGGCTTCCGCTTCGAGCGCGATGAGGCGCTCGGCGGCGACGCCTCCCTCCCCTCTCGCCGCTGCGCCGCGAACCTGCGCCAATTCCTGTTCCAGCTCGCCGAGGCGCTTCACGTACTCGCCATGCACGCGCTGCGTGACGTCTTCCAGAGTGCGAACAGCCTCTTGTCGCGCCTCACCCTCGGCGAAACGCGCGAACGCAAGCTCGAAGAGGGCGACGTAGGGGCCGAATCGCTCGACGACACGGGTGCCGAAGATGCGGCGCGGCTCGTAGAGGGCGATCACCGCCTCGAGATGTCCGTCGAGCGGAATGCCGCGCAACGAGAGCAGGCCATCGTCGCTCGTCGGTCGCATCCCCAGCAACCGAGCCACTTCCTCGGAGCGGTCGCCGAGATCGACGAATTGACCCCCGCCGCTGACGATCACGCGCACTTTGGGCGGAATGTGGTCGAGCTTCGTGTCCGCCCGCCCTCGCTCGATCTCCCCGCGCTCGTTCATCGTGACCCGGTCGCGCAGCATCTCGCGTCGAGCATCGTAGCGATAGAGCGCCAGCACCGTCGCGCGGTCGAGCTCCGCCAGGGCTTCCGCGAGCGCCACGAACGCGGCGTCGAGGTCCGCGGCGGCGCCGAGGGCATGCGCGAGCGAGGCCAGGGTGCGGGGCGGCATTGTCGGGGAGCGAAGCGGCGCGTGGGATCGGTGCGCGGGAAAGCCAATGTACCGGCGTACGTACTGGACTGTCAATCGGTTGGACGATCGTGCTTTGGTTGCGGCACGTGGTGGTGCGGCGTAGCTTTCTCTCGTGACGCGTGAGCGCACCGTGCAGCTGGTGCTGCACTACGACGGCGCGGGGTTCGCGGGCTGGCAGCGACAACCGGCGCAGCGCACGGTGCAGGGCGTGCTCGAGGATGCGCTGGCGCAGCTGTGCGGATCATCGGTGGCGGCGCTCGGCGCCGGCCGGACCGATGCCGGCGTGCACGCGCGAGGACAGGCGGTGGGTGTCCGCGTGCCAGCGAAATGGGAAACCGCCCTGCTGCGGCGCGCGCTGAACGCGATTCTTCCACGCGATGTGTGGGTGGCAGCGGCGCACGACATGCGATCGGAGTTTCATGCTCGCTACGATGCGACGGCGCGGCGATACAGCTACTACGTGGGCACCGATGACGACGCGCACTCGCCCTTTCGGCGTCGGTGGGAATGGCCGGTGCCGCACGCTCTCGATCGCGCCCGCCTCGACACCGCGGCCGCGGCGATTCATGGCGAGCATCGCTTTCTCGCTTTCGCGGTCAGAGGCACTGCACCCGCCGATGACGAACATCGATGCACGATCCAGCACGCGGTATGGAAGGATCGGCCGGGCGGCCTCGTTTTCGAGGTCGAGGCGAATCGCTTTCTGCACCACATGGTTCGCTTTCTCGTCGGCACGATGGTCGATGTGGCCGCCGGGCGTCGTCCCGCTGACTCGATGACCGTGTTGCTGACCGCGACGCATAACCTGGAGACCTCGGCGCCTGCGCCGCCGAATGCGCTCTTTCTCGACGCCGTGCGCTACCCTCGCGACCTCTACCTCGCGGCCGAATGAAAATCTTCCTCGACACGGCTTCCCTGCCCGACATTCTCTGGGCCACGGGCGCGGGGCTCATCGATGGCGTGACGACGAATCCGACGCTGCTGGCGCAGGAGGACGCGGAAACGGATCCCCGCGATCACCTCGTCGAAATCACGCGATCGGTCAGCGGGCCGGTCGGCGCGGAGGTGGTGGCGGTCGATGCCGAAGGGATCTACCGCGAGGGGAAGGACCTCGCGAAGGTCGCCGACTCGATCATCGTGATGGTTCCGATGCTCGAGGACGGGATCATCGCCACGCGCCGCCTCGCGTCGGAGGGAATTCGGGTGTGCACCACGCTGGTGTTCACGCCGGCGCAGGCGATGCTGGCCGCGAAGTCGGGTGCGCGCTACGTGAGTCCGTTCGTGGGGCGGCTGGAGGACATCGCACAAGACGGCATATCGGTGGTTCAGCAGACCCGGGAGATCTTCGCGCACTATGAGTTGGAGTGCGAAATCCTCGCCGCCTCGCTTCGCACACCGCTTCATTTCATCGGATGCGCGCGCGCGGGTGCCGATGCGGCCTCTGTGCCTCCATCAGTGCTGCGCACCATGCTGGTTCATCCACTGACGGATCGTGGAGTCGATCAATTTCTTCATGACTGGAGCAAGCGCGTGGCCCGGTCGCGCGCGGGAGTCTGATGTGCGGTTGACGCTGGCATCGCTCGTCGCTCTCGCCTTGCTGGGATGTCGAGCGCGTGACGAAGGCGGGAGTGGAAACAACACGACGCTCGTTCGAGAAGCGCGCGCTGCCCAGGCAAACGCCGCGCTCGCCGAATCCAGGCGTACCGCGATCACCGAGGCGGTCGCGCAGATCGCCCCCTCCGTCGTCACCGTCCAGACGGAAACCGTGGAGCGCGGAGCGGTCGACCCGTTCGAGGCGTTCTTCGGCGGCCGCAGTGGAACGCGTGTCCTCCCCGGCCTTGGATCGGGCTTCATTACGCGCTCCGACGGTGTCGTGATCACCAACGCCCACGTCGTGGTGGGAGCGACGCGCATCTCCGTCGCGCTATCCGATGGGACGAGCTTTCCCGCGCGCCTCCTCGGCGCCGACACGCTCAACGATCTGGCCGTGCTCAAGATCGAGGGGCGTGACCTGCCGGTGGCGAAGCTGGGGAACTCCAGCGATCTCGTCGTCGGCGAGTGGGCGATCGCGATCGGCAACCCGTACGGATTCGTGCTCGGCAACAGCGAGCCGAGCGTCACCGCCGGCGTCATCAGTGCCACCGGCCGGAACCTCGCCGCGCGCGCCGAAGGGCCGGGCATTTACGTCGACATGATTCAGACCGACGCGTCGATCAACCCGGGGAATTCCGGTGGCCCGCTCGTGAACGCGGCCGGCGAGGTCATTGGCGTCAACTCATCCATCTATTCGCCGAGTGGCGGGTCGGTTGGGCTCGGCTTCGCCATCCCGATCAATCGCGTCAAGCGTGTGACGGAGGATTTGCTCGCGCACGGCACCATCCGTCGGCCGTGGGTCGGCGTGAAAGTGGAGACGCCGACCGCGGGACGAGCGCGCGACCAGCGCGGCGCGATCGTGGCGACGGTCGTGCCCGGATCGCCGGCGGCGCAGGCCGGACTTCGTCCCGGCGATGTCATTCTCCGCTCGCGCAATCGCGAGGTCGAGAACTTCTACGACTGGGAAGCGGAGCTGCTCGAGCTTCGTGTCGGCGAGCGCGTTCCGGTGCTCGTCAGGCGAGGCGGGCGTCAATTCACGGTCGAGCTCGTGGTCGCCGACCAGCCGGAGGCGAGTGCGCCGAAGGTGGCGGTGTTGCGCGAGCTGGAGCTGATCACGCTCACGCCGCAGATCCGCGCCGAACGGAACATCACCAGCCGCCGAGGGGCGTTGATCTACCGTGTCAGCGAGCGTGTTGCCGCCGATCTCGGGATTCAGGCCGGCGACGTCATCCTGCAAATCAATCGTACGCCGATCGAGAGCGCCGATGAAGCGGCGCGCGCGATCGACCAGTACGCAGGGAGTGGGCTGATCCGGATGTTCTACGAGCGCGGCGGACGCGCGTACTTCACCGACTTCATCATTCGATGACGCAGCGTACCCGCTACGTGTCGCCACTCGGTGAGCGCTATGCGTCGGCCGCGATGCTCGAGCTATGGTCGCCGCAAATCCGGTACGGACTGTGGCGCAGGCTCTGGGTGACGCTGGCCGAGAAGGAGCGCGAGCTCGGCGTGCCGATTCCGGACGACGCCATAGCGCAGATGCGCGCGCACGTCGATGACGTCGACTTCGAGAAGGTCGCGGCATACGAGCGGCGATTCCGGCACGACGTCATGGCTCACGTCCATGCGTTCGCCGATGTCGCTCCCGCGGCGCGGCCGTTCATTCATCTCGGTGCTACGAGCGCCTTCGTCACCGATAACGCCGATCTCATCCTGCTTCGGCGCGGGCTGGAGCTGCTGCGCGCCAAGATCACCGACGCATTGCGCGCGCTGGCTTCGTTCGCGCGTCAGTGGCGCGACGAGCCCGCGCTCGCGTACACGCACCTTCAGCCGGCGCAGCTCACGACTGTTGGCAAGCGGGCGACGCTGTGGATGCAGGACCTCGTGCTCGACCTCGCCGACATCGACTATCGGGTGCAGTCACTTCCACTGCGCGGCGTGAAAGGCACGACCGGGACTCAGGCCAGCTTTCTCGAGATCTTCGACGGCGATCACGACCGCGTTCGTCGTCTGGAGGAGCTCGTCGTCGCCGCCATGGGGTTCGAGCGAGCGCTGCCCGTCACCGGGCAGACCTATACACGGAAAATCGATGCGCAGGTGCTGGGTGTCGTCGCCGGCATCGCGGCCAGCGCCGCCAAGTTCGCCTCCGATGTGCGAATGCTACAGTCGTTCGGGGAAATGGAGGAGCCGTTCGAGGCGGAGCAGATCGGCTCATCGGCCATGGCATACAAGCGCAACCCAATGCGATCCGAGCGGATCTCGGGGCTGGCGCGGTTCGTGATCTCGATGGAGGAGAACGCGAATCATACGCACAGCGTGCAGTACTTCGAGCGGACGCTGGACGACAGCTCGAACCGGCGGCTCGTCCTTCCCGAATCGTTCCTCGCGACCGACGCGATTCTCGTTCTCATGGGAAACATCGCGGCGGGGCTCGAGGTGCACGCGGCACGCATCCGCTCGCGGATCGCCGAGGAGCTGCCGTTCATGGCGACGGAGAAGCTGATCGTGCGCGCTGTTCGGGCGGGCGGCGATCGTCAGACCGCGCACGAGATCATTCGCCAGCACAGCCTCGCCGCCGCCAAGGCCATGAAGGATGGCGCGCAACATAACGATTTGCTGGAGCGGCTCGGCGCCGACCGTAGCTTCGGCGTGTCCGTGAGCGAGCTGCGCGGCATCGTTCATCCCCGGGATTTCGTCGGACGTGCCCCCGAGCAGGTCGATGAATTCCTCAATAACGTCATTGATCCGATCCTCGCCGGCGTCCCGGCCGTCGAGGTGGATACGGAGCTGCTTCGCGTATGACAGCGCTTGCCGAAACTCGACTCCCGCTGCGCTCGCTCGGGCGCGGCAAGGTTCGCGACATCTACGCAATCGATGACGAGCGGCTGCTGCTCGTCGCGACCGACCGCGTCAGCGCGTTCGACGTCGTCATGCGCGAGCCGATCCCTCACAAGGGCATCGTCCTCACGCAGATCAGCGCGTGGTGGTTCCGACAGCTCGCCGGTCTCGTGCACCATCACATGATCAGCGCCGACGCGGACGAGATCATCGCTGCGGTACCCGCGCTCGAGGGGCATCGCGCGGACATCGCCGGCCGCGCCATGCTATGTCGCCGCGCGACGATCTTTCCGATCGAGTGCGTGATTCGCGGGTACATCACCGGGTCCGCATGGAAGGAATATGCGGCACACGGAACGCTGGCTGGCGAGCCGCTGTCCAAAGGGCTACGCGAGAGCGACCGCTTGGTGCCGCCGATCTTCAGCCCGGCCACCAAAGCGGTCACCGGACACGACGAGAACATCACGGTGACCCGGATGGCCGAGATCGTCGGCGCCGACGTGGCGGGCGAGCTCGAGCGCCTCACGCGCGCCGTGTACGATCGAGGGCGCGAGATCGCGGAGACGCGCGGGATCATCATCGCCGACACGAAGTTCGAGTTCGGGCGCGCCCCGTCAGGCGAGATCCTGCTCGTGGACGAAGTGCTCACGCCGGACAGCTCCCGCTTCTGGCCGGCCGACGGATATCAGCCGGGAAGATCGCAGCCGAGCTTCGACAAACAACCGCTGCGTGACTATCTCGATGGCGAGCGAAAGGCGGGACGCTGGAACGGCGAGGAGCCGCCTCCTTCACTTCCGCCCGACGTCGTGCGCGCGACCAGTGAGCGCTACCTCGACGCATACGCCCGCCTCACCGGGCGCGCGCTCGAGCTGCCGGATTCGCAGTGAAGGTCGCGCGCGAAGGCCTGCTCTTCATCGGGATCGGCGCCGCGGCCGCGATCGCCGCGCTCGCCCTGGCCTGGAACCGCGCCACCGTTCCGTTCTGGATTGCCGCCCTCGTCCTCGTCGCGCTCGCGATGTGGATCGTGTACTTCTTTCGCGATCCGGAGCGCACGGGGCGGCGCGGCGAGGAGCTGGTGGTGTCGCCCGCTGATGGCAAGGTCGTGCAGATCGCCGAGGTGGATGAGCCGGCGTTCGTTCGCGGGCGCGCGCTCCGCATCTCGATCTTCATGAACGTCTTCAACGTGCACGTCAACCGCTATCCGGTGAGCGGAAAGGTTGCCTACGTCCACTACAACAAGGGGAAGTTCCTCAACGCCGCCACCGACAAGGCGAGCCTCGAGAACGAGCAAATGTCGGTGGGGATCGAGACCGCGCACGGGCGAGTGCTCGTCAGGCAGATCGCCGGCCTCATCGCGCGGCGCATCGTCAATTACGCCAAGGTGGGGGCCGCCGCCGAACAGGGAATGCGGATGGGGCTGATCCGGTTTGGATCGCGCGTCGACGTCTTCGTGCCGCCCGCTTCCAGGATCCGCGTGAAGGTAGGCGACTTCCCGGTTGCGGGACAAACTGTGCTCGCGGAGCTGGGGTCGTGATGCCGGCGCTCCCCAGCATCCCCCGCCCCGACATGCGTCGCGCGGTCGTTCTCCTTCCGAACGGCTTCACCCTCGGCAACCTGTTCTTTGGCGTGTGGGCCATCGTCGCGGCCTCACGAGGGAGCTATGGCGACGCGGGGCTCTACGTCGTGCTCGGGGGCATCATGGACGCGCTCGATGGGCGCGTCGCGCGCGCGACGAAAACGGGAAGCCGTTTCGGGACGGAGCTCGACTCACTCGTCGACGCCGTCACCTTCGGGGTAGCCCCGGCGCTCATCATGTACTTCGCGGTGCTCAACCGCGAAGGCTGGGCGTGGCTGCTCTGCTTCATCTTCATCGCTTGCGTCGTGATGCGCCTGGCGCGCTTCAACGTCGAGCAGGGCGGCCGCGCGAAGACGCACTTTCACGGGCTACCGAGCCCGGCCGCGGGGATGACGCTGGCGACGTATTACTGGTTCAGCCAAACACCCCTCTACAGCCAGACTGTCATCGGCGATCTGCCGTGGGAGCTGGTGATGAAGGGTGTCATGCTGGTGCTGAGCTGGCTCATGGTGAGCCACGTGCTCTATCCGGCGGTGCCGAACATCAGCTTCCGGTCCTGGAAAGGGTACGTTGGCCTCATCCTGGTCGTGGGAACACTTGCCGGATTGTTGTTCGCGCCGCGCCAGTTTTTCTTCCCGGCGATGATGGCGTACGTTGCCTGGGGGTTGCTGAAGACGGCCCTCGTGGGGTTCATGGACCGCGTGCCCACTGGGGATCCCCTGTTCGAGGAAGGTGACGACGACGATACCGATCGCATGATGCGTCCGGTCATCGTTGGGGAATCACCCGGGCGCCGCAAGCGCCGCCGCCGCGGCCGCGGCGATCGCCCGACACCACCCGTCAACCGAGCTACCGACATCGAATGAGTCTCTTCCGCGTCGCCATTCACATCGTTCCCCGCCGCGGCCTGCTCGACCCGCAGGGCAAGGCCGTCTCCGATGCGCTGCATGCCCTGGGCTTTTCCGGCGTGCGGGAGACGCGCATCGGCCGGTTCATCGTACTCGAGATCGAAGCGGGGGACGCCATGGAAGCCGACGCGTCCGTCCGCGAGATGTGCGAGCGGCTCCTCGCCAACCCAGTCACCGAGGACTTCGAGATCGAAGGCGTTCACGCCATCGAGGGAGCACACGCGTCATGAAGTTCGGCATCGTCACGTTCCCCGGCTCCAACTGCGATTACGACGCCTATCACGCCGTTATCGACCAGCTCGGAGAGCGTGCCGTCTATCTGTGGCACAAGTCACGCGACCTGGAGGGGGTGGACGTCGTCATCCTTCCGGGTGGGTTCAGCTATGGGGACTACCTGCGTGCCGGTGCGATCGCGCGCTTCAGTCCCATCATGCACGAAGTCGCGTCCCACGCGCGACGTGGAGGTCCGGTGATCGGTATCTGCAATGGATTTCAGATCCTCTGCGAGGCGCACCTGCTGCCTGGTGCGCTCATGCGGAACAGCGGTCTGAAGTTCGTGTCGAAGCCGGTTCACCTGCGCGTGGAGAACACCGACACGCTGTTTACGCATCGTTACGAGCCGGGACAGGTACTCCGGATGCCCATTGCCCACGGCGAAGGGCGTTACGTCGCCGACCGGGCGACCCTGGAGCGGCTCGACAACGAAGGGCGCGTCGTGTTTCGCTACGTCGATGCTCATGGCGGGCTCACCGCCGAGGCCAACCCCAACGGCTCGCTCCACGCAATCGCGGGGATCGTGAGCGCGGAGGGGAACGTCCTCGGAATGATGCCACACCCGGAGCGGGCGGTAGAGCCCATTCTCGGGTCAGTGGACGGATTGGGTATATTCCACTCGGTGCTCGAACGAGTCGCCGCCTGACCAGCGAGGGTCGCCATGCGTCGCGTAATCGTCCTCAGTACTGCGCTGTTGATCGCCATCGCCGCCGCCGGCGTGCGGAGCGCAGTCGCACAATCCATCGATCCCGGGATGACGAAGGCCCAGGTGATCGAGCGTCTCGGCAAGCCGTTCGCCGAGCGCACGTCCGGAGCGTTCACGTACGTCTACTATTCGAACGGGCGCGAGCGCGAGGTCGGCATGTCCGACCTCATCATCCTGCAGAACGATGCGGTCGTCGATGCGATCTTCCGCTCGCCGGAGCGGCAGTACAGCGGTCGCAGCAGCTCCCCGGAGTCGAAGATGCCCGTCAACTCGGCGCCGACGGGTGAGCGTCTCGTCATACCGGTCTCGGGCGCGGCGCAGCCGGCGGCACCGGCCAATCCGCCTCCCGACACGACACGAAGCCCCTGATCAAGGATCCACGGCATGCCCATTGACGAAAAGCCCAGTCGCAACGAAGACGAGTATTTCGCCAAGCTCGATGCAGAGCTGATCAAGCAGCAACGCGCGCGTCTCGATGAGCTGCGCAGCAAGAATGAGCGTGCCGCGCACTACATGAAGTGCCCGAAGTGTGGTGCGGATCTCGTGGAGCGGGAATTTCACCACGTGAAAGTGGACACGTGCCCCGAGTGCAGGGGCATGTGGTTCGACGCCGGTGAGATCGACATGATCAAGCAGGTCGATCGCGGCTCCATCGGTCGCTTCGTGGGATCGCTCTTCGGCCAGAAGCCCTAGTGGGCGCAGTACCCCGCCCCGGCGATCCCAGCATCAGTCCGGCGCTGGTCGCGGAACACGGACTGACGGCGGAGGAATTCGAGCGGCTGCGCTCCATGTTGGGACGCGAGCCGACGTTCACGGAGCTCGGGATCGTCAGCGCGCTCTGGAGCGAACACTGCTCCTACAAGCATTCGCGTCCGCTGCTGCGTACGCTCCCCACGGAAGCGCCGTGGGTGCTGCAAGGCCCCGGTGAAAATGCCGGAGTGATCGCCGTCGGCGATGGGCTCGCCGTCGCTTTCAAGATCGAGTCGCACAATCATCCATCGGCGGTCGAGCCCTATCAGGGTGCGGCGACCGGCGTCGGCGGTATTCTACGCGACGTCTTCACCATGGGTGCGCGCCCGATCGCGCTGCTCAACTCCCTGCGCTTCGGCTCACTCGACGTCCCGCGCGTGCGCTACCTGCTCGCCGGCGTCGTAAAAGGGATTGGCGACTACGGCAATTGCGTCGGCATTCCGACCGTCGCCGGCGAGGTCGTATTCGATGAGGCGTACGAAGGGAACCCACTCGTCAACGCGATGTGCGTGGGTCTCCTGCGAGAGGAGGAGCTCATCCTCGCAGTGGCCCAGGGCGTCGGCAATCCGATCATCGCCGTCGGGGCGCGAACGGGACGGGATGGAATTCACGGCGCGTCATTCGCCTCCGAGGATCTCACCGAGGCGAGCGACGCGAAGCGGCCGCGCGTGCAGGTCGGCGATCCGTTCACCGAGAAGCTGCTGCTCGAGGCATCGCTCGAGCTGATTCGTAGCGGACACATCGTCGCCATTCAGGACATGGGCGCCGCGGGGCTGACGTCGTCGAGCGCGGAGATGGCGGCGCGCGGTGAAGTCGGCGTCACCATCGACGTCACCAAGGTGCCGGTGCGCGAAGCGGGGATGACGCCTTACGAGATTCTCCTCAGCGAATCTCAGGAGCGCATGCTCGTCGTCGCCCGAAAGGGTCACGAGGCCGCGGTCATCGATGTCCTGCGGAAATGGGATCTCGAGGCGGCCGTCATCGGTGAAGTCATTGCCGAGCCGGTGTACCGCGTCACCGAAGGCGCCCGCGTCGTGGCCGAGTTCCCGGGAACGCGCCTCGTGACCGACTGTCCGACGTATCGGCCCGAGGCGCGCGAAAGCGGCGAGATCCGCGCGTTGCGTGAGCGTGACGTGCGGTCGATCCCCGAACGCTCGGAAGAGCGCGACGCCACCTGGACGCTCGAGCAGCTGCTGTCGTCGCCGACGATCGCCAGCAAGGAGTGGATCTTCACGCAGTATGACTCTACCGTCCGAACGGGGACGGTCGTCGGCCCTGGTGGAGACGCGGCGGTGGTGCGCCTGCGCGGAACCAATCGCGCGCTGGCGCTCAAGACGGACTGCAACGGCCGATACGTGTACCTCGATCCGCGTGTGGGCGGCCGCATCGCCGTCGCTGAATCGGCTCGCAACGTCGCCTGCACCGGTGCGCGGCCCAAGGCCATCACGAACTGCCTCAACTTCGGCAATCCGAAGCGACCGGAAGTGTATTTCCAGCTGCGCGAAGCGATCGCCGGAATCGGCGAAGCATGCCGTACCCTCGGCACGCCAGTGACCGGCGGGAACGTCTCCCTGTACAATGAGAGCCCGATCGGCGCGGTTTATCCGACGCCGGTCATCGGCATGGTCGGGCTCATCGAATCCGTCGACGACATCACGTGCGCGTACTTCCGACAGTCGGGCGATGCGATCGTGCTCCTTGGCGAGCCGACCGACGAGATCGGCGGAAGCGAATACCTGTCGCGCATTCATGGAGTCGTCGCCGGCGCTCCTCCGCGGTGCGATCTCGAGCGCGAGCGCGCTCTCATCGACGCGATCATCGAGGCGATCCGCGCGCGGCTCATTCATTCGGCGCACGATTGCTCCGAGGGTGGACTGGCGGTGTCACTGGCCGAATCCGCCATCGGCAATCGTGAGGCAATGCTCGGCGCAAGCATCGACCTCCGCGCGTGGCCGACGCTGGAGCCGCGCGCACTACTGTTCGGCGAGGCACAGGGGCGGATCGTCGTCAGCACGCCCGATCCCGCGCGCGTCATCGCGACCGCCGAACGACATGGTGTCCCGGCGCGAGAGATTGGCCGTGTGACGGAGACTCCGCGGCTGCGCATCAGCGCCGGCGCGCGGGTCATCGACGCTCCGGTCGATCGGCTCGCCCGTCTGTACTACGATTCGATTCCGACGATCATGCGCCGTGGACCCGCGGAGACCGCGGTCGCGGAGCAGCATCCCTCTATCGCAACCGTCTAACGCATGTGTGGCATCTTCGGCGTCCGTGGCGTTCCCAACGCGACGGCCTGCGTGCATCTCGGTCTCTACTCGCTCCAGCACCGCGGCCAGGAGTCATCTGGCGTCGTCACCGTCGATGAGCGAGGAACGGCGCGGGCGCTTCGCGCCATGGGGCTCGTGTCGGAGGGAATCGACGGACGCTCGTTGAGCGAGCTGCCGGGCGACACCAGCATCGGGCACACACGCTACAGCACAGCCGGCTCGACGACGATCGAGAATGCGCAGCCCATCCTCGCTCGCTTCCGCGATGGGCACATCTCGCTGGCGCACAACGGCAACCTCGTCAACGCGACGGAGATGCGGCGCGAGCTCGAGGATGGGGGATCGATCTTTTCCTCGACGATGGACTCCGAGGTGCTGGTGCACCGCATCGCCCGCTCGCGGCGAGAGAAGCCGGAAGAGCGACTCGCCGACGCGCTCGACGGTGTCGAGGGTGCGTATTCGCTGCTCGTCATCATCGGCGACACGCTGCTCGCGACCTGCGACCCGCGCGGCTGGCGGCCACTGGTGCTCGGCCGGCTCGGCGACGGGTGGGTGGTCGCGTCGGAAACGTGCGCCCTCGACCTAGTGGGCGCCACGTTCGAGCGCGACATCGAGCGCGGGGAGGTCGTGGCGATCGATGGCGAGGGGCTGCGATCGAGCTTTCCGCTCGAGAAGCGAGAGGCGCGCAAATGCGTGTTCGAGTACGTGTACTTCGCGCGCCCCGACAGCCGCATCTGGGGTGGCTCCGTGGATCGCGCCCGCCGGGAGCTGGGGCGCCAACTCGCGCGCGAGCAGCCCGCTCCGAATGCCGATCTCGTCTTCGCGGTCCCCGACTCCGCGAATTCGGCCGCCGTCGGCTATTCGGAGGAATCAGGTTTGCCATTCGAGTTTGCCCTGATCCGTAACCACTACGTGGGTCGGACCTTCATTCAGCCATCGCAGGCGGGGCGCGATGTCAAGGTGAAAGTGAAGTACAACGCGGTCCGCGAAGTGCTCGACGGCAAGCGGGTCGTCATGGTGGATGATTCCATCGTTCGCGGAACGACCACGCGTGGACTGGTGGCGCTCGTCCGCGCCGCCGGCGCCCGGGAGGTGCATATGCGAGTGAGCTCGCATCCGATCACCGGGCCCTGCTACTACGGGATCGACACTCCCTCACGCGAGGAGCTGATCGCGGCCAACCTCGGTGTCGATGATATCGCGCGACACATTGGCGTGGACTCGCTAGGCTACCTGTCGCTCCAAGGCATGCTGGGCGCCGTCCCCGGCGGACCCGAGGGATTCTGTCACGCGTGCTTCTCCGGAGATTACCCTACTCCCCCACCCGCGGACCCTAACAAGCTCCGGTTTGGATGCGGCTGCTGAGGAAACTGCCGTGAAGAGCCTCGTATACTTCTTCGGAAACGGGAAGGCCGACGGCACGCGCGACATGAAGGGCGTGCTGGGCGGCAAGGGTGCGAACCTCGCCGAGATGACGAACCTCGGCGTTCCCGTCCCGCCAGGATTCACCATCGCCTGCGAGGTGTGCATCACCTACCTCCAGACGGGAACGTATCCGCCGTCGCTACGCGATGAGGTCGTCCAGAACATCGAGCGACTGGAGAAAGCGACGGGCAAACGCTTTGGCGATCCGGCGAGCCCGCTCCTCGTCTCGGTGCGATCGGGCTCCCCGGTCTCGATGCCCGGGATGATGGAAACCATCCTCAACCTGGGGCTGAACAACGTCACCGTCGAGGGACTCGCGCAGCAGAGCGGGAGCGCACGGTTCGCGTATGACTCATATCGGCGGCTGCTCCAGATGTACGGAGACGTGGTGCTGGGCGTCTCCATTCACGACTTCGAGAGCCTGCTCAAGAGCAAGCGCCTGCTGGAAGGCGTCGCGACCGACGCCGAGCTGAGCGAGGATGCGCTCCGTAACCTGGTCGAGGAGTACAAGGCGCTCATCAAGTCGCGAACTGGTGCTCCCTTCCCGATGGATCCCACGGAGCAGCTCTGGGGCTCCATCGAGGCCGTCTGGAAATCCTGGATGCTCAAAAAGGCCGTCGATTATCGGCGCGTGAACGGCATCCCCGAAACGCTCGGCACGGCGGTCAACATCGTGTCGATGGTGTTCGGCAACATGGGCGAGGACTCCGGGACAGGAGTCGCGTTCACGCGTAATCCGTCAACCGGCGAGAAGAAGTTCTACGGCGAGTTCCTCATGAACGCGCAAGGCGAGGACGTCGTCGCCGGCATTCGCACGCCGCTGGACATCGACGAGATGGCGCAGCGCCTCCCGGAGGCATATCGAGAGCTGCTGGTGACCCAGGAGCGGCTGGAAAAACACTATCGCGACATGCAGGACCTCGAGTTCACGGTCGAGCGCGGCAAGCTGTATCTCCTTCAGACGCGGACGGGCAAGCGAACCGCCGCCGCCGCCGTTCGCATCGCCGACGAGATGGTCGCCGAAGGGCTCATCAACAGTCGCGAAGCGGTGATGCGCGTCGGCCCGCAGCAGCTCGACCACCTCCTGCACCCGAGCATTGACCCTGGCGCACGCGCGGAACCGTTATGTGTCGGCCTGCCGGCCAGTCCCGGCGCCGCGAGCGGACGCGCCGTCTTCGACCCGGATGTCGCCGAGCAGCGGGCGGCACACGGCGAGCGCGTGATCTTGGTTCGCGATGAGACGACGCCGGAGGATTTCCACGGCATGGTGGCGGCGCGGGCGATCCTCACCACGCGCGGCGGGATGACGAGCCACGCTGCTGTGGTGGCGCGCGGAATGGGCAAATGCGCGATCGTCGGCGCGAAGGACATTCACGTGGATTTGAAGGAGCGCTCCTTCGCTGTGGATGGCACGACGGTCAACGAGGGCGACTGGATCACCCTCGATGGAGCGACGGGTCGCGTCTTCAAGGGCGACCTTCCGACCGTCCCGAGCGATGTCGTCAAGGTCATGTCCGGCACGATGTCGCCTCACGAGTCCACCACTTTCGGGCCGTTCGCTCGGCTGCTCGGCTGGGCGGACGAAGCGCGCACCCTTCGCGTGCGCGCTAACGCCGACACGCCGCACGATGCGCGAATGGCGCGCGGGTTCGGAGCCGAGGGCATTGGCCTGTGCCGCACCGAGCACATGTTTTTCGAGGGTGATCGCATTCACGCGATGCGTGAGATGATCGTCGCGCGCGACGAAGACGGCCGCCGGCGCGCGCTGGAGAAGCTGCTTCCGATGCAGCGCGCCGACTTCGAGGGAATCTTCGAGGCGATGAACGGGCTTCCGGTGACCATTCGCCTCCTCGACCCACCGCTGCACGAGTTCCTGCCCCACGGCGGCGAGGAGTCCAAGCGCCTCGCGCGCATGCTCGGCATCACGCGAGCAGAGCTCGCTCGCATCGTCGAGAACCTCCGCGAGACGAACCCGATGCTCGGCCATCGCGGATGCCGGCTGGGCGTGAGCTTCCCGGAGATCACCGAGACGCAGGCGCGCGCCATCTTCGAGGCGGCCGTTCGCACGACGAAGCGCGGCATCGTGGTGCTCCCCGAGATCATGATTCCACTCGTGGCGACCGCGAAGGAGTTCGCGCACCAGCGCGCGATCATCGACGAAGTGGCGCGCACCATGTTCGGCGGCATTGGCGAGGAGATCCCCTACCTCGTCGGGACGATGATCGAGCTGCCGCGAGCCGCGCTCACCGCCGAGGAGATCGCGGGTGGCGACAAGGGTGCCGAGTTCTTCTCGTTCGGCACCAACGACCTGACTCAAACGACGCTGGGAATGAGCCGCGATGATGCGGGACGCTTTCTGCCCACCTACGTGGAGCGCGGTATTCTTCCCGAGGACCCGTTCCAGGTGCTCGACGAGCGCGGCGTCGGCCGACTCATACGGATCGCCGTGGAGGACGGTCGTCGCGCGCGAAGCACCCTCAAGGTGGGCATTTGCGGGGAGCACGGCGGCGAGCCGCGCTCCATCCGCTTCTGTCACAACGCCGGCATGCACTACGTGTCGTGCTCTCCATTTCGAGTGCCGATTGCGAGGTTGGCGGCGGGGCAGGCGGCACTGGCGGGTTAGTGAACGAACGGCAAAGATGACAGAGTTCAAAATACAGAATTCAGAGTTCAGAAAAATTCTGCGGGCAGCCAGTGCGTGGCTGCCCGTGGTCGTTTCTGAACTCTGAATTCTGTATTCTGAACTCTGTCATCTTTGCCGTTTCGCCCCTCCACCGGCGCCCGAGACCGCAACCTCGTGTACATAGTACAGCGTCCCTACCCCGATCTTCCTCAGCACCGGTAGCGACACGTTGTACACCGGAACGCCTCCGGGCGTGCGCCCCTCGAACGCACCGGTGTGCGCATGGCCGTGGAAGACCGCCGTGGCCTCGTAGCGATCGAGGGGCTCCGCGAGTCGGTCGCACCCGAGGAAGGGATAGATCACCTCCGGCTCACCCGCGATCGTTCCCGCGATCGGCGCGTAATGCAGCACCGCGATCCGCACCGGACTCACCAGACGACGAAGGCCCATCTCCAGCCGCTGCACCTCGTCCAGCGTTGCATTCACGAACGCCTTCGTCTCCGGCTCGCCGAACGCGGTGAGCGCCGCGCGCCCAAAGCCTCCCATGAAGCCCTTCGTGCCGACGAAGCCCACGTGCTCGTTCAACTGGAACGGATTGCTGTCGAGCATGTGGATGCCACGGCCGCGGAGAATGCTCTCTCCTTCCTGCACGAGTCCCGACTCGTGATCGTGATTCCCGAGCACGGCCGCGATGGGAACCTCGACGTCGGCCAGCTCGCCGATCACGGTGTGAAATTCCGCGGGAAGTCCGCGGCGCGTCAGGTCGCCGCACAGAACGAGGACGTCGGCGTCCTTGTTGACGCGGGCGAAATGGTCGCGAAACGCGCCGCGATCCTCTTCGCCGCAGTGGATGTCGCCGACGGCCGCGATGCGGATGACACGATCCGACGTGCGCCGCTGCGGAACCTCAGGAGTGGCCGATGCGTGTGTCATATTCGGTGACGATCGGGGAGCGCTCCATCCAGACATCGCTGGCGGCGATTGCCCGGATGGCGGGGTGCAGCTCGCGACGGCGAACGCTCTCCTCGCGCTCGTCGCGAAAGCCCCATTCGGCGACGTCGATGTTGAAGCTGAAGCGCGAAATGAGCGTTCCGCGAGTCACGCGATCGCCGCTGCGCGGACGCCTCGCCTCGGCCTCCGCACGCGCGAGCAGCTCCTCGAGCACCCACCGCGGCACGGCGCCATCGATCTCGGGATACACGTACTGGAAGATCTGAATCTGCGCGAGGAGAAGCGGCCAGTGCTCCGCGACACGCTCGAGCAGCCTCTCCCAGCTCATCGCCTGCCCCACGCACGCGATGAGATGCACGATGTCGCCCATGTCCTGGCGATGGCGCTCGTGAATGAACAGTCGATGCCAAAGCAGCTCTTCCGCCGGCGCGACGCGCACGGGTGTCGCCGCGAGGATCGCGGGGTGGCTGTTCTGGTACCAGCCCGCATCGATCAGCGCGAGGCCGTTCCCCATCCCGAAGATGAGGTCGACGAAGGGTTCGCCATCGAACACCTTCGCCAGCCAGTGGGGTTGCTCGAGCCGCGTCGTGAAGCCGGCGTCTCGCAGCACGCGCGCGGCTTCGATCGTGTGCTCGGGCTCCACGAACACATCGAGGTCCTTCGTTTCGCGGTAGATGCCCGTGTGCTCGTGGATGGCGTACGCACCGGCCACCACGTACGGAACGCCTTGCTCGTTGAGCGCGCGCAGCGCGCGCTTGTACACCTCACGCTCCTGCTCCGGAACCCAGAAGTCGCCATGCGTGACCGACTTCTTTTCTTCCTTCGTGAGGTTGTGCATTCGCGAAACGCGTGTCGCACGCCCCTCATCCCGCGCCATCAGCACCGCCCCTTTTTCATTTGGGGATTTCAAGGCAAGGCTCGCGCCGCGTTTGAACGCTCCTGGCCGCCGTCGCGCCTCGCGGGCTGCGCGCTCGGCCGCTCCGCCTGACCGATGAGCGCCTCGAGATCCAGCTCCGTTGACGGCGCGACCTGCGCCTTCAGCACGATGCGCATTTGCTCCAGCGCGTGCTCCGCCTCACGCGGATCGGTGGAGGCGACGCAGTCCGACGGCACGACGAGGGCGTAGTCGCGCATGTACGCGTCGTTCGCCGTGAAGAGCACGCAGATGTTCGCCTGAATCCCCGTGACGATCAGCGTTCGCGCGCCGAGGTAGTCGAGGAGAATGTCGAGCTGTGTCGAGAAGAATCCGGAGTGCTTTGGCTTCAGAACGAAGTAGTCGTTCTTTTCGGGGTGTAGAATCTCGGCGACCGGCTGGCCAGGCACGCCATCGTGGAGCACGTGGTCGAGAACCTGGTTGAGATCGGACTGCCACCGGCCGAAGTTGTCGTTGACGTAGACGGCCGGGATCCCCGCCTTCGCCGCGCGCCGCTTCAGCGCGGCCAGTCGATGCGCCATCGGCAGCGCCTGCTCGAGCAGCTCTACGCCGTGCTCGAAGTCGAGCGCGTTGATCACATCGATGAGAAGCAGCGCGACGGGCGACTTGTCGGGCGCGTTCCCGTGCAGGTCCGGGTTACGACCGTCGGCGTGTGGCATTACAGCGTGCGTCCCTGGGGCGGACGCCGCGCGATCGTCGTGAGCGCATCGCCAAGGCCTTCGACCCTCCAGACACCGCTTTCGCGCGCGAGCGGAAGCACCAGGGTGATCCTCATGCGAGTCCCTTCGATCTCGACATGGACGGTGGCCCTGTTCCGTCGGCGGTTCCGCACCGTCGCCTCCACGCTTTCGAGATCGCCGATGCGCGAGCGCAACCGCCGCGAGGCCTTGGCGACCGCCTCGCGAGAGGCGGAGCGCCCCGCGTGCTGTGTCAGGAGATCACGCGCCGTCTCCGGGCGTCCGTGCCCCAGCGCCTCGACAAACGACCTGGCGACGACATCAGGTGGCGAGACAAGCGTCTCGTCGTCGCCCAACCCGAATACCACGCCGGCAATCAGGGCAAACGATGCGGTCAGCACCGCGGTCATGTTGAGCAGCGCCTTCATTGGGATCTGCGCCGAACTCGTTCCTTCACGAGCTCGGCGTCCTTCCGCTGAGCCGGCTTCGCCCACTCGTGACGCAGAACAGCGAGAATCCCGCCCTCCTCGATACGGGCGCGCTTGATCTCGGCCCACTGCGCTGCGGAAATGCCGGCAAGGCGAAGCAGCGATGCCAGCTCCTTTCGGTTGATGCGCTCGTGCCGCTTCACTCCACGGCGCGGCATCCCGTTCTGCAGAAGGACCGGCGGCTCGCCTTCCATGAATCGCCACACGCGCATGTTGTGGAATGCGGCCATCGCGATGAGGAACTCCAGCAACGTGAGCGTCCCGGCCGCCGCGACAAACTGAGCAAATGGCACGGACGCGAACACGGCGTCATCGATCAGATCTCCGACGACAATGGCGAGCACGAACTGCATCCCGGTGGCTTCGGCAAGCAATCGTTTTCCCGACACCCGGAGCAGCGCGAGCAAAAACACGTACGCGATGGCGGCGCGGATCGCGATGCGAAGTGGAGACATGCCCTAGTCTCCGCGGTCGAGCAGCTCGGGAGAGTCGGTGCGATGCTCCGGCATCGGCTCCTCGTCACCGCCGGTGTCGATCTGCCGCTGCTCCTCCATAGCGAGTCCGACGTCCGCCTTCTGCACCGGCTCGGCCCAGTCCTGCCGAATGACGCTGAGCTGACCGTTGTACTCGACGACAGCAAGCTTGACCTCGCGAAGGTCATCGACGCCGTGCAGCCGCAGCTCCGAGAGCACGTCCTTCTCGTTCATTCGCTCGGCCCGCATCCCCGGGTAGTGGAGCTGCCCCTTCTCGAGCACCACCGTCGGCGAGCCCTCGAGGAGGTGATCGAAGCCATGGTCCCAGTACGTGAGCCACGAGTTCCCGTAGTGCAGGGCCCCGATCACGCCGATCGCGATGAAGCCCTGCGCCATGGAGACGTCACCATAAATGAGCTCGTCCACGACTTCGCCGAGCATCAGGGCGACGAGGAAGTCGAATGCGCTGAACGTCCCGATGGTGCGCTTCCCGGAGACGCGGATGATCGCGAGCATCACGGCATACACGGCAACCGCACGCGCCGCCGTCAGCGCGAGGTCCCTGGGATCCATTGATGCCTCCGTCCGCCTGGTCGTTCGGCCACAAAGGAAGGTGGGTGCAGCCGCCCGGGAGGGTGCACGAACCGTGCGCAGAACGGGAGGGCCATCGGCAAAAAAAAGACGCCGCGTCGCTACGTACAATGACGTAGCCCGCGCGCGACCAGGACCATCCATGTTGCTATCGTCTTCACGCGGAGGCCACCCATGAGAGCGACATCTGCGGTCCTGCTCGCGCTCCTCTCGCTCGTGGGAGTCGCTTCGGCGCAGGCCGACCAGACCCTTCCGCGCGGGACGCGAGTCCGAATCACGCCCGCCCCGCCAGCGCGGGTAGTCGTCGGACGCCTGATCGCGGTCACCGACTCAGCGTTCGTGGTCCGCCGCGATAGGGGTGACCTCACCATCCCGCGCTCGGTGATACAGCGGTTCGAGGTCAGCCATGGCACCAGTCGCCGCCGGAGTGCGGGATGGGGCGCTTACGTTGGTGTGGTCATCGGTGGAGTGGCCGGCTACGCCTCAGGCGCGGACCACTGCTACGACTCCTGGTGGTGCCTGGAGCGGCCGGGCGCCGCTCTGCTTGGCGCCACCACTGGGCTGGCGGCCGGTGGCCTCATCGGACTCGGCATCGGCAGCTTCGAGCGCTGGCGAGACGCGGCATTCCCGATGAGCCTCTCCGTCGTCCCGATGGGCGGGCGGTCGGTGTCCGTGACCTCCAGAATCGCGTTCTGAGCGGGGCGTGTCGCTCCTCTGGACGTCAAGAAGATGCGCGTGCGTAGGCACCACATAAGGCACGAGCGGGGCAACGCCAGATGCTCATGACGTTGCCCCGCAAGCTCTCAGGTCAGTGGAGGCGCGGGGAATTGAACCCCGGTCCGAGAATGGATCCACCACAGCTTCTACGTGCGTAGTCCGCCATTGAATGTCTCCGGACGCTGGCAGGCAGACGGCCCACTTCCGGATGAGTCTCTCTGAATCTCACCCAACGCCTGGAGACGCGACGTCGAGCCAGCCCAAATTTGCGATACCCGGAAGACGCCTTAGGCGAGCTTCTTACCGGGCAGGTGCATAACTAAAAGTTACGCAGCCAGAGCCATGTTAGAGTTGGCAGTTGTGAATCGTCCCGAGGGATTAACCAGGGCTCGAGGACCTGGGCACGCGGCCACGGCTTCACCGACCCCGTCGAAGCCAGTCGCCCCCGTAGCACTAATTCTAACGATCCACGCCCCTGCAGTCAATCGGGGACGCCGATTGTGGAATACTCTCTAAAGCGTTGAGGCAGCCCCAGTTGGTGCTGCCACTCTCACGCAATTTCTCCCACCGCGCTTGGCTTCGTACAGCGCCCGGTCGGCGGCCGGGAACAGCGTATCGCGGCTCTTCACGCTCGCCGGGTACGAAGCCACTCCGAACGACGCCGTGACCCCGATCGCGCGATCGGCGAGCCGCACCGGCTGCGAGCTCAGGAGCGTGCGCAGCCGCTCGGCGACCTCGCGCGCGCCGCCGAGATCGGTCTGCGGGAGGAGGATGGCCATCTCTTCTCCACCATAGCGAGCGCAGAGGTCGACGTCCGCGCGAAGCGCTCCACCCAGCACTTTCGCGGCGTGGCGGAGCACCGCGTCGCCGGCGTCGTGGCCGTGCTCGTCATTCACCCGCTTGAAGAAATCGAGGTCGGCGAGCAGGAGCGACACGGGACGCTGAAATCGATCGCTTTCCGCCAGCAGCGTCGAGAGTCGCTCGTCGAACGTCCGGCGGTTGGCGAGCCCGGTGAGGGGGTCCCTGCGCGCGAGGTCGTGTTGACGCGAGAACTCCTCGGCATTTCGCAGCGACAGCGATGCAACCCGGGCGAGGAGGCGCACGGTATCGACTTCGCGCTCCACGATCTGCCGAGGCGCATCTCCTTCGATCACGATCGCGCCGAGCACGGAGTGATCTCGCCGGAGCGGGATCACGGCCAGCGAGCCGATGCGACGTCGCGGCTCGTTCTCCGCAAACACCGGCGTGCGTAGCGCGGCCCGTTGCGCGTCCTCGAACACGAACAGCTGGTCGTTGCGGCAGGCACGGGTGGCGAGCGAGTCGGTGCCAAGCGGGTACCCTTCCCTCACGCCGAAGGCGGCGGAGGCGCTGCGCACGATGCCGGTGCCGGACGCTGCGTCCCACGAGACGAACGCCGATCGGGAGGCGCTGGTGACCTGAAGCGAGGTATCGCACACCGCCCGCGCCAGCGCATCGACGACGACGGTCCCCTGAATCCGCTCGACCGCATCGATGATGGCCCGTACGTCGGCCGCCCGACGCGCCGTCAGGTGACGAACCTCGAGCAGACCGAGCAGGGTCCCGAGGTGTGTACCGTGCCGGCGAACCCAGTTCTTGAGCTCTTCGTCCGGAACGGCAGCCCCGCCGGTCACGGTCACACTGAGGGCACCGAAGAGGCGATCGCCCTCCTCGACCGGCCCGGCGACGACCACTCCGCCGTGCTCGAGCTGCGCGGACACGGCCATGCGCTGGAGCCCTGCCCACTGCACCAGTGGCACTCCCTCCCGCTCCGGAAACAGCGCGGGCTCGTCAGGCGCCACCGTGGACCAGGCCGCCGGCTCCATGCGCTCGTCTTCCTCCGACAGCCGCCAATAAATCACTTCATCGGCGCAAAGACTGTCGCGAATGTCCCGGAGGTAGCGACTGGCAATGTGCAGGTGCACCATGCCGATCGCCGCGTCCCGCTCGGAAACCGCTTCACCTCTCAAATCACTCGCGACCGCCGTCGAGCCACGAGGCGTGGGACGACGATGCAGGAATCCCTGAACGCGACGCATCCGCTGACGGTCGGCCTCCACATCACGCGCCATTCGCCTGGCGTACCAGAGAGGACCGACGGCGATCGCGGCGAGCAAAGCGGTGCCGGTCAACACCGCCGCGACATCGGGCGCGCGCCCGAGGGCGGCGTCGCCCGCCGCGAGGGCGACAACCGCCACCGCGACGGCGACCGCTCCAGTCCGGAAGCCTAATGTCGCCGTGGCCGCCATGAGGAGGAGCCCAACGAGGGTCAGCGCCGGCGAGCCCATGCCGCCACTGGCGATGACGAGCATGAATACCGGAGCGGACAGGACGGCGAGGAGAACGGGAAGCGCACGCCGGATCGGCAGAGGGACCGATCCGGTCGCGATCGCGGTGACGAGCGCGAGCCCGGCGATCAATGCGCCCAGCGCCGGCCATGTGAGGGGGGACCCGTCCGCGAGCAGGACCCGAGCCGCGGGGTCCACGAACGACGCGGCGGCCGCGATCCAGAGCGCGGCCGCCGCTATGGAGGCCCAGCGATGGCGAGCGATGCTACGAATGAGTGATGCGTGAGGCTGCATACGCGGCGCCGAATCCGTTGTCGATGTTGACGACAGTCACGCCGGCAGCGCAACTGTTCAACATCCCGAGGAGCGCGGCGATACCGCCGAAGCTCGCGCCGTATCCGACGCTCGTCGGAACGGCGATCACCGGAACGCGCACGATTCCTCCGACGACCGACGGCAGCGCGCCTTCCATTCCGGCGACCACGATCACGACGCTCGCGCGAGTCAGCACATCGCTCCGCGTGAGCAGTCTGTGGATTCCCGCGACGCCGACATCCGTGAGCCGCTCGACGCAATTTCCCAGGGCCCGCGATGTCACCGCGGCTTCCTCGGCGACGGGCAGGTCACTCGTGCCAGCAGTGACGACGAGGACGGTTCCCTTCCCCTGAGGAACTGGCTTATCAGGAGCGAGATAAGCCGTTCTTCCCAAGTCGTTTATCTCGACAGTGGGAAACCGCTCGCGGAGCGCCTCACGAGCGCTCGCGTCGGCTCGCGTGACGAGGAACCCATCGCCCCGAGCGCCGATCCGGTGAGCGATTTCGACCACCTGCTCCGTGGTCTTGCCAGCTGCGAGGATGACCTCGGGATATCCGTGCCGCAGGGCGCGATGGTGGTCGATCGTCGCGAACCCGAGATCTTCGAGCGGCGAGACCGTGAGCGCATCGACGGCCAACTCAGCGGGCGTCTCTCCGCGTGCGACCCGCCGCAAGAGCTCGAGCGCCCGCTCGCGGTTCACGCCGGAACGGTCTCCCGCGCCACCGGGTCCGCGCCGGGCGTCTCCACATCGGAGAATGCGTCGCGTCTCATCGCGTCCAGATACGAGCCGAAGATCGTCTCGACCTCGCTCAGCGACTCTACGGCGTGCAGCTGGCGCCTCAGGTCGGCGGAATGCGGAATGCCTTTGACGTACCAGCCGAGGTGCTTTCGGAATTCGATCGCGGCGCCGCGGGGATCGTTCTCGTAGGCTTCGGCCATCTTCGCGTGCTCGATGGCGATCGCGAAGCGCTCCTCGATGGGCGGCGCCGAGACGGGTTCCCTGCCCTCCAGGAGCGCTCGAGCCTGCGTGAAGATCCACGGCTGTCCGAATGACCCGCGCGCGATCATGACCCCCGCACAGCCCGTGTGGTGGTGCATGCGCAGGGCATCGTCCGCGGTCTTGATGTCGCCGTTTCCAAGCACCGGGATCTCGAGCGCCTGGACGACCGCCGCGATCTCGTCCCAGTTGGCCGCGCCCGTGTACATCTGCGTTCTGGTGCGCGGGTGCAGGGTGAGCACGCGCGCGCCGGCGTCCTGGCATCGGAGGGCGATCGCGACCGGATCGCGCAGCTCCTCGCTCCATCCGCTGCGGACCTTCACGGTGACCGGAAGGTGCGTCGATCGTGACACGGCGCGAATGACCTGCTCGACGAGCGTCAGGTCCTTGAGGCAGCCAGAGCCGCCATTGCGGCGGACGACCTTCTTGACCGGACACCCGAAGTTGATATCGATGAACTCGGGCGCGAACACGTCGGTAACGAGCGCGGCGGCGGCGCCCATCGCGTTCGGATCGGCTCCGAAGATCTGCACACCGATCGGCCGCTCGTCCGCGCCGAAGCGCAGCTTGGCGAGGGTCGCCTCGTTCTCGCGCCGAATTCCCTCAGCGGAGAGAAACTCGGTGACCACGACGTCGGCCCCAAAGCGGCGGCAGAGCCGGCGGAATGGAGATTCCGAGACGCCGGCCATGGGCGCGAGGTACAGCGGGACGCGATACGGAAGCGGAATGGGAAAGGACATGTGCACTGCAAGCTAACGCTGCGGCGAAATGCGTGCAACGACATGATTTGACAGAGCTTACAGACTCGGGTATGTTGCGCGGCACTGTCGAGTCACCCTATCTGCGCGCCGCGCGCGCTCATTCATGGAACTGCGAGAATTCTTCTCGGAAGACGCGATCAAGCTCGCGCTCGAGGGAAATACGAAGGATGAGATCCTCAAGGAGCTGATCGGGCTGCTCGCCCTCGACGAGAAGTCGGAGAGCATGCTCTTCAAGATGCTGAAGCGGCGCGAGAATCTCGGCTCCACCGGGATCGGCCGAGGGATCGCGATCCCGCACTGCCGTTCACTGGTCGTCAGCAAGCTCCGCGTGGCATTCGGTCGCAAGAGCGAGGGCATCGACTTCAAGGCAATCGACGAGAAGCCGGTGCATTTCTTCTTTTTGATCGTCGCCCCACCGCTCGAAGTTTCGAACCAGTATCTCCCGGTGCTGGGAAAGATCGCTCAGTTCTCGAAGGAGACCGACGTCCCGGAGCGGTTGATGCGTCTCAAGACTTCTGGCGAGTTCATGGCGTTGCTGCAGGAGAAGGGGGTGTAGCAACGCTGGGTTTCGCGTTAACGGCAAAGATGACAGAGTTCAGAAACAGATTTCAGAACTCAGAAAAGCTACGGGCAGCCAATGAGTGGCTGCCCGTCGTCGTTGCTGAATTCTGAAATCTGTATTCTGAACTCTGTCATCTCTGCCGTTACCCAACACCACTCCTACTCCCACTCTATCGTCGCCGGCGGCTTGGAGCTGACGTCGTACACCACGCGATTCACGCCCCGCACCTCGTTGATGATCCGATTGGAGATGCGCGCCAGCACCTCGTGAGGGAACGGGTACCAGTCGGCCGTCATGCCGTCGCGGCTCGTTACCGCGCGCAATCCGACGACGTTCGCGTAGGTCCGATAATCTCCCATCACGCCCACGCTCTTCACGGGAAGCAGGACGGCGAAGGCCTGCCAGATGTCGTCGTAGAGCTCCGCTTCGCGAATCTCCTCGAGGTAGATCGCGTCTGCCTGACGAAGCGTGTCGAGCTTGTCGCGCGTGACGTCCGAGAGCACCCGGATCGCGAGACCCGGACCGGGGAACGGGTGCCGCCCGACGATTTCCTCGGGTAGTCCCAGCTCGCGACCGACCTGACGCACCTCATCCTTGAACAGCTCACGCAGCGGCTCGACGAGCTCGAACTTCATCCCCGGCTTCAGGCCGCCCACGTTGTGGTGCGTCTTGATCGTTACCGACGGGCCCCCGCGCGGAGAGACGGACTCGATCACGTCGGGGTACAGCGTCCCCTGCACGAGAAACTTTGCATCGTGCCCGGCCTGTTCGGCCGCGTCCTCGAACACATCGATGAAGGTGTGGCCGATGCGCTTTCGCTTCTCTTCCGGGTCGCTGACGCCGGCGAGCGCGGCGAGGAATCGCTCGCTCGCGTCGACGGTCACGAGGTCGATGCCGAGATGCGCGCGGAAGGTGCGCTCCACCTGCTCGCGCTCATGGAGCCGCAGCAGTCCGGTGTCGACGAAGATGCAGGTGAGCTGTTCGCCGATCGCGCGGTGCACGAGTACGGCGGCCACCGATGAGTCCACACCGCCCGACAGCCCGCAGATCACGCGCGACTTCCCGACCTGCTTCGCGACCTTCGCGACTTCGTCCTCGATGAACGCCCCGGCCGTCCAAGTCGGCTCGGCATGGCAGATCTCGAAGAGAAAGTTGGCGATGACCTCGCCGCCGCGCGGCGTGTGGGCGACCTCCGGGTGGAACTGGACGGCGAAGACAGGCTTGGTGCGATGCCGCATGCCGGCGACTTTCACCGTCTCGCTTCGCGCCGTGACATCGTAGCCGGGCGGTGGTGTCTCGACGTGATCGCCGTGGCTCATCCACACCGTCGCGCGTTCGCCCTCCCCAAACCCTCCGAAGATCCCGTCCGGCGCGATCACCTCGAGCTCGGCACGTCCGTACTCTCGAGGGCCGGGCGCGACTTTTCCTCCCTCGAGGTGCGCGATGAGCTGCATG